>JBJMGS010000232.1:0-7256 GCA_045807785.1 Pyrinomonadaceae bacterium
ACGATTACTTCTTGACGTACAAGTAGTCTATGGAAGGCGCGACGATGGCGAACAAGGCGGCGAAGGGTAAGCGCACGCGACCGGGGAAGGGTGCGGCTCCGGCGAGCGTGGCGCGGGTCGAGCGGCGCAAGAAGACCGGCAAGAAGATTGCGGCGAGCGAGCCGAAGGTGGCGAAGGGATCGCTCGGCACGGGCGGCAAGGGCGGCGGACTGCACTAACACCGCGCGTCATGATCTCGGCGCGGAGGCGAGTCGTATGAAATCTCTGCCGGAACTTTTCGAGAGCAACCGCCGCTGGGCGGAAGCCCTGCGCTTGCAGAACCCTTCGTTCTTCAGCGAGCTGTCGCGGCAGCAGGCGCCAGACTATTTGTGGATCGGCTGCTCGGACAGCCGCGTGCCCGCGACGCAACTCGTCGGCCTTCAGCCCGGCGAGATGTTCGTCCACCGCAACGTCGCCAACGTCGTCGTCCACACCGATCTCAACTGCCTCTCCGTCCTCCAGTTCGCCGTCGAAGTCTTGCAGGTGCGCCACGTCATCGTCTGCGGCCACTACGGCTGCGGCGGCGTCCAAGCCGCTTTGCGCGGCACGCGGCTCGGGCTTATCGACAACTGGCTGCGCCACGTGCAGGACGTGATGCAGCGGCACACGCGACTCCTGGAGCGCATCGACGACGAGAAGGGGCGGGGGGATCGGCTCTGCGAGCTGAACGTCATCGAACAGGTCTTCAACGTCGGGCAGACGACCGTCGTTGAGAGCGCCTGGGAGCGCGGTCAGGAACTGACGCTGCACGGCTGGGTGTATAGCCTGGAGAACGGGCTGCTGCACGATCTCGCGATGGCCGCCGCCAGCCGCCGCGAACTCTACGACTGCTACCGCGCCGCGATCCCGCTCACGTATTAAACGCTCGTCGTGCCGCAGGCGAGGGCGCTTGTTCGGAGTGATCTGATGGAGACGATCAAAACCGACGTGGCGATCATCGGCGCAGGCCCGACGGGGCTTTCGCTGGCTTGTCAGTTAAGCAGGCACGGCGTCGATTTCGTCGTCGCCGAGAAGGGCGAGAGCGTCACGCCCTACTCGAAAGCCATCGGCGTCCACGCGCGCACGTTGGAGATTTACGAGCAGATCGGGCTGGCGCACAAGGCGGTCGAGCGGGGCGCGGTCGCCGAGAAAGCGCGCCTGCTCGTGGGCAGCGAGGTGCGCGGCGAACTCGACCTCGCGCACATCGGCGAGGGCCTGAGCCCATACCCCTACGTGCTCATGCTGGAACAGAGCAAGAACGAAGAGTTGCTCTACGAGTACCTGCGAAGCCAAGGAAGAGACGTTCTCTGGCGCACCGAATTCGAGAGCGTCACCCAAACCAGCGAGGGCGTCTCCGCGCGCGTCACGACGCAGGGCGGCGCGGCGCAAACTATCGAGGCCAAATATCTGGTCGGCTGCGACGGCGCGCGCAGCCCCGTGCGACACGCGCTCGGTTTGGAATTCGAGGGCAGCACCTTCGAGCGCACCTTCTACGTCGCCGACGCGCGGATCGACTGGGCGCTCGACCACGACGCGCTGCACATCTGCCTGTCGCGGGAGACGTTCCTCCTCTTCTTCCCGCTCAAGGGCGACAGGCGCTACCGCATCGTCGGCGTCTTCCCCGAAGAGTTCTCGAAGGACGAGGGCGAAGTGCTCTACGAAGAGATCGAGGCGCGCGTCAAGGAAGAGGCGCAGCTCCCGCTCGACATCCACGACGTCGAGTGGTTCTCGACCTACAAAGTTCACACGCGCCACGTCAGCCGGTTCTCTTCCGGTAGGTGCTTCCTCGCGGGCGACTCCGCGCACGTCCACACGCCCGCCGGGGCGCAAGGGATGAACACGGGGATTCAGGACGGCTACAACCTCGCTTGGAAGCTGGCGTTGACGCTGAAGGGCGCGGCGGGCGAAAAACTTTTGGAGACTTACAACGAGGAGCGTTTGGAGAACGCCAAGCACCTCTTGCAGACCACCGACCGGATGTTCCAGTTCGGCGCGGGCTCGGAGCGCATCCTCGCCTTCCTCCGCACGAGCGTCTTCCCGTCGGTCGCGAACTTGCTTCTCGGCTTCGACGCGGTGAAGCACTTTGTCTTCCCGCTCCTCTCGCAGATCGGCATCAACTACCGCCACGGCTCGCTCAGCCGCCACGCGGGCGACGAACATTTCAAAGTCAAAGCCGGCGACCGGATGCCATACTTCCTCGTCGGAGGCGAGAGCATCTACGACCGACTGCGCCAGCCGAAATTTCACCTGCTCGACTTCTCGGACGGGCAGGGCGGCGCGCAAACACTTCAGCCCGAACTCGACAATCGATTCGACGGGCTGGTTGACTTCCACTTCCTCACGCTCGACACGGCGGCGGCGGAAGCCTTCGGCGCGAATCGCCCTTTCAGCGTGCTGCTCAGACCCGACAACTACGTCAGCTACGTCTCCGCGGACGCCTCGCCGGGCGATATAAGCGACTATCTGGAGAACTTCATCGGGTGCCGACTCTATGAGTAGCCTCGCCGGCTAACTTCCGTTCGTCCGGGCGAGCAGTTCCCTGATGAGCGTTTCGAGGTGCGACCTTCTGCGGTGCGGTTGATGAGGATGAACATGATCATTCATAGACTTCTTTCGAGCACAATTTCGATAATGCTGTTCGCCCTCGTGCCCTTCGGCTGTGCCCGCCAGATGTCTCAAGGCACTCCTCCTATTGGCATTAAACGAGGCAGTAATATTCCCCCACCGCATGTGGCTTCTGATTGTAGGCAGAAGGCGACGCCGCACGAATTCCCGAACGATAGATTCCGGCGCAAGGGCGGGCGAACGACCCAGGTGGCAGTTGTAAACGGCGGCGGGATGCTCAGCACGGTGGGCGTTGAGCAGGGTCGTAACCTCGCCGCATACGAACGACTTAATCTCATTAACCCAAAGCCCCTGTTCGCGTCCGAAGAAGGTCAAGACGATACGGTCGTGCGCGCGCGCGAGTTCATCTGGCAACATTGGAGCGAGCACCACGCGGGCTACCTAACCGTCACGTTGAGCAGCGTCGATGCAACAAGTACCGCCCACATTTTCATAGAGCAAGAAGATGGAGGGCGCTGGCGCGTGGCGTGGAGATGGGTTCGGCACACCAGCGAGGTTGATGACCTGCCAACCTATTATGCCGTGGAGTGGGTTGTGCCTCAGCGCTGGGATGAACCCGGCAAGCCGTTGTCAAAGGGAGAGCAGCCCGATCCACACAAACACAGGCTGGGATTTCGAGATACGTGCGGGGATTTAGAGAACTCATTCTAGCTTGTCAGACACCGAGCAACAGAGTGCGCTCGACCCACTGACAATGTAGTCTTCAATTCTCAAGCCTCCGGCGCGTTGGGTGATGATGTCATTAGAGTGCTTCTGGAAAGCTCCTTACTGACTCCCTGACGACCCGCCGCTTGCTTTCAGCATCTTCAAGAGCGCGCGTTCCTCCGGTAGATATTCCGGCTGCTGCCGCCCGATGCGCCGCTCCCTGCGCGGTCGGAACTCTTCGAGCGTCGTGCCCTTCAGATAACTCTCGATGACGAGCGGGTGGATGTAAGACGAGCGGCAGACCGTCGGCGTGTTGCCGAGGCGTTCGGCGACGCGCTCGACGGCGCGGACGACGTTCTTCTTCGCCTGCTTCTCGTCCTCCGCCTTGCCGAGGTCTGCGAGCGCCACCGCCGCGAGCAGCGTCCCGCCCCACGTGCGAAAGTCTTTCGCCGAAAATTCCGGCGCGGTCGCCGCCTTGATGTACTCGTTCACGTCGCGCGGCGTGACGGGTCGCCGACGCTTCTGCTCCTCGTCGTAGAACTGGAAGAGGCGCGCGCCGCGCAGACTCTGTATGTCGCGCATGAGCGCCGAGAGTTCCTCGTCAACCACGACGCGGCGGTGCTTGATGTGGTGCTTGCCCGTGAAGCTGAAGACGAGCCGACCGCCGCGCCTAATCTCGAGGTGCCGGTTCCTGAGCGTCGTCACGCCGTAGGTGCGGTAGCGTTTGACGCTCAGCTCGGAGCCGACGCGGAAGTAGAGATCGTTGATCAGGCGGATGACGACGGCGAGCACGCGCTCGCGCGGCAGCCCTTCGCGCGCGATGTCTTCGTTCGTCCGCTTGCGCAAAGCGGGGAGCGCCTCACCGAAGCGGATCGTCTTCGCGAACTTCTCGCGCTGGCGGCGCGCGGCGAACGTGGGGTGATAGACGCGCTGCACGCGACCGAGCTTGTCAACGCCGATGGCTTGCAGGCGGCAGTGCGCGCCGGGCGCGACCCGCACGTGCTTCCACGCGGGCGGCACGGCGAGCGACTTGATCCGCGCGAGCGCCGTCTCGTCCGTGACGCGGCGACCGCGCGCGTCCTCGTACCAGAAGCCGCGCGACGGCGACCCATGCCGCCGCCACCAGCGCGCACGCGCGCCGCGCTCGACCGCGCCGACGGCAGTCTTCACAGACTTCGCCACCGTCTCCGCCGCGACGCTTGCCGCCGCGCCCGTCGTCACGGTTGATTCCGTGCTCGCCAACTCTCGAAACCTCCCAACCCGTTCATCCCCATCAAGGGGAGCGGGATGTTCGCGCGCGCATCATGAAACTATCGCGCGGCGCAAACTAAAGAGCCGGGCTCTTGAGGAGAGACCGGCTCCGATTCTGTTTCTCGCGAACGTCTGCACGTGACGTGCGCCGCGCCTTAGCTTTAGCGCGTCGGCGTTTGACGTCAAACAGTGTGCGCGTGTTCGACGGCGGGCTCGGTGCTGCTGCTGCCAGCCGGCACAGAGCCCGCGTAGTAGAGGATGCGGTTGCAGTTGTCGCAGGTGACGATCTCTTCGCCGCGCCGGATCATCGACATGATCTGCGGGCGCAGCGACATGAAGCAGGCGGTGCAGGCGCCGTTGCGTGCCTCTGCGACCGCCACGCCGTTGCGGATGCGCGCCCGGATGCGGTCGTAGAGCGCGCCCATCTGTTTCGGCAACTCCGCGAGCAGGCGCTCGCGATCGCGCCGGCACTCCTCCAACTCCGCCTCCTCGCGCTTCACCTGCTCGTCGAACGCCGCGAGCTTCTCGTCGCGCTCGGCGCGCAGGGTCGCGACCTGCGGCTCCAATTCTGCCATCTTCTTCTCCGCGCCTTCGAACGCCTCCATCTGTTCGAGAATTTGCGTCTCGAGTTGCGAGGCGTGCTTGCGCGCGGCGTCCGCCTCGCGGATGGCGGCGGTGTACTCCTTCTCGTTCGTCGAAGCCATCAGGGCGCGGTCAGCGTGTTCCGCCTTCTGCCGCGACTCGACGACCTCGGTCTCCAGTTGCGCACGCTTTTCGCGCGCCGCGTCGCGCTCGCCTTCGACGCCCTTAAATTCAAAGGCGCGCTGGTCGAATTCCTTTTCGATCTCAGCGCGCCTTTCTGGAACCGCATCCAGGTCAGCCTTTAACTTACGGATGCATGTGTCTGCGTTTTGTAATGCAATCAACTGTGACAACTCCGCTTTCACTATCAAACCTCCATTATCAAAACCACAGGACGCGGCACGCGCCCCTTCTGAAAACGTAATCATCGCACACGAATGTCGATAGTGACAAGCGAGGAGCAAAGGCGTCAATCGTCACTCGTCAATGGTGCGTCGTAAATCGTGAATCGTGACAGGCAAGGCGAGCGGCTTTGCTTATCACTTGCCACCGTTCACAGTTTACGGCTTCCCACGATTCACGATTCACGATTGATGATTCACGGTTAAAACTATCTTCCCGAAGCTCTCGTTCGTCTCCATGCGCGTGTGCGCGGCACGCACATCCGCCATATCGAAGACGGAATCCACGACCGGGCGCATGACGGCGCGTGCGATGAGCGGGACGACCTGCGCGGCGAAGAGGCGC
Source organism: Pyrinomonadaceae bacterium (assembly GCA_045807785.1). GTDB lineage: Bacteria > Acidobacteriota > Blastocatellia > Pyrinomonadales > Pyrinomonadaceae > JAIVGV01. The sequence continues at coordinate 5,869 of JBJMGS010000232.1, forward strand.
ACGGCGCGCGCCTTCTCTTCGGTCGAACGTCCGCGCAAGACCGTGCCGCGCAGGCGCAGGCGTTTTGACATCACAACCCCGAAGTTCAACTCAGCCGCCGCGCCGCCCATCGTGCCGACGAGGATGAGACGACCGCGCGGGGCGAGCGCGTCGAGGTTCGCCGCGAGGTACGACGCACCGACCAGATCGAGTATGAGATCGATGCCCGCGCCCGCCGTGCGTTCACGCACCGCGTCGGCGAAGACCTGCGGATCGCCTGCGACGACTACGCCCTCGTCCAGACCATATTCTCGCGCGCGTTCGAGCTTCGCGGCGGTGCGCGCCGTGCCGAAGACTTGCGCCCCGGCAGCGCGGGCGAGTTGCAAGGCGGCGAGACCGACGCCCGATCCGGCGGCGTGAACCGCCACACGCTCGCCGATTGTTAGACGCCCCTGTGTGAACATCGCGTCGTGCGCCGTGATGAAGGCTTCGGGCACGGCGGCGGCTTCCTCCCAAGAGAGGTTGTCCGGCACGCGCGCGAGCGCGCTCTCCGGCACGACCGCATACTCGGCCTGCGCGCCGCCCGCCGTGATGCCGAACACGCGCTCGCCCGACTTCCACGCGCGCGCTTCCGCACCGCACTCCACGATCTCGCCCGCGAACTCCAGACCGGGAACCTCTTGCAACGCGCCCGGCGGGGCCGGATACCGCCCGCGCCGCTGCAACAAGTCCGCGCGGTTGAGCGCCGCCGCGCGCACGCGCACCAGCACGCGGTCGCCCTCGGCGCGCGGCCTCTCGACCTCGCGCACTTCCAAATTCTCGACGCCCCCGTGCCCCGCGATCACGACGGCGCGCATACGCTGTTCGCTCATGGCTGTCATCGTGAATCGTGAATCGTGAATCGTCAATCGTCGTTGGCGAGTTGAGGGTGACGGATGGTGAAGTGCGAACGCGCACGCGCGACGGTTTTCACGATTGACGATTCACGATTCACGATTCACGAAATTCGATTTACGATTCACGGCTTACGCCTTACGATTGACGCTCGATGAGCGGTGGGGCTGAGACACTCGTGATCGTGAACCACTCGGCGGCGCGCGCGCGCGCGGCTTGGACAGAGGTGCGCGCCGCGCTCGCAGCGGCGGGCGTCGTGTTTGACGCCCACGAGGCGCGCGAGTTCGGCGACGCGCGAGAGTCGGCGCGTGAAGCCGTCGCGGCGGGCTACCGCACCGTCGCGGTCGTCGGCGGCGACGGCACACTCAGCGAAGTCGTCAACGGTTTCTTCGCGCGGGAGACCGAGCGACGCGGGAGGGAAACGGAATCCACCCGCGCGCCGACGACGCCGGCAAGTGCGCGCGCCGCGCTCGCCGTGCTGCCCGCGGGGACGGGCAACGATTTCGCGCGCGCCC
>JBJMGS010000233.1:0-26323 GCA_045807785.1 Pyrinomonadaceae bacterium
ATGAGCAGATGAACACGCAGGAATTTAAGGCGCGCGACTTCCTGTTGATGATCGTGGACGACACGCCGGACAGCCTCGTTGTCACGAGCCTGTACCTGCAACAGGAAGGCTATCGCGTCATCACTGCGTCGAACGGCGAAGAGGCGCTGCGGGTCGCAGAGATCAGCGCGCCCGATCTGATCCTAATGGACATCGGGATGCCCGGGCTCGACGGCCTGGGCGCGACGCGCCGCCTGCGCGAACACCCGACGCTGCGCCTCGTCCCCGTCGTTGCTCTCACCGCTTTCTCGACCGACGGCTTCCGCCGCGCCGCCTACGACGCGGGCATCGACGGCTATCTGACGAAGCCCGCAGACTTCGACCGCTTAAACGAACTTATCCGCCGCCTCCTCCCCGTGCGCCGCGCCGCCGCCGACTCAGACACGGACGACTCAGGCGAAGAATAAGAGCGTGAGACGCGCGGACAAGGAGACGCGCGGACGCCGTGACCAGGAAGGACTCGTCCTCTCCGTGTCTCCGTGTCCGCACGTCCCCGTGTCAGTCCTTTAAGGTTCGAGTTCGATGTCCGGCGTGACGAAATCGACCGCGAGCAGCTCGCCATCGAACTTCGCCTTGGGCTCGGTCGCGCGCTTGAACGTGACGAAGACCAGGCTCTCCGGCTTGCGCGCGCCGCAGGAGATTCCCGTGCCTTCCAGACCGGGCACGTAGCTCACCAGTTGAACCTGCTCCATCGCGGCGGCATGGAGCCGGAGCACGCGGTCGCCCACCTTGACGTTGAAGACCGCGCTCGATCCTTTCGCGCAGTCGATGCCGGTGAGCGTGCCGCGCACCTCTTCGCCTTCTGCGTGCCGCTTGATCATCGGCTTCGAGCTGATGACCTTGTCGCCGTTGTCCACGCTCACCGATCCGCTGCTCTGCTCGTCGCCCCCGCCGCTCGAAAACGTGATGTTGTCCCTACCGTGCTTCGCGATCTGCTCTTCGATCACGGCGACGGTCGAGAGCATGGACTGCGCCTCGGCGCGCTCCTGCGGGGTGGCGTTGCCGCTGCGCGCGACGGGCTCCAGCAGTTGGCGCGCCCCTGTGAAGTCCTGCTTGCGCATCTGTATCTGTGCTAAGAGCAGCGGGAACGCCTGCCGGTTCGGCTCAAGCTTGCGCGCCTGTTCGAGCAGCCGCGCCGCCTCGTCCAGCTCTTCGCCCGTCACGACGCTGACGAAGGCGAGCAGGTAGTAGCTCTCGGCGAACGAAGGGTTCAGCGCGATGGCTCGCTTCAACTCCTCGCGCATGACGCGCGCGTCTTCCGCCGGGAAAGACATGACCATCTGCCCCTCGCGGACGGTTTTGCGCTGGACGGCGTAGGCGTAGTAGTAGTGCGCGAGGTAGTTCTGCGAGTTGCCCGCCACGGCCTGGCGCAGCTCCGCCTCCGCTTCGTCGAACTTGCCTTGGCGCACGCGCACCATGCCGAGCGAGGCGTGCGCCAGCGCCGAGTCGGGCGCGAGCGCGAGCGCCTGCTTGAGCCGCGCCTCGGCGGCGTCGAGCCGGTTCGTGTGCAGCAGGAGATCGCCGAGGTAGGCTTGCGCGTCCGACTCCGAGAGCGGCGCGACGGTCATCTCCGCGTCGAAGGTGAGGGGCTTGGAGAGATCGAAGATTTCCCCACGGTAGGTGCTGTTCTTGACGTAATTGTGCAGCTCCTTCTCCATCGTCTTGTAGTCGGACTGAAAAGCCTGCTGGAAACTCTCCGCGAGCGGCTTGCCCGCCGAGAGCAGCGCGCTGAAGCGACCGAGCTGCGCGAGGCGCTGCCCCTTGCTGCCCTGCAACAGGTAATGCACGAAGGCCCAAGACTCTGCGTAGAAGATGCCCTGCTTGTCGCGTTCGTTGTAGGCGGGCGAGCTCTCCGTCACGCGCAGCAGGCCTTCGAGCGGCATGAACTGCTCGCGCAGCAGATAGACGTGGTTGGAGACGGGCCTGCCGAGCGTGATCTTCTTGTCGCCGTCGGTCACGTCAAAGGTGCTGTAGTATTCGGCGAGCCCCTCGTTGAACCAGGCGGGTGGGTCGGTCAGGTTGTTGTTGATGATGACGTGCGAGTACTCGTGGAAGATGACGGCGTAGGGGCTCTCCTCGCCGTACTTCTCGGAGGTGAGCGTGATGTAGTTGACGTCTTCGCCCGGCTGGAAGTAGCCCGCGACGTTCGCGGGCTTGCCGTTGTAGAGGGGCTTGAACGGCGTGTACGAGGAGTCGGACTTGAAGACGACGACGGTCGTCGGCACGAGCGCGGTCAGGTTCGCCTTCGGGAACAGTTGCGCGAAGACGAAGCGGAACTGTTCGAGGCGCGTGGCGACGAGACGAATCTCCTTCTCGCTCGCATTGCCGACGAGAAGGAAGTTTTTCGAGCGCACGCTCGTCCAGGTGTCTTTCGCGTGGGCGGTCTGAGCCGCGAGCGCGACGAGGCAGAGGGCGGCGGTGAGCAGCGAGGTACAGCGTTTCATGACGATCAAAAACTCCGTTCGTGTGTGAGACTTCGTGAGGCGCCGAGAACCCGACGGTCGGGCTGCGCTTCCTTGCATCGTCCGAGACCACGGTTGGGGAGGGCGCGCGGGGACGAAGCGGGAAGTATAGAAACGCGGATCGGTGAATGTCAAAAGGGCTTCAGGTGCGGCTTGGAAACGCAAAAGCTCACACGCGGCGAGCGTGGCGCGAGCATGGAAAAGGCGCGTGCGCGTCGGCACATGAGAGCCGACGCGCACGCGCCTGAGTGACGCCCGCCGATAGCCGCCGCTTACAAACGCACGGGGTGATCTTTCGCGTAAGAGTACGCCGACCACGCCGCGAAGATGTGGACGACCCAGCCGAGCAGCCCCGCCGTCCCGATCCACGAGACGCCCGTCAGCACGAGCCACAGGACGCCCCACAAAATCTGACCGTTGTAGAGCTGCCCCACGCCCGGCACGAGCAAGCTCAGGATTCCCGCCAACATCGGATTACGCATCGCCGCCAAACCTCCCTTGTCAGCCGAACTATACGCGCTCCGGTTAACCTTTGTTCACGGAAAGAGGTAAGCGAAATTCAAGCGTTACGATTCAGCACATAACGGCGCACTCAAGGCGGCGCCATCGACACCGCGACTGAGGCTCTTGCGCACTTCCGCAGATAAGGATATTACTCATCCGGTTGAGGTAGTGACCGCTATCGGCGAGGGGCGGGCTAACAATGGCACGTACCCGACCGCCGACACGACGCTTGTCATCTACTTTTAGAGGCGCGGGGCGGAGGCTGATGGCGGGCGTTAAGCACTTGGCCTTTGCTGGGAAATCACTGTTGAACCTGGCGGCGTTCGGTATCGTAATGGTCTTCAGGAGGTGAGAGAGGATGTATTGTCCATCTTGCGGCATGGCTGTCGCGCAGGGCTTGAGCTACTGTAATTATTGTGGCGCGAAGTTGGGTGGGGAGAAGGGCGATAGCCTCATGAAATCATCAGAAGTGAGACCTGCGTCCCTCGTCTGGGGCATGGTCGCGGTCTTGGTCTTTGGCTTTGTCGCCATCACGTTCCTCAAGATGGCGAAGAAAATGGTCGGCTTCCATGTGGGGCAGATTTTCGCCTTTACGATGCTGAGCTTCCTCATCATGCTGCTCGTCGAAGGCGTGTTCATCTGGCAGTTATTGCGTCGCAAGCGTGGCGCTGAAGAAGCGGGCGATACTTCGCTCTCGAAGGAGCCAACGACGAAAGAGCTTGACGCGGCACAGGCGCGAATGCTGTCAGAGCCTATGCCGAGCGTGACCGAGCACACGACCCGCTCGTTTGAGCCGATCTACAGCGAGCGAACTCAAAATAAAGAATCGCCGTTTAAGCCGCGCCGCGCATAACAACTCATTCAGCCTGCCGTAGCCGCGCTCTCGGCTCCCTCAAGCTCGACCCCCTCTTTCAGCGATCTACTCTCCGCACGTATCACGCCTTGTCCGCCGGGCGCACGTCCACGATCTCGGCGCGGAAGATGCGCAGCACATCCTGCACCTGCGGGTCTTGCTCGGCCAGCTCGCGTAGGTGGTCGCGCGCGGCGCGCCCCTCGTCCTCGACGGCGGCCTCTTGCGACTCGCTCTCGTCGCGCACGACGATTTGCAGCCCCATCTCGCGCCCGATGATCTCCGAGCAAGCCTCGCGCACGACGCGCGCGTTCTCCGGCTTCGACAAATTGTCGCGCAGGAACTTCGACTCCGGCGCGAACTCGACGAGCAACTCGTCGCCGTGCGTCTCCACCTTACGCGCCCCGTCGAGCGCCGTCGCGAGCAGAGGCTTGCGCCGATCTTCGAGCGCGCTCTTGAGCCGTTCGATAAAACTGTCCGGCGCGGGCGCCATCACTACTTGCGGCTCCGACTCGACGCGCGGCGGCGCCTGCGTGGAGACGAGGCTGAAGCCGCCACCGTTTCCGTGCCGTGCCTCTTCTGTCGTCGCCGTCTGCGTCTCGACCAACTTCAGCGCGGGCGGCGACACGCCCGCTGTTGGTGCTGCGGCACCGGCGGGCGCGCTCGCGCTTGCGGGCGACTCCCACGGCGGCGTCTCGTCCGCTGACATTCGCGCGCGCGCGGGCGCGACTCCCGTCGAAGCGCCCTGCGGCGCGTGCGGCGCGTCGGCGCGCGGCTTCGGGAAACGCGACGCGGGCGGAGTGTTTGAGCCGCCGCCGCCACCGCGCGCGGCAGTCCCGCCGCCCGTGCCGCCGGTCGGCGTCGGAGAGTTAGTTGCGGTAGACTTGCCGGAGCGCAGCGCCTCTTCGAGCGCGTTGAGGCGTTCAAGAATTTGCGCGAGCGGCGCGAGGCGGCGCATCTCGATGAGTTTGACGAGCCCGATCTCCAACTGGTAGCGCGGGTGCGCGCCCTCGCGCAGGCGCTGCTCGGTCTCGCCCAAGGAATGGAAGAAGCGCACGAGATCGGACTCAGAAAACTCGCCCGCCTCGCCCGCCAGATTTTTGCGCTCGGCGTCGGTCGCGTCCGCCATCTCGGACGACTCGCCCGCGGCTTTGACGACGAGCAGGTCGCGCACGTGCGCGAGCAGGTCGCGGCAGAAGTTGCGCAGGTCGTGGCCGCGCGCCGCGAGATCGTCCACGACCGCGAGCACTTCCTTCGTCTCGCCGACAGCGACGGCGCGCATCACGCGCGCGAGCAGGTGCGCACCCGCAATGCCGAGCGCGGCTTCCACGTCGTCCGTCTTGATCTCGCCCGCACTGAAGCTGATGACTTGATCGAACGCAGACTGCGCGTCGCGCATCGAGCCCTCGCCCGCGCGCGCGATCTCTCTGAGCGCCGGGTCTTCGATCTTGATCTGCTCGGCGTCGGCGATGAGGCGCAGGCGCTCGTAAATTTTCTGCGTCGGGATCGTGCGGAACTCGAACTGCTGCGAGCGCGAGAGGATCGTGTCCGGGATTTTGTGCGACTCGGTCGTCGCCATGATGAAGACGACGCGCGGCGGCGGCTCTTCCAGCGTCTTTAAGAGCGCGTTGAACGCCGCCGTCGAGAGCATGTGGACTTCGTCGATGATGAAGACCTTGAAGCGGTCGCGCGCCGGACGCACGCCGACCGTGTTGATGATCGCCTCGCGCACGTTGTCCACGCCCGTGTTCGACGCAGCGTCGATCTCCAGCACGTCAATCGAGCGCCCCTCGGCGATCTCTTTGCACGACGCGCACGCACTTGGATCGTCGGCGCGGCAGGGCGCGGGCGTCGGTCGGTCGGACTTGTGGCAGTTGAGCGCCTTGGCGAAGAGGCGCGCGGTCGTGGTCTTCCCCACCCCGCGCGCGCCGGAGAAGAGATAAGCGTGGTGCAGGCGGTCGTGCTCGACAGCGTTGCGCAGCGTCCGCGTGATGGGCTCTTGCCCCGTCACTTCCTCAAACGCCTGCGGTCGCCACTTACGCGCGATGACTTGGTAGGTCATTGGTAGCTGTTAGCTGTTAGCTGTTAGCTGTTAGCTGAAAGCCAAAGGCTAACAGCTAACAGCTAATCGCTAACGGCTTCTTTCCAGAAACTCGATGCGGTTGTCGAAGGGGTCGAAGAAGGAGAAGCGTTTGACACCTTCGATGTCCGGCTCGTCGCGGGTGCGGACGCCGTGCGCCTCCAGATATTTTCTGATCGCTTCGACGTCCTCGACCTCGAACGCGGGGTGGCGCTTCGACACAGCCTGCGCGTCCTCGACGCCGATGTGGAGCTGCACGTCGGCGATCTCGAACCACATGCCGCCGCGTGCCCGAAGCGGCAAGGGCTTTTCGATCTCTTTGAGTCCGAGCAGCTCAGCGTAAAACTCGCGCGCGCGCGCCTCGCCGTCCAGGGGGACGCAGAGTTGCACGTGGTCGAGTCGCTTGATGTTGATCTTCATCGCCGTCGTCGGGCGCGCGCCGGAGTTCGTGCGCATGTGGCTGTTGACCTGAAAGCCGAAAGGGCGGTTGGATTGTGCTCCAACCGCCCGCGCTTCGGCAACCGCCGCGACGCGCAAAGCGCCGCCGATGAGAACTGGTCAGGCTTCGGACCGACCCGCAACACACGCTGCCTGCACTACCGTTGCTCCGTTCCCGGCCTGGCGGGGTTCGTGAGACGGGCGTTGTGCGGAGCCCGAAGCCTGATAAAAATTATCAACCGGGGGAGTCTAACACCCGCGCCCCGCGCCGTCCAAACGCGGGGGATGGGGGTTAGGGATTCGCCGTTCGACGTGAGAGCGCAGCATCTCGGCGAGCGGCAGCATGTGTTCGCGGTAGCGCAGCACGCGCGTGTAGTGACCCGCCGCCACCTGTCGCTCGCCGTAGTGTTCGTAGAAGGGCGGCTCTTGAAATCCGCGATGATCCTGTCCAACGGCGGTGATAGGGCGTAGGCACTCGACACGGAACGTCTCGCCACTCATGCCGCTGCTCGTCAAGCCGCTCCGGGCGGCGAGGTCTGGGTGAGCGCGCAAGCCCATGCTCCCCGCGCCGTCGAGTGCAGCCTCGACCTCAGCCGCCAACTCCGGGTAGTTGCGCGCCGCCAGCAGTTTTCGCGCGAACGCCTCGTCGTCCAGGCGCAGCCAACGAGCCGCGACGCGCGACTCTTCGGCGCATTCGTCGGGACGCCCGACGAGCGTGAACTCAAAATTGTCGATCTGCGCGCCCGTCTCGCGGCGGACGAGCGCGATTGCCGCGTCGAGGACGAGGCGGCAGGCGTCGTGCGCGGGGTTGTAGCCTTCGGCGGCGTCGCCCGCCACGAACTCTGTGCGCTCGCGCATGAGCGCGGCTGCCAATTCGTCTGCAAGTCTGATGAACAGCTCGAAGTCGTGATCGAGTATCGCCGTGTAGAGAGCCGCGTCCGTCAGGCGCGCGTAGACGGAGCCGCGCGACGCGCCGGCCGTGGAGAGCACCTTGTCGGTCGAAGCGATGCGCGATTGCTGCGTGTGCCCGGAGCCGTCCGTCAGCACGTAGACGCGCGGGCGTGCTACTTGGAGCCAGCCGTAGACGCGCAGCTCGTGTCCGGGGTGCGCGATGACTAAGGCAGCGCGCTCTTGAGACAATGTTTGATCAGGCATCTTGAGAAGGTAGTTGGTCAGGCCTCCGGGTATCCGAGTTCTTCGAGCAGAGCGCCCGCCACGTCGGCGAAGCGCGATTGCGTCTCGGCGTCCATCTCTTTGCGCCAGCGGAAGACGCGCTTAGCTTGCGGCGGCTGCGTAGTAAAGCGTTGGTTGTAAAGCCGCTCCTCCTTCGTGATGACGAGCGTGCCGTCGGCGCGGTACATGGATTTCACTTCGTCGAGTCGCGCGGGTGAAGTCTCGTAATAGCTCTCCATCCGCGGGTCGTAAGTCAACTCGATGAAGTCGCAAACCTTTCGCAGCACGGCGGGCGCGTCCGCGATCAACTCCTCGTAGCGGACTTCCATGTAGTGGCGTCGGCGCTGGCCGAGGCGACGCGCCGTCGTGACCCCCGAGCGCCAGTGGTGCGCCAGTTGCCCGATCCGGTCGCCCGGCGAGAACCAGAGACCGCGCAAGCTGAGTGCCACGTCCCTGCCGTCGCGGATGATATGAATGAAGCGCGCTTCCGGTAAGACCCGCTCGATCTTGTCCATCTGCAGGCAGTAGGAGGGCGTCTTGTCGCCCCAGCGCAGCTTGCCGAATCGACTCGCGTAGTTGCGGTAAAAAGTTCTCACGCCCTCCGAGACGGTGAACGGTTCGATCTCGCGTAGAGCCTGCTCGAATTGCGCGCGCGGAATGTTAGCATCTTCCCACGACGGCATGCTCGTCACGACCTCGAAGAAGGCTTGCCGCAGCCCGCGCCCGCGCCGCAAGCCTTCTGCCGCGGGGATGAACCCCATCTCCGGCGGGATGCTTAATTCCGGGTGCGCGTCGCACATCAGGCGCAGCAGCGTCGTCCCGGAGCGCGGCACGCCGACGATGAACGGCGCGGGCGGCAACTCCGTTGAAAGTTTTCGTCTGAGCCTCATCGGGAGTCACTTAGCCGCAAGTCACTCGTCGGGCGACGGGCTAGCACATTTTTGCGCCGGACTTCCAATTCTTCCAGACTCCACAAGCCCAGACATTTGCCCAGCTCCGTGTCCTCGACGATCAACTGCCGGGGCGGCGGGAAGTTGAAAGGGGGCAACTGTAGGTTGACCGAACGCCACCCGCCGGTGTGCGTGTCTTCGTTCTGCGTCACGGTAACGTGTGTGGTCGCAAGCAGGAAACCGGAGTTGCTGCGCTTAAAGTTGGCGAGCGCGGCATAGATGTCTCGGAACGAGAGATGGATGAAGCAGTCCCGGCACAGGATCACGTCAACCCGCGGCAGGCGGTCTCTCGTCACGTCCGAGACGACGAAAGTCCTGCCCCGGCTTCCATGCATTTGACGGTTGCGCGCGATCAGCCCCGGCACCACGTCAGCCCCCGTGTACTCGACCCTTCCCAGATCGATGTATCGCATCCAATTGAAATCCCCGCATGGGACGTCGAGCAGCGTCTGAGCGCCGAGGCCGTCGAGCACGGCGGGCAGAGCGCGCCTGATCGCCTCTGTCCGCGCCAACGTTGAGCCTCTGCCGGAAACCGACTCCGCGTCCGCCCACAAGTTATTCCGGTATATGTCGGAGAAGATCGCAGCCATGCCGGGGGTGCGAATGTTAAGGGCTTGCCGAACCCTCCTGATCCGGCGATAGATTCGCACGCCGCCCGGGAATGCCGCTTTGATGAAAGTCTTCGCCCTCTCGACCGAGCGCATGCCGACCGATCCTCGATCTTTAAGACTTCCGAGCAGACACGTTACTACCTCCCGTCTGCCCGGTTGAACCCACATGACATCCTTCCGCTCGGGTTATATCTTATAATAGACGCCACGGAGAATGTGTAGTGAGAGTTGATCCGGAGACAGAAAACTTGATCGCGCCTTACGGCGACGTGCTCGTTAACCTGCTTGTGCCTGCCGGGGAAAGAGAGGAAGCGCAGGCGCGCGCCCGCGCCTTGCCGCGCATTAAGCTGACACGGCGGAGCATTTGCGATCTGGAGCTTCTCGCCACCGGCGGCTTCTCGCCGCTCCGTAGCTTCCTCGGACGCGAAGACTACCAGCGCGTCGTCGAGGAGATGCGCCTATCGAGCGGAGAACTGTTCCCCATCCCGATCACCTGCCCCGTCGAGCCGACGGCAGCGGTCTCACTGGATCGTGAGATCGCTTTGGCGGACGAGCATGATAATTTGCTCGCCATCATGCGCGTCGCAGAGGTGTACGAGCGTGAGTTGAGACAAGAGGCGCAATTCGTTTGCGGAACCTTCGACCCGCGCCACCCTCTCGTCGCCGAGATGCACTCCTGGGGGAAGCTCAACATCTCCGGCGAACTGCGCGTCATCGCGCTCCCGCGCCACTTCGACTTTAAGGATTTACGGCTCTCGCCCTCCGAGGTTCGTCGGAGACTGGCGGCGAAGGGTCGCCCGAACGTCGTCGCCTTTCAAACGCGCAACCCGCTCCATCGCGCCCACGAAGAGTTGACACGGCGCGCCGCCATCCGTGTTGACGGGACGTTGCTCCTGCACCCAGTCGTCGGCATGACCAAGCCCGGCGATATTGATCACTACACGCGCGTGCGCTCATATCAGGCTCTCGCCGATCGCTACTACGAACGCGACCGGATGATGCTCGCGCTGATTCCCCTGGCGATGCGGATGGCGGGGCCCCGCGAAGCCCTGTGGCACGCCATCGTCCGGCGAAATTACGGGGCTAATCACTTCATCGTCGGACGCGATCACGCCAGCCCCGGCAACGACTCCGAAGGGCGTCCCTTCTATCAGCCCTACGAGGCGCAGCAGCTTCTCGACCAACATCGCGCCGAGTTGGGCGTGACCCCGCTGCCCTTCTCCGAGTTGCTCTACTTGCCGGATGATGATCGGTACGAAGAGGCGTCGCGCATACCCGAGGGCAAGCGTGCCGTCGCCGTTTCGGGCACGGAGATCAAGGAACATCTGAACGCCGGGCGCGCCTTACCCGCATGGCTCATGCGGCCTGAAGTGGCTGCGATCCTGACGCAGTCACACTCGACGCGCGACCGACAGGGATTTTGCGTCTGGTTCACCGGATTGAGCGGCGCGGGGAAGACGACGACCGCCGACATTCTAGCCGTCATGCTGCTGGAGAGGGGGCGGCGTGTCACGGTGCTCGACGGCGATGTCGTGCGGATGCATCTCTCCAAAGGCTTAGGCTTCAGCAAAGACGACCGGGACACCAACGTGAGGCGCATCGGCTTCGTCGCCGCGGAGATCGTCAAGCACGGTGGCGCATGTATCTGCGCGGCGGTCAGCCCCTATCACTCGACGCGCAACGAGTGTCGCGCTCTGGTCGGGCGGGAGCATTTCGTCGAGGTCTTCGTCGATACGCCGCTCGAAGTCTGCGAGGGCAGGGATGCCAAAGGCATGTACGCGCTCGCGCGCGAGGGAAAGATCAAGCACTTCACCGGCGTCGGCGACACGTACGAACCGCCACTCAACCCGGAACTGGTCATAGACACCGTAGAATTCTCCGCAGAAGAGAACGCCGCACGCATTCTCGCTTACCTCATAGAACAGGGATACGTGCGCGCGCCTTCGTCGCGGGCAGAGTCTGCCCGCTAAGACGATCCGATAGCGCCGGACGAATCTATGATCGTGCTCTGCTGTGCCCAACGAGCCGCTGCTCATACAAGATTCAGATCGCCGTCTTGCGGTGCGCGAACAGGCGGAGCAGCCCGTTGATGGCGAGGTGCAGCAGGATGTAGGCGATGAGCGCGACGAGGATGGGCAGCGCGAGGCGGAAGCCTTCGGCGGTCGAGGGCGTCGGCACGATCCCTTTGAACGGCGCGTAGAACGGATCGGTGACGGTGTTGATGAACTGTACGAAGCCCGCGCCCTGCCGTGCGCCGAGCAAGTTCAAAAAGAAGCGCATCCCCAAGAGCGCGTAGATCACGTAGAAGATGTAATCAATGACCTGCGAGACGCGCGCCAAGCCCCGCGCGCGCTCGACCTCGCGCTCGGTCTCGACCACCTCGCCGACCGCCTTGGCGCGGAACTCGCCCGCGACCTCCTCCATCGCGCGCGCCTCGCGCGGCGTCGTCCGATCCGCCCGCGCCGCGATCTCTGCGTTCACGTCCGACTCGATCTGCGACTTCACGGACTCGTGCTGCACCTCGCGGCGCATCTCGTCCGCGGCAAGTTTATCGTCTTCCATCACACACCTCCGCCGATTCTGGCTTGGGAGAGCCGGGGTTAGTTTAACTGCAAGGGATTCACGGAATGATGGCGACGGCGGGCGGCAAAGCGAAAAGGCAAAGGTTAAGACGACGTCCGTAACCCTTGCCTTCTGGCTTTCCGACTAGATTCGAGCGGAGAGGGTGGGATTCGAACCCACGGTACGGTTCCCCGTACACAGCATTTCCAGTGCTGCCAATTCAACCACTCTTGCACCTCTCCGTAGAAGCCGCGAGCGATCAGCTCTTAGCTTTTTGTGACGGCAAAGCATAACGTATCCCGGCAAACACTGTCACGCGAGCGCGTCGTTTCACCACACGAGAGGCTTGCCGTCGCGGAAGAAACCGCCGGTTGGCCCGGCGTCCGGCAGCGTCGCCGCCCACACGACGCTCGCCGCGCCCTCTTCGACCGAGCGCGGCGCATCTCGTCCGCCCATCTCGGTCGCTACCCAGCCGGGGCAGACCGAGTTGACGAGGATGCCGTCTGGTTTCAGCTCGGCGGCGAGCATCCGCGTGAGCGCGTTCAGCGCCGCCTTCGAGACGCCGTAGGCAGGAGTGCCGCCGCCCATCACCGAGAGCGAGCCGCTCTCGCTCGACACGTTGACGATGCGCGGGTGTTGGCTCTGGCGCAGCAGCGGGATGAAAGCCTCGCACATCCGCCACGCGCCGAGCGTGTTGGTCTCGAAAGCCGCGCGCACGGTGTCGAGGTCTGCCGTCTCGGCGCGCTGCCAAGAGTCATAGAGGACGCCGGCGTTGTTGACGAGCACGTCGAGTCTGCCGAAACGCTCTTCGACCCAGCGCCTCAACGCGTCGATGCTCGCCTCGTCCGTCACGTCCAACTGTCTGGCAATTACCTTGAGCCCGCCCTCGGACAGCGGCTGCGCGGCGCTCTCGCCCTTGCCCGCGTCGCGCGCGCCGAGAATGACCGTGAAGCCCAAGGCGGCGAGTTGTCTCACGACGCCCAAGCCAATCCCTCTGTTGGCTCCCGTGACCAGTGCGACTTTTTCCGAAGATGATTCCATAAGAATTTAACTCGATCAGAATTTAACTCGCGCGGCGTCGCCGCTCCTTGAGCTTCAACTCCGCGCACGAACGGATGGCTTCCGCGAGCCGCGCCGCGCCCCTGCGCAACTCCCTCTGATTGAAGGCGGCGTAGCCGAGTTCCAAACCGCCGCGCGGCGCTTTCCCGGCGTAGAAGCTCGACAGCGCACGCGCCTCCACCCCGCGCGCCAGAGCTTCGCGTGCGACCGCTTGATCGTCGAGCCCTGCGGGGAGCCAGGCGATCAACTGCATCCCGGCGGCGGCGGGCTCAACTTCGACCAGGTCGCCGCACTCTCGCTTGAGTGCGTCGAGCAAAATCGACTGACGCTCGGCGTAGAGCGTGCGCATCCGCCGTATGTGACGACCGAAATGCCCCTCCTCGATGAAGTCCGTCAGCATGGCCTGCTCGACGGAAGGCGAGTGGCGCCCGACGATAGAGCGCGCCGCGAGAAAGGCGTCGACCAGCGCGGGCGGCGCGACGATGTAGCCCAGACGCAGCGACGGGAAGAGGAACTTGCTGAACGTCCCGACGTAAACCACGCGACCGTCGTTATCGAGCCCTTGCAGCGACGCGATGGGGCGGCCCGCGTAACGATACTCGCTATCGAAGTCGTCCTCCATCACCCACGCGCCGGCGCGGCTCGCCCACTCTAACAGGGCGAGGCGGCGCGGCAGGCTCATCGTCATCCCCAACGGGAACTGGTGCGACGGCGTGACGTAGATCAGACGCCCGTGCGGGCAGAGCTTCGCGCCCGCCGCCACGTCGAGCCCTTCCGCGTCCACGGGGACGGGGACGAGCCGCGCGCCCGAGGCGACGAGCGCCGCGCGTGCGCCACCGTAGCCCGGCTCTTCCATCCAAGCCGCGTCGCCGGGGTCGAGCAAGACGCGCGCGATCAGATCGAAGGCCATCTGCGCGCCGTCGAGCACGATCACCTGTTCCGGCGTGCAGCGCACGGCGCGCGCCACGCCCAGGTACGAAGCGATGGCGCGACGCAGCGGGGCGTGCCCCTGCGGCTCGCCGTAGCCGAGCAGGCTATCAGCGGGGCGGCGCCAGTGTTTCGCGGCGAGTTTCGCCCACGTCTCGAAGGGGAAGGCATCGAGCGCAGGGATACCCGACTGGAACGCGCGCACCTTCTCCGGCGCGCGCGGCACGTTCGGCGCGAACGAGGCGAAGACCTTGCCGCGCGCGGACAGTCGCGCCTCTTTGCCGACGGCGCGGGTGCAACTCCGCGTTGTGGTCTTGACGTTGAAGAGGTCTTCGGGCAGCGCACGCGAGACGTAAGTGCCGGAGCCGACCTGGCCTTCGAGGTAGCCTTCGGCGAGGAGTTGATCGAAGGCGTTGACGACCGTGTTGCGCGAGACACACAGCTCCTTCGCGATCTCGCGCGACGATTGCAGGCGCGTCCCCGGCGTGAGTCGCCCCGTCAGGATCGACTCGCGCAGGCTGTCGTAGAGTTGCCGGTAGAGAGGCGTCTGAGATTCGGCGTCGAGCGCGATCAGCCCGTTCGGTATGGAGGAAGAATATTTGACCATCGCGAGGCGGCTCGTCGGGTGAACAGCGCGGACAGAATTGGCACCGTCATTATAGTGAGAAACGGCGTCTGCTCAAAGACCGATTGTTTACTCAAAGACCGATGATAGACTCTACCGATGGGAGACACTCGCGCCGTCGTCGTCCAGAGCCGGTGAGACGGCGGCGGCGCGCTCGCGTGCGAGGAGCGCACGCTTGCGCTCCACGCCCCAGCGGTAGCCGCTCAGACTCCCATCGCCCCGCACGACCCGGTGGCACGGCGTGACGAGCGCCACAGGGTTCGTCGCGCAGGCCCGTGCGACCGCGCGCGTGGCGGTCGGCTGCCCCAGGCGCGCGGCGATGTCCTTGTAGGAGCGCGTTTCGCCGTAAGGAATCCGGCGCAACTCTTCCCAGACGCGCGACTGGAAGGCGGTGGCGCGCAAATCCAGCGGCAGCTCGACCGACAGGCAAGAGCCTTCGAGGTGGCGCAGCACGGCGTCCGCGCACTCGCCCAGTCGTTCGCCGCCGCGACTAACATCCGCCGCCGGGTATTCCGCCATGAGTGATGCTTCGAGTTCCGCGTCGTGATCGCCGAACTGTACGGAGCAGACGCCGCGCTCGGTTGCCGCGATGAGCAGGCGGCCCAGCGGAGAATCGACGATGGTGTAATTGATATTCATGCCTCTGCCTCCGCGCCGGTAAGTCGCCGGTGTCATCCCGAGTTGCCGCGCAGCGCCTTCGTAGAGGCGGCTGCTCGACCCGTAGCCCGCCTCGTACAACGCCTCCGTCACGCCCTGCCCTTTCGCGATCCTCGACTTGAACAGCCGCAACCGGTGCGCCGCCGCGTACTGTCGCGGCGTGATGCCGGTCACGCCCCGGAAAGTCCGTTGCAGGTGGTGCGGGCTTAAATTCAACTGCGCGCCCAACTCTCTGAGCGAGAGCGTCTCGCCGCCGCGCGCCTCGATGGCACGGCAGACGCGCAGGACGATTTCGACGAGCGGATCGCGCACATCTGCCTCGCGCGGCAGGCAGCGCAGGCAGGCGCGGAAACTTGCCGACTCGGCGTCCGCGCACGTCTGGAAGAAAGAGACCTGCGCGCGCCGGGGTCGCCGCGCGGGACAAGAGGGCTTGCAGTAAATTTTCGTCGAGCGGACGGCGTAGTAGAAGATGCCGTCGAAGCGCGCGTCTCTCGTCTCGACCGCGCGCCAGTAGATGTCCGGCTCGATCTCCCGCAGTTCCTGATTGATAGTCTCGACTTGTTCCATCAGCGTCTCCCTCCGACGCAGACTTTAAGCGATCTCAGCCGCCGCGATCTATCCGAATCTTGCGTTCAAACTTTAATCCAAATTTTTTTGCGCTGACTGAAAACACGAAGGGGGCAGGCGCGCGTGCCTAACCCCCTTCGTTAAATTGTCGAGTCGGGAAAGAAGTTGCCCGCGTCAGACTCGCGCCTACTCCGAACGACGCTTGGACGCTCTGGACTTCTTCGCCGTTCCTTCGTGCTGCTTCATCTTGACGTAGAGGAAGGCAATGCCGATGGGCGAGCCGGCGGCGACCACGCCCGTCTCCTCCAGCGTGGCATTGACGTTGCCGGGATAAAGTTTCTGTAGCTTATCAATCGCGTCGCCCATCGCGCGATTAAGGTCCCAACTGTTGGGCGAGATACCGATCACTTCGCCCTCCGCCGGCTCGTCGGTCAGCACCGCATGCGTCGTCACGTCTTCGACGATGTCAGGCGGGAAGGCTGCGACTTCAACCTTTTGCGGCCCGGAAGCCGTGTGCACCGTCACCGTCTCGGGCTGCTCGACGAGGTGGAACCAGGCATGAACTTTGTAGGGGAAGCTGCCGATCTGCGCGCAGGCGCAGGTCATGATCTGATATTCGGGCGGGGAGATGGTCAGCGGCGTCTCCGAGATACTGACCATCTCAGGACACTCGGCGTGTCCATCCGCGCCGAGGTAGAGGAGCCCGTGCGCCCAGTATGCGTTGATCGTCGTCGCGTTGACCAGATAGCAATTACTCATCTCATCCTCCTTCTTCGTGCTGGTAAGGGTGGCACCATCATAGGAGCGACACTGCGTTGGCAGTGAGAAGACGCGCTCGTCAGCTTACGCGGGCGAGCGCGGCAGAAATATGAGCAGCGACGGCGTCTCCCAGGGGTCGGCCATCCTCAGATAGTAGTAGCAAATCCCTGCCAGCCCGAGCATGAGCCCGGCGGTCTCCAGCCCGCCGGGTCCGCCGCAGGCCCAGGGCTGTCTCTGCGACTCATAACTTTCGATCCCGCGCAGAGCGACCTCCTCCGCCCGGGTGAACAGTTCCGTCTCGCCGAGGACTCTCGCGCCGGAGAGCAGCGTCTCGCAGTTTCCGCCCAGGCCATGACACAGAGAGTAGTTGGTCTGACTGATCTCCGTGTTGCCGTAAAGATTGTGAAGCGTCGTCTGGATGGCGGTCTCGGCTTCGCGGCGACAGTCCGCGCAGCCCAGCATCTCGTAGGCGCGCAGACGCGAGAGCGCGATCCCCGCCGCGCCGTGACACCAGGCGTTCATGAAGCCGGGGCCTGGCTCGCGCGGCGCGCCGGAGAGTTCTGGGTCGCGCAGATCGGGCCAGTTGCCCTTCGCCGGATCGAACCAGTGGCGCTCGTAGCGAAACGCCGCTTCGCCCGCGTCGCGGAAGCGCGCTTCGCCCGTCGCCTGGTAGAGTTCGAGCAGCGCCCATCCGATGCCGCCCGCGCCATGAGAGTAACCCGTCAGGTTTCCGAATGCGCCTGAGCTCGGCTCGTGCAGTCTGCCCCACGACCAGCCGTTCTCTGATCGCACCGCCGATCGGATGAGATGGTCGCCCAAACGCACCGCGAACTCCGCCAGCGCGTCGCCCGCGAACACCTGTTCACGTTGCAGCAGCAGCGCCGCGACCAGCGCGCCCGCGCATCCGGCGAGCACGTCCTCGTTTTCGAGATAGACTTCGCCCGCGATCAGCTCTTCGACCAGACGCAGGGCCGGTGCGCGCGGCGACTCTTCGTCGAGCAGCTCCGAGACGCGGAACGCCGCCAAGGCGATGCCGAACCAGCCGCTGTAGAGTCCGATGCGCGCCGTGGGCTCGATGTCCTCGGCGCGTGCGAGCGCGTGGCGCAACGCGGCGAGCGCCGTCCGCCTGAACACGCGGTCGCCACTCACGCGGTGGAGACTTGCGAGCGAGAGCGCGACGCCCGAAGTTCCGCCGTAGAGATCGGGGCCGAAGACCTTGTGCACCTGCCGCCAGCCGCTGCTGAGCGGCTCCATCGAGGGGCCGATCCAGTTGCAGCGATCCTTCGCCCAGAGTGCATCGCGACAGATTTTCGCGCCGACCGAGACAGCCGTCTCGACGAACGTCTCGCGGTAAGCCGACGTGAGAGCTGGCGTCTCCATGGTGATGTCTTCAAGCTGCTGGCTCATGCCACCTCCGAAGGCAGTTCGTACCAGTCTAGAGAGCCCGCGTTGAGGTGCGGGTGTTCGGGGTCAATGCCGCGCTCCTGAAGGAGCCGGTGAAACTCTTTCCAACGCGCGGTCGTCGTCTGTTCGCCGCGCTGGTAACAGTTCCAGACGCTCTCAGCCAGACGCCGACAACGGCTCTGCCCGAAGCTCTCGCCCGTGCCGGGGTCTTCCGCGACGCCGAGACCCTTCGCCACCTTCTTACTGAAGAGCGGAACGTCGTCGCCGAGCGCATCTTCGATCTCCGGATGCACGTCGAGCATTAACTCGGCGGTGATGCGGAAGAAAGGCTTGGCCAGATAGACGACCGCCACGTCCGTGCGTGCGAACTGGCTGCGGGCGGTCACCGACTTGAGGCGAAACGGAACGTGGAAACGGTTCAGCCGCGAAGTGAGGAGACCGATGAGCCGCGGCGCGCCTTCGTAAGAGACGTTCCAGTAGAGCCTGACCAGTCCGAATCCGCTCGTGTCGTCCTCGGCGGCTTCGCCGAAGGCGTAGTAAAAGCCGGTTTGCAGCGAGCGCGATTCTCTCGCGTAAAAGACCGAAATCTCCGCCCCCTGTCTCGGCATCGAGGCGGGGCCGTCTTTGCTCACGAACTGTCCGGGCCACAGGTTGCGCTCGATAGTTCCCTTCTGCGCTTTGATCTGCCCCTGCGGTAAAACCTGCCCGATGGTCCAGCCGTGCTCCCAACGCTCGCGCGTCGTGTTCGCCAGCGACATCGCTTCCAAGAGCGGGAAGTCTATCGAAAGATCGTGCGCGCCGAATTCAGGCAGAGGCGCGCGGAAGGGGTGGCTGTAGGCGTACTCGTACAGGTACGCCGAGAGTGTCGCCACGAACGCCTGCGCCTGCGGGTCGGGCGCGGCGTGCCCCACATGCTGATGCCCGGCGTGATCACCCGCGTGTTGGTGTCCAGCGTGTTGGTGTCCTTCATGCTGATGACCGTCATGCTGGTGTGCGGCGTGTTGATGCCCGCCGTGCTGGTGCTCGGCGTGTTGATGTCCCGCGTGTTGATGCCCTGCGCCGTGGACGTTGAAAGTCCGCCCCGCGAAGGCAAACTCGTGGGGCGAAGCGACCTTGATCGCCGACAGCACCTCCTGGATCGCGCGGCTCCCTTTGCCGTTGAGGGTCATATCTTCATAGCCCGATAAAATCTGTGACCGCCGTCTCCGGATCGCGCAGGATGTTCATGCTCATTTGCAGCTTGCAGAGCGCGTGCGGAGATATCTGCGGCGTCATCTGGATGCTCTCGTAGGCGGTCTGAATCATTCGCGCCGCCGCGCAGCTCATGCAGCGCACGAGCACCTGACGCGCAGCGCCCGCGTCGAGCTTCCGGCTCGCGGCGTAAGCGTTCCAGTAGGCGGCGAGTGCGGGCTTGATGCTCTCGGCGTCGAGGGGCGAAGACGCAGCGGCGTGTGCCAGCCCGCCCGCGCCGCCCAGCGGCAGCGAGAATATCCAGAAGGTCAGGTAAGCCTGGATGACGGCGCCCACGTCCCAGCACTCGTCGCCGATGTCGGCGATCTCCCAGTCGATGATCTTCAACTTCGGCGGCGCGTCGCCGACGCCGTGGCAGAGCATCATGTTCTCCCACTTGATGTCGCCGTGAATGAGCGCCGTGTAGTTCCAGCCGGCCTTGATCTGCATCAGGGCGGACTGAAACTCGGGGTATTGCTGGAGGATGCCGATGAGCTGCGCGTTACCCTGACTAACCTGTCCGAGGTACGCCGGGTTCGTCTCGTGGATCTAGAGAATCCAGGGAATCTGCCTGCCGAACACACCCGCGCCCTTTTGGGCTTCGTCGGCGTTGACCTTGCCGTGGTAGGCGCCGAGTTTCTCGCCCTGTAGTTTGGCGATCTCGACGGGAAAGCAGTTCACCCTCCGGTGATACTCCCAGAGGCTCTCGCTGTCGCTGAGCAGTTCGATGACGAGGATATGATTGACTGGATCGAAGTAGTGGAATTCGGGCATCAGCGCGCGCAGAGCTTTAAACTTCGGGCGCTGCTGCGCCAATCTGTAACAGGCCGCCTCGCGCTCCATGGTCTGCGTGTATTCCGGCGAGCGGACGCCCACCTGCTTGATGAAGAAGCCCGGAGACCTGCGTCGGATGATCTTCAGGTTACGATTCCGACTCGTCTGATCGACGACCATGAAGTCGCCGTCAACGACCGACTCGAACGAGAGCAGTCGCCGCTCGGCGAGGAAGTTCGCCACGTTACCCGGCTCAACAAATACACTCATGGTTATGGGGAAGAGACGGCCCTACCCGTGGGACGGATAGGACCGTCTCTTCGTCAAAGGACTGGACAGGTTACTGTCGCGTCCGAACTACTGCTGACCGCCGCCGCCGCCCGGTATATTGCCGCCGCAAGCCAAGCTCTGAATCGGGCAGCCCAGCGACACGGGCGGACAGTTAATGCCGGTCGCGACCGGACAGAGCTGCGGCGTCTGCGTTGGCAGGTGACCGCACAGCGGGCTTGCGCACGACTGGATACCGCCGCACACCGTCGCGCCGCCGCACGTAACTCCCAGATGACAGATCGTCGGCCCGGCGCACGTCTGAATACCACCACACACCGTCGGGCCACCGCACGTAATATGCGGCGCGCAGGTCGGCGCACACGTGTGAATGCCGCCGCACTGTGTCGGGCCGCCGCAGGTCGGCGCGCAGGTCGGCGCGCAGGTATGGACGCCGGCGCAGTGCGTCGGGCCGCCGCAAGTGAAGCCGATGCAGATGGTCGGCCCCGCACAGGTGTGAATACCAGCGCAGTGCGTCGGGCCGCCGCAGGTGATCTGCGGCGCGCACGACTGAATGCCGCCGCAGACCGTCGGGCCGAACAGTGTCTGCGGTTGCGGTAACATTCCCTGTTGCTCCCCGCCCCCACACTGTCCGCAGGTCTGGATGCCGCCGCAGACGGTCACACCGCCGCACGTCGGGGGCTGACCGGTCGGGCCGCACGTGTGGATACCGCCGCACACGGTAGGCCCGCCCGCAGTTACCCCGCCCCCGCTCTCCCCGCATTGAGGAGTTTGGGTAATGGGCCCCTGAATGTAATCTTGAATGTTCATGTGCACCTCCGAACCGATTCCATTGATGGTGAAGTTACCGGAATAGCTCAGTGGCTGATTTGGCGAGCGTCAGGCAGCGGGAACTCGTGAGAATGCAGCCTCTGAGGTGACGAATATGCTGACAACGACCAGCTTGGTCTGCGAGGCGGCAGAACATTATCCGAACCCCGCACGCCTGTCAATCTCAATTTCTTGACGAGAAGCGCCGGCTAGTTATGACGGTCACGCACGGCGCGGAGTTTCGGAGGGCGGCGGGAGGTTGGAACAATTTGGTCACGCCATCCGCGCGCCACAGCTAAAGGAAAAGGGCGCCGCCGGTTTCGCCGACGACGCCCGTCATCCGTTGAAAATAATGGCGGAGGGGGTGGGATTTGAACCCACGGTGGAGTTTCCCCCACTCCGGTTTTCGAGACCGGTGCACTAAGCCACTATGCGACCCCTCCGCAACGGAAGGGGTGAGGGCGGAGGGATGAGGGATGAACAAGAAGCTGTCTTCTTATTCATCCCTCATCCCTCATCCTTCATCCCTCCCTTGAGCCTGCGCGCGCGGAAAAACTCCTGCATCAGCTCGCGGCATTCCGCTTCGAGCACGCCACGCGTCAGTTCGATTCGGTGGTTCAAGGAACTGTTGTCGCAGACGCGGAAGACCGACTCGACCGCGCCCGCCTTCACGTCAACCGCGCCGTACACCAGACGCCGCACCCGCGCCTGAATGAGCGCGCCCGCGCACATCGCGCAGGGCTCAATGGTCGAATAGACCGTAGAGCCCACGAGCCGGAACACCCCTGCGCGCCGCGCCGCCTCGCGCAACGCGACGACTTCGGCGTGCGCCGTCGGGTCGCAGTCGGTGCGCGTGCGGTTGCCCGCGACGGCGAGGAGTTCCCCGCTCGCGCCGATGACGCACGCGCCGACCGGCACCTCGTCGTACTCTTGCCACGCGCGCCGTGCCGCCGCGACCGCCTCGCGCATCCAGCGCGCGTCATCCTCTTCAGAGACTTGCGACCCCGTGTGACTCACAGCCGTTTTCAATCAGCGACGAACAAAAAATGAATATAGGGTTCGCGCGCGCGCACTGTCAAGCGTGACAAACTTCGACGTCGAACGACGCAGACTGCGCGCCGCGTCCGGCTAAACTTTGACGCACACACGCCCTTTTTGCGACACTCGCGCGCGATGCCCGCGCACAACTCACGCCCCCGCGCGCCCTTCGACTTCGAGGCGATCGCGCGCTTTTTCCGCTTCACCGAGGCGGAGGTCGTGGACACTTTCGACGCCGGAGTTTACGCGCGCGCCCTGCATTTCGGCGGCAAGCTGCGCCTCCTCAAGATCGAGTCCGCAGGCACACTTTCGCGCCCCGCACTCGCCGTCTCGCTCGCGCCCGCGCGCCGTGCGAACGACGAAATTTTAGCTGCCGCGCAGCAGATCGTGCGGCGCATGTTCAGCGTCGATCATGATCTGAAAAGTTTCCGCGCGCAAATCTCTGCCGATCCTCTGATGAGCCGGCTTGAGGCTGGTCATCGTGGCCTTCACCTGCCGTGCTGGCCGACGCTCTTCGAGGCGCTGGCGAACGCGATCCTGCTCCAACAGATCGCGACGCCCGTCGCGTGGACGTTCCGGCGTCGTCTCGTCGAACGTTTCGGCGAGCGGCTCACGGTCGGCGGCAAAAAGTTTTACGCCTTCCCGCGTCCTTTAACTATCGCGCGCGCGAGCGTCGAAGACCTGCGCTCGCTCGGTCTCTCCGGCGCGAAGGCGCTGAGTCTCGTCGAAGCGGCGCGCGCGGTCGAGTCTGGCGCGCTCGACCGTGAGGCGCTCGCGCGTGAAGAGAACGAGGGCGTCGTCGCGCGGCTCTCGTCCTTGCGCGGCGTCGGGCGCTGGACGGCGGAGTGGGTCTTGATGCTGCACTTCGGTCGCACGGACGTTTATGCCGCCGCCGATCTCTTCCTGCGCGGCGCGGTCTCGAAGTATTACCACGCGGGCGCGACGTTGACAGAACGGGAGGTGCGCGCCTTCGCCGCGCGGCGCTGGGGCGCGTGGCAGTCTTACGCCGCGCTCTACCTGCTCGCAGGGATGCGTGCCGGAACCGTGACGCTCAAACCTGAGCGCGTGCTATTATCGCAGCCGCCGCGATAGCCACAGCGCGCGCCGACCGACCAGAGATGAGACCTGATCGCCCTAGAAAGACTCCCCCTTCGATCATCACCGGCGAGAGAGTGACGGGCAGCCTGCCCGCGCGCGCGCCGAGCCCAGCGCCCGCCGACGGAGCCGATTCCACAGCGCGCGCCGCCGAGATGGCGTCCATCACGCTCGCCGGGCGCAAGATGACTTCGACCGAGTTCACCACGGCGATGGTGCACTTCCACCGCGCCGAGATTCAGCGCTCGAACACCTGGCGCAACCGGCTCGACACGACGACCAACTGGGCGGTCATCACGGCGGGAGCCACACTCTCGTTCGCCTTCAGCGCGGCGAGTAACCCGCACTTCGTCATCCTCATCAACACGATCCTCGTCGCGTTCTTTCTGACGATGGAAGCGCGCCGCTACCGCTACTACGAAATCTGGGCGAGCCGCGTGCGCGTCATCGAGACGGGCTTCTTCGCGCAGATGCTCAAGCCCGCGCCGCCTCTGACGGATGAGTGGGCTGACCATCTCGCGAAAGACCTGCGCACGCCGCACTTCACGATCAGCATCTGGGAGGCGATGGGTCGGCGCCTGCGCCGCAACTACCTCTGGCTCTTCCTGCTGCTCGCCGCGAGTTGGAACCTGAAAGTTTATCTGCACCCGTTCCCGGCCACAGACCTCGACGTCTTCATCCAGCGTGCGGCGGTCGGCATCGTGCCCGGCGACATGGTGTTCTTCATCGGCATCCTCTTCAACGTCGGCATCGTCATCTTCGCCTTCGCCACCGTGCAGCTCAAGCAGGCGACGGGCGAGGTCTTGCCGACGCACGACTTCCACCCCTTCCGCAGCGTCTCGAACACCGCCTCGCGCCTCGCGCAGACGCCGCGCCGCGTCACCGCCCGCACCAAGCGCGCCCGCGAACGCACGCGCACGCTTCGCACCGGCACCCAGACCGGCGAGTGGAAGCGCATCGACACGTCAGACTTAACCGGGCGCAACCCCGAGATCGTCAAGGAAGAAACGCTAACTTGAAATAGTGACAAGTGACGGGTGACGAGTAATGAGCAAAGCCGAGCGCCCGTCTTGCTTGTCACCCGTCACTTGTCACTTGCTATTTATGATCGAACTCGACGGACAACAACTCTCACTCGAACAGATCGAACAGGTGGCGCGTGGGCATGAGGGCGTTGCGCTTTCTGACGCTGCGCGCGCGCGGGTCGCGGCTTCGCGGGGCGTGGTGGAGCGCATCGTCGAGACGGGCGAGGTCGTGTACGGCGTCAACACGGGCTTCGGGAAACTGTCTGACTACGTCGTGGCGCACGACGAGTTGCGCCAGTTGCAGTTGAATCTGGTGCGCAGCCACGCGTGCGGCGTCGGTCAGCCGCTGCCCCGGGAAGAGACGCGGGCGATGATGCTTTTGCGCGCGGGCGTTCTCGCGCTCGGCTACAGCGGCGCGCGCGTGGAAGTCGTCGAGACACTGCTCAGGATGATCGAGCGCGACGTGGTGCCGTTCGTGCCTGAGAAGGGATCGGTCGGGGCGAGCGGCGATCTCGCGCCGCTGGCGCACCTCGCGCTGGTCGTCATCGGCGAGGGCGAGGCATTCTTCGCGGGTGAGCGCATGGCGGGCGCAGAGGCGATGCGGCGCGCTGATGTCGCGCCCGTCGCGCTCGAAGCGAAGGAAGGGCTCGCGCTCCTGAACGGCACGCAGGCGTTGACCGCTGTCGGCGCGCTCGCGCTCGCCCGCGCCGAAAGAGTGGCGCGCGGCGCGGATGTATCGGGCGCGATGACACTCGAAGCCCTGCGCGGCACGCCCACGGCGTTCGACGAGCGCATTCACGCCGCGCGCCCGCACGCCGGGCAAACTGCGTCAGCCGCGCACCTGCGCGCTCTACTTGAGGGCAGCGAGATACGCGAGTCGCACCGCACTAACGATCCGCGCGTGCAGGACGCGTATTCCCTGCGCTGCATGCCGCAGGTTCACGGCGCGGCGCGCGGCGCGTTAACTCATGCGCGCGCGCTCGTCGAGATCGAGACCGCGTCTGCTACCGACAACCCGCTCGTCTTCGCCGAGACGAACGAACTACTCTCAGGCGGCAACTTCCACGGCGCGCCGCTCGCGCTCGGCTTCGACTACGCGGCGATCGCGCTCGTCCACCTCGGCAACATCATCGAGCGGCGCATCGACCGCGTCGTTAACCCGGAGAAGAACGAGGGGCTCCCGCCCTTCCTCACCGCCAAGCCCGGCGTCGAGTCGGGTCTGATGGTCACGCAGATCGCTGCGGTCGCGCTGCTGAACGAGTGCAAGGTGCTCGCGCACCCGGCCTCGACCGACAACCTCCCGACCGACGGCGGCAAAGAGGATCACGTCTCGATGGGCATGACCGCCGCGACCAAGCTGCGCTCCATCGTCTCGAACGTCGAGCACGTCCTCGCCATCGAACTGCTCGCCGCCGCCGAAGGGCTCGAACACCGCCTCCCCCTCAAGCCCGGTCGCGGCGCGCTCCGCGGCTACGAGACGGTGCGCCGCCACGTCCCACGCCTCACCCGCGACCGCGCCCTCTCAGCCGACATCGAACGACTCGCGCAGGCGATCCGCCACGGCGAGTTCGACTTTTAAGCAGGGCTACACAAGAATTTGTATTCGCAGAGAAGTGGGAACTTCTTCGCCCTTCGCGCGTCTTCATTTTGGCGACCTTCGCGATTACCCGTCGAAGCGGAGAAGAGACGCGTGCTAAAAAGATTCCTGATAAATCTGTGGGGCGGCAAACACCTCGGCTGGCGCATCGCACGCGTCCTGTTCCCGGTGATCGTCGGCGTTCTGGCTTACGTCATGGCATTTGAATCGAGCTTCATCTATTTCCCGGCGAAGTACCCGGAAGGCGACTGGCAGATGGCCGAGCCCCGTGTGGTCGAAGATCGCGTCGTGGCGCGCATCGAAGATGTGCAACTGACGGCGCGCGACGGCACGCGCATACACGGCTGGTACTGCACGCCGCACATCGGGCGCGGCGGCGCGCTCGAAGCGGTCGAGACGGATCGCGCGCTGCTTTACCTGCACGGCAACGGCGGCAACGTCACGCACCGTCGCGACATCATTGATCTGCTCGTCGGACTGCCCGTTAACGTCCTCATCATCGACTATCGGGGTTACGGCAAGAGCGAGGGCACGCCTTCGGAGGAAGGTCTCTACGAGGACGCCCGCGCCGCGTGGGATTATTTGACGAACGCGCGCGGAGTTCGCGCCAGTCGGATCGTCATCTACGGAGAGTCGCTCGGCGGCGCGGTCGCGGTCGATCTCGCGTCGAAGGTCAAGCCGTGCGGACTCGTCGTGCAGTCAAGCTTCACGTCGATTGCGGACATGGCGGCGGAGTTGATGCCGCTCGTGCCGCACTTCGTGATTCGGACGAAGATGGACTCACGCGAAAAGATCGCGC
>JBJMGS010000234.1:0-7629 GCA_045807785.1 Pyrinomonadaceae bacterium
CGATTGCACGAGAAAATGCACGTGGTCTCGGTCTGTCCCGATCTCCAGAAAGCTGATCTCGTATCGCTTCCCTAGCTCCAGACAGACCTCTTTGAGCTTCCGATCAACCTCGGCACTGAACACTACCCGCCGGTACTTGGCCGGGCACACGATGTGATACATCAGAACTGAGACGTTGTGGCTCTTGTGGATGAACTTGCTCACCCACACACTTTAACGCAGCAAGCTGCGGGGAATGTACCCGCTGAGATTCAATCTCTCCGCGGCCCTCTGCGCTGGCTCTGGCCATGAACAGGGCGCGCGCTCAATTATGCTCATTGAGATCAAAGCGGCGGCGGTGAGTTGTCAGCCGGCGGATCGTCCAATTCGTCTTCGTTCCGGCCGCGCGCCTTGCGCTCTTCGTCCAGTCGCTTGAAGACTGCCAACTCGCGGTCGGCGTCCTCTTTGCGTTTGAGGCGCGTGAAGGCTAAGAACAGTTGATAATGCACGTCCGGACTGTTGCTGCGGATCGCGGCCGCCCGCTGTAGGATCGGGATCGCTTCCTCATAGCGCCGCGTCTTCACCAGCAAGCGGCCCAGATCGTAATGCGCGTAGAAATGCCCGACACCGAGCGCCGACGCGCGCCGCAGCAACCGCTCCGCCTCTTCGTAACGCCCGCCATCGCCCACGATGCTCCCCAACTGCGCGAGCGCGTCCACATCATCGGCCTTCAGCGCGAGCGAGCGTCTCAGTGCCGCCTCAGCCACGTCAGACATCGCGCGCCCGCGCGCGGCGATGCCGACGAAGTAATACGCCTCAGCCACCGCGGGGAAGCGCGCAGCCGCGCGCTGGAAGATTTCCAGCGCGCGGTCGTAGCGCACGAGCAGCATGTAAGTCCCGCCCAGCCTGACGTAATGGATCAGCTGCGCCGGGTCTTGCGCGAGCGCCCGCTCGTAAAACTCCGCCGCGCCTTCCCAGCGCCGGTGCCTGCGCAGCGCCTCGCCGAGCATGAAATTCGCCGCCGCGAAGTTGGGTCGAGCGACGAGCGCGCGCTGCCAGAAATCCGCAGCCGCCTCGTCATCACCGCGCGCGGCGGCGACGAGACCGAGCGCGTAGAGCACGTCCGGGTGATCGGGCGCGAGCGCCGAAGCCGAGGCGAGCACCTCGGCGGCTTCGTCGAGTCGTTTGAGTTGAAGGAGCGTGACGGCGAGTTGGTAGAGCACGGTAACGTTTGTCGGTTGCTGTGCGCGCGCGCGTGTGAGCAACGGCGCGGCGCGCTCGTAGTCGCCGCGCGCGGCATACTGGACGCCGAGATTGAACGTCGCCTGTGGGTAATCGGGCGCGTCGCGCAATACGGACTCGAAGAGTTTGATCGCTTCGTCCGCGCGCCCGGTGTGCGCCAAGAGCACGCCCAGATTGGCGCGCGCCGAAAGGTGCCGCGGGTTCAGCCGCAGCGCCGTCTGAAACTCGCGCTCGGCGTCGCCCGCGCGCCCGCGCTGATCGAGCAGTGCGCCGAGCAGGCCGTGCGCGTCGGCGTTTGTCGGCGCGAGCCGCGCGGCACGTCGGAGCAGCGGCTCGGCTTCGTCTAAACGGCCTGCTTGCAGCAGCTCAATCGCGGCGCGCAGTAATGTGACCACGTCCTCACCCACAGCCGTTGCGCCACCCTGCGGCGCAGGTCGTTGCCGCGCGCGCACGCCCGACGGCGCAACGAACGAATGCATCGCCAAGACGCACGAGACCAGCACGAGATAAAAGCAGGCCGACTTGTGCGTCTCATCTTTGTGTGCTTTTGCGGTTAAGTTTTTCATCCAGCTCAAGCTAGTTATGCCGCGGGTTGGGCAGTGTGGGCTCCGCGTCGCCCGCGATAGAAAATGATCTCGACTGCCGACGCGACAAATGTATTATACTCGCGCCGTTCCAGCCACAGCGAAGGGGAGATGGAGATGAAGTTGACGCGACCGTTGTGCCTGCTCTTGATGCTCTCACTGCTCGCTCCGATTCAGGGGATCGGCGCGCAAACCAGACGCGCCACGCAGACGACGCAAGCCGAGGTCGAGCGCAAGATCGATCAATTGCTCGCGCGCATGACGCTCGCCGAAAAACTCGGACAGCTCCAGCAGCTCGACGGCGAAGCGAACGGCAACTTCCGCCCCGAACATCTGGAGATGATCCGTCGCGGCACCCTCGGCTCGACTTTGAACGTGCGCGGCGCGCGGCGCACGAACGAGCTGCAACGCGTCGCCGTGAACGAGTCGCGCCTCAAGATTCCGCACCTCTTCGCCTTCGACGTGATCCACGGCTACCGCACGATCTTCCCCGTCCCTCTGGGCGAAGCCGCGAGCTTCGACCCACGCGCCGCCGAGCGCTCCGCAGAGATCGCCGCGCGCGAGGCTTCCGCTGCCGGAGTGCGCTGGACGTTCGCGCCGATGGTTGACATCGCGCGCGACGCGCGCTGGGGGCGCATCGTCGAAGGCGCGGGCGAAGACCCGTACCTCGGTGCGGCGTTTGCGCGCGCGCGCGTGCGCGGCTTTCAGGGCACGGACTACAGCGCGCCGAACCGCGTCGTCGCCTGCGCCAAACACTTCGTCGCTTACGGCGCGGCAGAGGCGGGGCGTGACTACAACACCGTGGACATCTCAGAGCGCACCTTGCGCGAAATCTATCTCCCGCCCTTCAAGGCGGCGGTTGACGCGGGCGTCGGCACGTTCATGAGCGGCTTCAACGATCTCAACGGCGTGCCCGCTTCCGCCAACTCTTTCACGCTCACAGACGTGCTGCGCGGCGAATGGAAGTTCGACGGCATGGTCGTCAGCGACTACACCTCAGTCGAGGAGTTGATTAAGCACGGCATCGCGGCGGACGGCAAAGACGCGGCGCGGCTCGCGCTCTCGGCAGGCGTTGACATGGAGATGGTCAGCCGCCTCTACAACCAGCACGGCGCGGCGTTATTAGATGAGAAAAAATTGACGATGGCGCAGATTGACGAAGCCGTGCGTCGCGTCTTGCGCATCAAGTTCCGTCTAGGTCTCTTCGAGCGACCTTACACGGACGAGTCGCTCGAAGCGAAAGTGACTTTAAGCGCCGAGCACCGCGCCGCCGCGCGCGAGATCGCCGCGCGCTCACTCGTACTCTTGAAGAACGAGCGCAACACTCTGCCGCTCGATAAGAACATTCGCACGCTCGCCGTCGTCGGGCCACTCGCCGACGATCCAAAAGCCCCGATGGGCTCGTGGACGGGCGACGGTCGCGTTGAAGACACCGTCTCGCTCCTTCAAGGGATCAAAGCGACGGTCTCGCCGCAGACGAAAATTCTATATGCGAAGGGCGTGGCGATTGAGGGGCGTGGCGTGTTGGGCAACTACGACGCCGCGCCGCCCACGGCGACCAACGCGGGCGGGACGAACGTCGCCGCCGCGCCCGATCCGACTTCGGCGCGGCTCGCCACCACTCCGGTCGCAGCCGAAGCCTTCGACGAAGCCGTGCGTGCGGCGCGCGCGGCTGACGCGGTCGTCATCGCCGTCGGCGAGACGGCAGAGATGAGCGGCGAGGCGTCTTCGCGCGTGTCGCTCGACCTGCCCGGCAAGCAGCTCGAGCTGATCCAGGCGATCCACGCGACGGGCAAGCCCTACGTCGTCGTCCTGATGAATGGCCGCCCGCTGACGATCAACTGGCTCGCCGAAAATTCGCCCGCCATCCTTGAGACGTGGTTCGCGGGCACAGAAGCCGGCCCAGCCATCGCCAACGTGCTCTTCGGAGACTACAATCCCGGCGCGAAGCTCCCCGTCACCTTCCCGCGCGCCGCCGGACAAGAGCCGCTCTACTACAACCACATGAACACGGGACGCCCGCCCGACGCGGGCAACAAGTACAGCTCAAAGTATCTCGACGTGCCGTGGACGCCGCTCTACCCGTTCGGCTACGGCTTAAGCTACACCACATTCAAACTCTCGAACCTGCAACTCGGCGCGCAGAGCATCACGCCGGACGGACGTCTGACGGTCAGCATCGAGGTCGAGAACACGGGCGCGCACGCGGGCGACGAGGTGGTGCAACTCTACCTGCACCGCGCAGCGGCGAGCGTCACGCGTCCCGTCGCCGAACTCAAGGGCTTCGAGCGCGTCACGCTGCGCGCGGGCGAGCGACGCCGCCTCGCCTTCACGCTCACGCCCGCCGAACTCGGCTTCTACGACCGCGCGATGCGCTTCCGCGTCGAACCCGGCAAGTTCGGCGTCACGGTCGGCACCAGCTCCGTCGGCGGACTCGACGCGTCGTTCGATGTCGTCGAGAGATGAGCGTCGTCGTCAAATGCGGCTCTAGTTTCAGCACGCGTCTTTGCGCGTCGCTGCTCCTCCTTACACTCTTCACGTCGCACATCTCTCTTGCCGCCGAGCTTCGCGCGCCGCCGCCTGCGCCCGCGCAGGGTTTACGCGCGCACGCGAAACTCTCCGCCGCAGACGACGCCTTTCTCGAAGACCTCTCGCGCCGCGCCGCACTCTATTTCTGGGAGCAAGCCGACCCGCAGACGGGACTCGTCTTCGACCGCGCGCACACGGACGGCACCGCATACCCGCCCGGCGACAACCACCACAACATCGCGAGCAGCGCCGCGACCGGCTTCGGCCTGACGGCGCTGTGCATCGCCGCCTCGCGCCACTGGATCGAGCCCGCGCGCGTGCGCGAGCGCGTGCGCGCGACCTTGCGCTTCTACGCCGGACGCGCCGAGGAGTTTCACGGCTGGTTCTACCACTGGACGGACGCCACGTCGGGCGAGCGACGCTGGAACAGCGAGGTCTCAACTATCGACACGGCGCTCCTGCTCGCGGGCGTTCTCACGGCGCGCGGCGCGTTCCGCGACGACGCGGAGATCGTCCGCCTCGCCACCAAAATTTACAACCGCGTTGACTTCCCCTGGATGCTCGACGCGCGCACCGGCAGGCTCTCGCACGGCTGGCGGCCAGAAACCGGATTTCTGAAATCAACCTGGGACACCTACAGCGAGCACCTCATCCTCGATCTGCTCGCCGTCGGCTCGCGCACGCATCCCGTCTCGCCGCGCGTGTGGCGCGCGTGGCGGCGCGAGCGGATCACCTACGCGGGCTACACCTACCAGACCGGTGGCCCGCTCTTCATCCATCAGTACTCGCACGCCTGGGTTGACTTCCGCGGTCGCCGCGAGACTTGGTATCCCTTCACGGACTACTTCGCCAACTCCGTCGCCGCCACGCGCGCGCACAAACAGTTCTGCCTCGCGCTCTCCGAGGAATTCCCCGGCTACACGGAGAACGTGTGGGGCATCACGGCGTCCGACAGCGCGCGCGGCTACATGGCGTGGGGCGGCCCGCCGCGCGATCCGGCGATTGACGGCACGGTTGTCCCCTGCGCCGCCGGGGGCTCGCTCATGTTCACGCCAGACATCTCCGTGCCCGCCCTACGCGAGATGCGCGCGCGCTTCGGCGCCAGCATCTATGCGCGCTACGGCTTCGCCGACGCCTTCAACCCGACGACCAAGTGGGTTGACGCGGACGTGATCGGCATCAATCAGGGAATCACGCTCCTCAGCTCAGAGAACCTGCGCACCGGCAACGTCTGGCACTGGTTCATGCGAAACGCGGAGATCGGGCGCGCGTTGAATGCTGTCGGCTTAATGGCAGTAGTGAAAGTGAAGACAGTCAGCAGGCGCGGAAGCAGGCGGGCGACTCACGTCAGGGGGCGATGACGAGTCACGTTCAATCGCGTCACGTTTGCGGCACGCGCCCGTAAAGCTCTGTCAGACGCCTCAGCCGCACGCGCGTCTCTGTGGTTAGCTCGCCGTGGCGGAAACGCCAGTCCCAGTTGCCCGCCGTGCTCGCCGGCAGATTCATGCGCGCGTCGCCGCCTAACCCCAACACGTCCTGCAAAGGGATGATCGCCGTATCGGCCACGGACGCGAGCGCGGCACGAATGAAGTCCCAGTTGATCTCCGCGCCGTCGGAGTTCAGATAGTCGAGACAGAATTTGCGTTCGTGCTCGACCTGCGCGGCGTCGCGCGTTGAGCCCCGCCCCGTGCCCGCGTTAAACCAGCCGACGGTCGTGTCGTTATCATGCGTGCCGGTATAGACGACGACGTTCGGCTGATAGTTGTGCGGCAGGTCGCGGTTCGCGGCGTCGCCGCCGAAGGCGAATTGCAGTATCCGCATTCCGGGGAAGCCGCAAGCATCGCGCAGCGCGTCAACGTCGGGCGTGATGACGCCGAGGTCTTCGGCGATGATCGCGGGCTCATGCAGCTCGCGCCGGACTGCGGCGAACAGCTCCGCGCCCGGCGCCTCGACCCAGCGACCGCCGACCGCCGTCGCGTCTCTCGCCGGCACCTCCCAGCTCGCCGCGAACCCGCGGAAGTGATCGACGCGCAGGATGTCGAAGAGTCGCAGGGATGATCTGACGCGCCCGATCCACCAGTCGATGACTTCCCGCTTCTTCGCGTCCCAGTCGTAGATGGGATTGCCCCAGAGCTGACCCGTCGCGCTGAAGTAGTCCGGCGGGACTCCGGCGACGACACGGGGGCGACCATCCTCTTCGAGCTTGAACAGGTGTCGGTTGACCCAGACGTCCGCCGAGTCGTAGGCGACGAAGATCGGCACGTCGCCAATGATACGGACGCGGCGCGCGCGACAATATTCTTTGAGCGCAGCCCATTGGCGGAAGAAGAGGAACTGAAAAAACTTCTGCGCGGTCGTCTCCGCGCGCAGCCGCTCGCGCGCGTCGGCCAGCGCCGTGGGTTCGCGCCGGGCGAGCGCCGTCTCCCATTCATTCCAGGACTTGCCGCCGCGCGCGTTCTTCAACGCGCGGAAGAGCGCGTAGTCTTCGAGCCAGGCAGCTTCGCGCTTCTCGAACGCCGCGAAATCTTCGCGCAAGCGTGCCGACGACGCCCGCTCGAAGTTGTCGAAGGCGCGGCGCAAGAGCACGTCTTTGAGCTTGATCGCCTCGCCGTACTCGACGCGGTCTGCGGCGAAGCGCGGCAGGCTTTCGAGATCGGATTTGTCGAGCAGGTTGTCTTCGGCGAGGCGTTCCGGCGAGACGAGCAAGGTGTTTCCGGCGAAGGCGGAGAAACATTGATAAGGCGAGTCGCCGTAGCCGGTGGGGCCCAAGGGCAGAACTTGCCAGAGGGTCTGCCCCGCGCCGGCAAGGAAGTCGGCGAAGGCTTCAGCCTCCGCGCCGAGATCGCCGACGCCGTAAGCCCCCGGCAGACTCGTCGGGTGCAGCAGGATGCCGCTCGCGCGTGGGAAACTCAAAGGTGAACCTCGATTAAAAGTTCCTACTTCCCTTTGAAGCCTCGCACGTACGATGCGAGCGCGTTGATTTCGTCCGCCGAGAGGCGCTTGCCGAAGGCTGGCATCCCGCCGCGCTTGCCCGCGCTGATCACGCGGCGCAGTTGGGCGTCGGTCGGGTGCGCTTTGCTCCACCACTTCTTGTCGGTGAAGTCGGTCGCGCCGTAGAGTTCGCCCTTCTCGGTCTTGGCGTCGCCGTCCTCGCCGTGGCAAGTCGCGCAGTTGCGGCTGTAAACCGTGTGCACGTCAACTGACGCGCCGCGCGCCGCCGCCACGCCCTTCTTCGCCTGCGCCGCGCTCGCAGCGGCGACGGCTGACACGCCGCCCACGGTCGCGACGACGAAGA
>JBJMGS010000235.1:0-3721 GCA_045807785.1 Pyrinomonadaceae bacterium
AATGGCGGCTCTCAGTGTTTCGGCGCGCCGCCGTAATCGCGGAAATAGTCGCTGATGAAATCCTTCTTGCCGTGCTGCCACCAACCCATGCCGTAGCGGTCGGCTTCGCGCTGTGCCTCTTCGGCAGTCCAGTGATCGTGCGTGATGCGGTAAGCGGCGACGACGACGCCCGTGCGATCCGAGCCCTTGTGGCAGTGGATGAAGACGGGCTGGTTCCCCTGCGCTTCGATGATGGCGAGCGCCCGCGCGATCTGCTCGCGCGAGGGGCGCGCACCCATGCTCAGCGGCAGGTTGAAGAACTTCATGCCGAGCGACTTCGCCTCGCGCTCTTCCGCCGCCAGGTGCTCGTCGTCGCCGCGCAGATTGACGACCGTTTTAACGCCGAGCGACGCGAGTCGTTGCAAGCCGCCGACTTTCGGCTGCCCACCGCGATAGAGCCGGGCGTTCACCTGATGAAAGTTCGGCAGCTCCCTGTACTGCGCCTCCGCGCCGCCTTGCGCGCGAGCCGCCACAGAGAGCAGCGCTAGCAGAGACGCCGTAAAGATCGAACGATAAACCTGATTCCTCATCGCGCCGCACATTCTGCCGACGAGCGCGCCGAAAATGCAAGCGAGCGTCGCGCACGCCTTGGGGCGCGGGCATCTTGCTCGCCGACCCACACCAAATAGTGCTGCGCCTGCACCATCTCGCGCGGGCGCCAAGTTAAGACCCGCATTTTTCTAAAGGAAACGCGGCGCAACTCTCCTTCGCTCACTCACACGTGGGCGCGGGCACGCGCCTTGCTCCGCCCCGCATCACCCGGACAAAAAATCCTCGCAAATTTTTTCTCCGGGTGAGCGGGTCACACGTTCCGCCGACCCAAGGCTTTCAGCTCGCCTCTCCGGCGGGCGCATAAAAGTCTCTCCGTCCAGTCCCGAAAGAAGGTGCGTGCCATGCGCTACAAAACTCTTGCCCTCTCGGTTCTCTCCCTGCTGCTCACACTAACCACATTCCACACGGTCGCGCGCGCGGCTGACGACAACGACGACACTTACCAGGACGACGACAACGGCTATGAAGAGACGGCGCGCGTCGTGCGCGTCAGTCTCGTCGCGGGCGACGTGAGTCTGCGCCGCGCGGGCACGGACAAGTGGGAGGCCGTCGCGCCGAATCTGCCGCTCGTCGAAGGCGACCGCCTTACGACGGGCGCGAACTCGCGCCTCGAAATCCAGATCGACGCGCGCAACTTCCTGCGCGTCGGCGAGTCTGCCACCCTCGACATCGTCACGCTGCGCGACGCGGGCGTGGCGCTCAGCCTGCCCGCGGGCACGGCGACGCTCAGACTCGCGCGCTTCGATCACGCTCACGAGTATTTCGAGATCGACGCGCCGGGCACGACCGTCGCCGCCGAGCAGGCGGGCCTCTACCGGCTCGACGTGGACGCGGGCGGCAAGGTGCGCGTCGCCGTGCGCGAGGGCGGTCGCGCGCGACTCTACTCCGCGTCGTCCGGCTTCACGCTGCGCGATGGTCGCGTCGCGGAGTCAGTCGCCTCTAGCGACGCGAAGGAATTAGACTGGGAGTTTTCGGACGTGCGCCCGTTCGACAACTTCGACGTGTGGGTTGACGCGCGCGAACGCGACCTGCTGGCGCGCCTGCGCTATGACGACCGCGAACGCTACTACGACCCGCAGGTTTACGGCGCGGAGGAGCTCGATGCCTACGGCGACTGGGTCGAGACGCACGACTACGGCTACGTCTGGCGTCCGCGCGCAACCGTCATCAACACCTACAACGACTGGGCTCCGTACCGCTACGGTCGCTGGGACTGGTGCCCGCCCTACGGCTGGGTCTGGGTCGGCGAAGAGCCCTGGGGCTGGGCTCCCTACCACTATGGTCGCTGGGTCTATTACGACAACAACTGGTGCTGGGCGCCGCGCGGCTACTACGGCTACCAGCACCGCAGTTGGTGGCGACCGGCGCTCGTCGCGTTCGTTAACGTCAACCTCTCGTTCGGCAACGACATCTGCTGGTACCCGCTCCCCTACCACCACTCCGATCCGCACTCGAACTTCTGGCGGCGCGCGCTGCGCCCCGAACGAATCTCGGAGCGGCGGCGCAACGAGCTGGCGGAACTACGCCACGTCGGCCCCATCTACCGCCGCGCCGTCTCCGGCCTCCCGACGCGCGACTTCACACGCGGCGGCGCGCGACCCCGACACGTGGACGACGACACGGCGCGCATCGCACTCGCGACCGATCCACTGCGGGGCCGGTTCCCGCTGCGCCCGTCGGGCGGCGAAGGCGGCGGAGCGACTCAGCGTGATCGCTCAGGCGACGGCAGGCGCGCTGACATTCCGTCGCGCCGCGGCGACGCAGCGGGTGGCGACACCGCGCGCGCCTTTCCCGAACGTCGCACCGGCGCGGGCGCACGCCGTCCCGGCGTCCCTCTGGACGAAGAGCTGCGCCGCCAGCGCATCTTCAACAACCGCGAGCCCGCCTTCAACCGAGGCGCGCGCCACGATGGCGGCGGCGGCACGCCCACTAACTCCGCGGGCGGCGACCCGGCGCGGCGCGAAAATCCCGGCAACGAGCGCGGTACGGGCGCCGTTTCTCGACCCACGCGCCTGCCTGACGCCGACGGCGCGAACGGCAGACGCGGCACCGAGGCTGGCGGCGGCATAGACGATCCGCGGCGCACACGGCGGACGGAGCGTCCGGCCAACCCGGAGAATGAACGACCCGGCGGCGACGGAGGCACGCAGACGCCAGAGCGCAGGGCCAACCCCGTCGGTCACGAGCGGCGCGGCGGCGACAACACGAATGACAACACAAGCGACAACACAGGCGACAACAACGGCGGCAACGGCGGGGACAACAACGGCACGGACAGGAGTCTGACGCCGCGCGAACGCCCCGCGCGACCTGACACGCGCGACTCGCGCCCCGCGACGACAGAACGCGAGCGCGGGCGACGCGAAGACAGGCCCGCGACGACGGTCGAAAGCCGCGACCCAACACCGGAACGGCATGAGCCACAACCGGAACGCCGCGAATCGCAGCCAGAGCAGCACGAGTCGCAGCCAGAGCGGCACGAGTCGCAACCGGAACGCCGCGCCGAACCTTCGCCACGCAGCGAGCGACCCGAACCTCGCCGCGAGGAGAGACCGCGCGAAGAGCGACACGAACCCGCGCGCCAAGAGCGTCCGTCTCCACCGCCGCGCGAAGAGCGACCGTCGCCGGCGCGCGAAGAGCGTCCCGCGCCGCGTGAAGAACGCCCCGCCGCGCGCGAGGAGAAATCTTCGCCGAAGAGCGAAGAGCGTCGCTCTGAGCCTTCGCGCGACACGCCCCACCCTTCGCGCGAGAAACCGCCGTCGAGCGAGTAGGAAGGGCGGTGCCGGCAATTAATTAGACTATCCAACAATCAGGCGAGCCCGAAAAGTCGTCACCCGAAAACTAAAGCGCGTTCGCTTCATGGAAGCGAACGCGCTTTAGTTTTCGCAGATCTGTCTGACTCAGAAATCGTCCGCCCTGTCTCGCGCTTCAGTTGTTGCCGAAGCGTCCCCTATACTCGGGTGACTCGATAAAGCCACGGACGATGGTGTTCTCTAAGAAGTCCTTGTCGGCGACGAGTTGGAACCGGTTGTTGTGGAAGATGTAGCCGCACCCCGAAGGGTCACTCCCAAACCAGTTCTGCGGCAGATGACAGTCCTCCGGGTCTCGCCTCAAGTACCCGAAGTACTCC
>JBJMGS010000236.1:0-7927 GCA_045807785.1 Pyrinomonadaceae bacterium
CGCGGTCGTAACATTCGTGGCGGGCGGCTTCTCGGATGCTTACGTCGTGCTGCAAACTTCGGCTCTCGTCCTCGCGATCATCGCCGTCGAGCGGTACGCGCCCGCCGACGTCAAGCCGGCACTCAGAGCTGCACTCGTAGCCGGTTTGATTGGCTCGTTACTCGCCCTCGCCGTCGTCGCGTTAGCGCCGGGCAACGGCGTCAGGAGCGCCTACTTCCCGCCGCCGCCGGGGCTGTCCCAAATCCTGAAGCTCTCGACTCTGTCTTCATTCAGGTTCATCTCCCAAACGGTTCTCAACCACCGAATAATTTTTGCCCTGTTACTGCTCGTGCCGTTCTTAACTGTCCTGAGAGATTTCGTCCCGCGTGACGAGCAGGATGATGACGGGCGTCGGCGCGCCGCGCTGCTCGTGCTGATTCCCGCAGGTGTCTTTGCTCTCGTCATGAGTTGCGTTGCCCCAGCCTTCTACGGCATGTCGGTGATGCTCCCGGAGAGGGCGCAGGTCTTGCCGGGTTTCGCGTTGGTGTGCGGCGTTCTCGCTTGGGGCGGCGTGGCTGGGGAATACTGTGCCGCCGCCGCCGCGCCCTTCGTCAGCGGGAACGCGCGGCGGATCGTGCTGTCGGTCTCCTCGCTGTTGCTCGTGCTGATGATCTCCAGTCCGGTCGCGACGTGCATTTCCACTTTCGCGCTGCGCGGGAGGGCGAGGGCTTACGCGGCAGACTGGGACAAGCAGGACGCAGCGCTACGAGCCGTGAAGGACAGCGGCGCAAGCGAGTTGGTCGTCGATCAGATCGGGGACTTCCAGACGAGGCTGGGGCTTGGTCGCGGCGATTTGCACTTGAGCACAGACCCTAAATTCTGGATCAATCAAGCAGTCGCCAAGTGCTACGGTCTGAGCTCAGTCGCCGCGAGAGAAGAGGTTGTTAACCCACCCTTTTAGTCGCTCCGAAACAATGGACGACTCCATTGATCACTCAACGGCGGCGTCTCGTCAGTCTCTTTAGCTTTAAAGTTTTTCGGTACGCGGAGTTTCCGAAAGGCGGCGAGCCGTGTTATCAAAGGCGTCCATGTCGAGCGCAGGTGTCGAAGAGCAGGAGGCGGGCGTGAAGCGGGGGGCGGGCGGCGCGGCGATCCGCGCGCTCGCGCATCGCAACTTCCGTCTCTTCTGGGCGGGCGGCTTTCTGTCGAACGTCGGCACGTGGATGCAGGCGCTGGCGCAGGGGTGGCTCATGCTGCAACTGACGAACTCGCCGTTCTGGCTCGGCTTCGACGGCTTCTGCGCGACCGCGCCCGCCATCATCCTCACGCCTTTGGGCGGAGTCTTCGCCGACATTCTCGACCGCAAGCGGATGCTACTCGCCTCGCAGGTTCTCGCCGGCATGACGGCTCTCTCTCTCTCTCTGCTCATCTGGACGCACGCCCTCCGCTACCCGATGATCCTCTGCGCGTCGCTCGTCACGGGCTGCTGCTTCGCGCTCGCCTCGCCCGCCTACCAGGCGTTCATCATCGATCTGGTCGGGCGCAAAGATTTGTCGAACGCCATCGCGCTCAACTCGGCGCAGTTCCAACTCTCGCGCGTGCTGGGCCCGGTGCTCGCCGGGCTCGCCTTCCGCTTCTTCGGCGTCGCCGGGTGCTTCCTCGTCAACGGGCTCTCCTACGTCTTCATCGTCGGCGCGCTCTCGATGGTGCATCTGCCGAAACGCGGCGCAACGTCGCGCCCGGCGGGAGAGGGGGACGCGCCCGCCGCACCGCGCCCGGCGATTGATCGGCATGCGGTGTGGCGCGATCTCAAAGAGGGCTTCCGCTACGTGCAGAGCCGCCCGCGCGTCTTCACGCTGCTCATGATGTCTTCGTTCACGAGCGTCTTCGGCGCGCCCTACATGACGATGATGCCCTTGTTCGCGCGCGACGTGCTCCACCTCGACGCTGCGGGGCTCTCTTTGATGATGGGCGTGGCGGGCGCGGGCGCGTTCGCCGGCGCGGTGGCGCTCGCGCTGCTCGGCGACGTGCGGCGCAAGGGCTGGTTCGTCATCGGCGGAACGTTCGTCTTCGGCGTCTGCGTCGTCGGCTTCGCGCTCTCGCAGACGCTCGCTTCGTCGCTCGTCTTCCTCTTCCTCATCGGCTGCGGCATCGTCTCGTCCATCGCCGTCGTCAACATGCTGCTTCAACACCTCGTCACGGACGAGATGCGCGGGCGCGTGATGAGCATGTTCATGCTCTCCTTCTTCGGCGCGTTCCCGGTCGGCAACCTGCTCGTCGCCGTCAGCGCCCCGCGCTTCGGTGCCCCGCACACGCTCGCC
Source organism: Pyrinomonadaceae bacterium (assembly GCA_045807785.1). GTDB lineage: Bacteria > Acidobacteriota > Blastocatellia > Pyrinomonadales > Pyrinomonadaceae > JAIVGV01. The sequence goes on from JBJMGS010000236.1 coordinate 2,301, forward strand.
GTGGGCGGCGCGCTCATCGCCGTCTTCGCCGTCACCGTCGCCCTGCGCAACCCCTCCCTGCGCGCGCTCGACTAAAGCACGCCGGCAGACAATCTGGAACAACTGTGAACGGCGCGCGTCTAAGCTTGCATCAATTAACGGAGGTGTGACGATGGGGCACCACTACGGACGCATGGCGCGCGTCGCGCTCGCGCCGAAGGCAGTCATCCTGGGGCTGGCGACTTTTCAATTCGGGTGGGCGCTCACAGCGCACGTGTTGCGCGCCGGGGAATATCCTCCTGATCGTACACTCTTCCTCTTCCTATCCTTCGCGCTACTACTCGCTTCGGTATGCGTGACGATAAATGGAGAGCGGAGCCGACTGGCGGCAGCCTTCTTGTGTAGCCCGGTACCGCTCTTCCACGCTCTAATCTTCTGGTCGCCGCGACCAGACTCGGACGTGCCATTCTTCAGCGTCGAGCACATACGCATGTGGCTCGAAGAGTTGGCGAAAACTGACACGTATTCTTGGGTGTTGACCGTCGTCTCTTTCGCGATCCTCATCTCGGTGGCAGTTCCCGCGCTGCATTCCTCCGCAAAACCCAGAAACACCAGCCGGGCGTAGCGAGCCTCACACCTGCCGCAAGAACTCCGCGCCGCCGCGTTCTACCAGACAGAGCGGCGCGGGCAACTCTTTCGCCACGCGCGCGCCTCGAAACTTTCTGAGGAGTCGTCAGCCATGCACAGAAGCCGCCGCCCAGCCTTCCTCGTCGTTCAGCTCTTACTCTTCGTCGCCGCCGCTGCGAGCCTCGCCCGCGCGCAGGGCGTGATCGTGCCGGGGCAGCGCTGCCCGCCGGGCGCGGACTGCATTTCGCGCGTGCTGCCGCGCGCTCTGCCCATTAAGTCGATCAAGATCGACACGCGGATCGCCCAGCAGGTGGCGACGACGCACGTCGAGCAAGTCTTTCGCAACGACACGGACGTCGTGCTCGAAGGCACCTACTTCTTCCCCGTGCCGGAGTCGGCGTCCGTCTCCGAGTTCGCCATCTGGGACGGCACGCGCCGCCTCGTCGGCGAGGTGCGCTCGCGCGAGGAGGCGCGGCGCATCTACGATCAGATCGTGCGCCGCCAGCGCGACCCGGGCCTCCTGGAATATGCGGGCAAGGACTTGTTTCAGGCGAGCATCTTTCCCATCCCGCCGCACTCGGACAAGAAACTTGAGCTGACTTACACGCAGGTCTTGCGCGCCGAGTCGGGCACGGTCGCGTACCGCTACCCGCTCGGCACGGGTCACAATCTGACGAGCATCGGGCAGGTCTCCGGCACGGTCGAAATCGAAGGCAAGGAGCCGATCCGTAACATCTATTCGCCGAGCCACGCCGTTGACGTGTCGCGGCAAAAGTCGGACGAGCGGCGGGCGCGCGTCTCGTTCGAGTCCGAAGCGGGCAGAGAGCCGCAGGACTTCCAACTCTTCTACTCGCTCTCGGCGGAAGACTTCGGCGTGTCGCTCGTGACGCACCGCGAGCCGGGGCGTGAAGGCTACTTCCTTCTGATGATCTCGCCGAAGGACAACTGGGCGGAAGGCGACTACGCGGCGAAGGACATCATCTTCGTGCTCGACACGTCGGGCTCGATGGCGGAGGAAGGGAAGATGGAGAAGGCACGCGCCGCGCTCCTCTTCGGCATCCGCTCACTGCACGACGCGGATCGCTTCAACGTCATCTCGTTCGCGGGCGAGGAGCACTTGATGGAGGGCGGTCTCGTCGCGGCGGACGCGCGCGGGCGCGGGCGCGGCGTCGAGTTCGTTAACGGCCTTCGTGCCAACGGCGGGACGAACATCAACGGCGCGCTCTTGGCCGCGCTCCGGCAGTTCGACGCGGGCGACCGACCGAAGATGGTCGTCTTCCTCACCGACGGCTTGCCGACGGTCGGCGAGACGAACGCGCAGCGCATCGTCGAGAACGCGCGCGGCCAGAAGCGCGAGGGCGTGCGCCTCTTCACCTTCGGCGTCGGCTACGACGTGAACACAGTGCTGCTCGACAAGCTGGCGGGGGAGAACGGCGGCGCGTCCGACTACGTCGAGCCGAAGGAAGACTTAGAGATCAAGGTCTCGAACTTCTTCGCGAAGGTGAACTACCCCGTCCTGACCGATCTCTCAATTGACTGGGGCGGCGTTGATGCCGAACTCATCTACCCGCGCGCCCTGCCCGATCTCTTCCGCGGCACACAGGTCACGCTCATCGGTCGCTATCGCAACGCATCCGATCTGAAGAACGTCCGCCTGCGTCTTTCGGGCAAGACCGCCAACCAGCCGCGCGGCTTCGCCTACGAGAATCTGCGCTTCCCCTTGAACTCGGACGACAACGACTTTCTGCCGCGCCTCTGGGCGACGCGGCGCGTCGGCTGGTTGATGGAGCAGGTACGTGCGAACGGCGAGCAGAAAGAGCTGCGCGACGAGATCGTCGATCTCGGCACGCGCTACGGCATCGTCACGCCCTACACGTCGTACCTCGCGCTCGAATCCGCCGCCGACGCGGATCAGTTGATGATCGCGCCGGGCGCGGGCGGCGGGCGCAGGGGCAACGTCACCCGGCGTGCTATCAACAGCGGCAGCATGAACGCGCAGGCGGCGCTCGATCCGAACGCGCCGCCGCCCGTCGCGATGCCGACGCCGGTGCCGACGCCGATCCCGTTGCCCCCGGTGCAGAAGGCTGCGCCGGCGAACGCGCCGAAGGTGTCGGGCGCTGGCGCGGTGACCGAGAGCGTATCCGTCACCAAAATGAAGAACGCGGATCGCGCCGAGTCGGAGAATCGCTCGGCGGCGGTGAGGAACGTAGGCGGCAAGACCTTCTACCTGCGCGAGGGCGATGTGTGGACGGACGCCGAGTTCAAGACGGACGCGAAAGTAGCGGAGACTTCGGTCGCCTTCGGCACCGACGCCTACTTCGACCTGCTCAAGCGCGAGCCGAAACTCGCCGACTACTTCGCCCTCGGAGAGCGCGTCGTCGTCCTCTTCAACGGGCGCGTCTATCGCGTCACCTCGAAATAGGGCGGAAGAACGAGAATCGTCAATCGTAAACCGTGAATCGTGAATCGTAGATCGGGAGCGTGATTCAGGACGCCTCCGATTTACGATTCACGATTTTCGATTGACGCCGCCCGCTTGTCTCGTGGGCGCGAGTTCGTGTACAAATTTCGTCGCCGCTCTCCCGCGTATGAGCTACAAGTTTGTGCAGCAGTTTTCTCTCGGAGTCTTTCCCGACATGGAAGCAGAGTTGACGAGTCCGCCGCGCGCGGCGCACGCGCGTTGTCAGTTCGTCGTTTCGTTCGTTGCCTTCTCGTTCGTCGTGCTGTCGCTCGTCACGCTTGCCCCGCGCGTCTTGGCACAGGGCGGGTGGGTCGGCGCACGCGCAGGCCAAGCGGGCAGGGATTTGAACACCGTCTATTTCGCGAATGATAAGCGCGGCTGGATCGCGGGCGACGCTGGAGTGGTCTTTCGCACCGAAGACGGCGGTAGGACGTGGGCACGGCAGCCGTCGGGCGTCGAGGAGAGCGTCAACGACATCTACTTCCGCGACAAAGACGAGGGCTACCTGCTCGCCGGGAACCAGATTCTGACGACGGACAATGGCGGCGCGCTCTGGCACGCGGCGCACACCTTCGCCTCCGCGGAGTTCGACGGCGCGTCGCCCGATCTTTACAGCGTGCGCTTCGCCACGAAGAAGCGCGGCTGGGTCGTCGGCTCGCTCAGTCGCGGCAGCGACGTCGTGGACAGCCTTGTCCTCTACACGGACGACGGCGGGATGTCTTGGCAACGGCGCATCGTGCCCGCGCGCGTCGAACTGCTCCATCTTGATTTCGACGGCGAGAAGCGCGGCTGGATCGTCGGCGACCGCGGGATCATCCTCCACACGGAGGACGCCGGCGCGACGTGGACGAAGCAGGACTCGAACACGACGGCGACGCTCTACCACGTCGAATTTGATGACTACGAGAACGGCTGGGCGGTCGGCGAACGCTCGACGATCCTGCGCACGAACGACGGCGGGAAGAGTTGGACGCAGGTTCGGTCGGCGGTCACGGGCACAGGCGCGACGCTATCGAGCGTCTCCTTCGTCAACAAAGACGAGGGCTGGATCGTCGGGCGGCGCGGTCTGATTTTGCGCTCGTCGGACGGCGGGCGCACGTGGCTCCGGCAGGAGTCGAAGACGACCGAGCACCTCTTCGCGCTCTTCTTCAAGGGCAAGACCGGCTGGGCGGTGGGCGGCGACGGGATGGTCTTGCAGTACGAAAGATGACGGCGAGGTTGACGGGCGACGGCATAGCGAAAGAGGAAGGCTCGATGAAAGACGCGCTCGCGGAGTTCCGCCAAACGGTCGAAACTTACGCGCCGCGCCTGCTCGCGTTGAGTGAGTCGGAGGCGGCGCGCAGGCGCGACGGCGGCGAGGGCTGGTCGTCGAAGCAGATCGTCGGGCACCTCATCGACTCGGCGGCGAACAACCACCGGCGCTTCGTCCTCGCGCAGTTCACAGACGATCTCGTCTTCGACGGCTACGCGCAGGGGGACTGGGTGACGGCGCAAGATTATGACGCCGAGCCGTGGGGGCAACTCGTCGAGTTATGGCGCGCCTACAACCTGCACCTCGCGCACGTCATGTCGCGCGCGCCCGAAGAGGCGTTGCGACGAGAGCGCGCCGCGCACAGCCTCGACCGCATCGCCTTCAAGCTCGTTGACGCCGCGCAGCCCGCCACGCTCGAATACCTGATGCGCGACTACGTGGAGCACCTGAAGCACCACCTGCGCCAGATTTTCCCCGACACCTAAGGGCTTGAACTGAAGCGCCGTCCCGCCGCATAATCCTCTCAAATCCTCACTTAAGGAGAAGGCTCATGAGCGAAGACCGCACGCAATACCTGCCGAACGACGACCTTCGGCAAATCCTCGCGCAACTCACTTCCATCAACTCGCGCCTCGAACGGCTCGAAGCGCGCGACTACGACACGAAACCGATCTGGGAGAACGCGCTCAAAGAGATCGCAGACACACGCGCCGAGATGCGCGAAGGCTTCGCGCAGGTCAACGCCAGAGTTGACAGGCTCGAAACCATGGTTGACGGGCTGCAAGCTGAAGTTCGGGACACGCGCACCGAAGTCCGAGAGTCGCGCGCCGAGGCGACCGCCGAGATGCGCAAGGTGACACGGCAGATCGACGTGCTGAACCGTAACCTACTGGAAATCCAGGCTGAGCTGCGCTCGGTGGACGACCGGCTGCTCAAGCTGGAGCCGCAGTCGGCATAAGTCGCCGGGTTGGAGATCGACGGGGAAGTTGATTACGGAAAACGCGCGGGGCCCAGTCTGAGCGACTGAGCCCCGCGCGTTTTCGTGCCTCACGCTTCTTGCGCGCGCGGCTTCAGACTTTGATCGGCTTGCGGTTGTCGAGGTCTTTGAGCGTGGTGCAGAAGAATTTGTCGTCGAGGTACTTGCGCTCGTAGGAGCGGACGTCGTAGTGCACCCAGGTGGGCGCGATGTCGGCGGGCTCCAGAGACTTGCGGTTCGACCCCAGCCAGCCGATCTGCGCGTTCGCCGTCTCGACCAGTTTGCCGCGCAGCATGTTGCACTTCGCCGCGTCATCCATCTTGCTCTCGCCG
>JBJMGS010000237.1:0-12531 GCA_045807785.1 Pyrinomonadaceae bacterium
AATATCAAAGGCAACCGCAGCGCATCTCCTTAGAAGAGCAGCAATTAATCTCAGTACCGACTGATGAGCCAGATAGGTCGGAGCAAGAATATGAGTGTTTAAAGTGGTGCTTACAGCAATTGTCGGTGGAGTATCGGGAACTTATTATGAGCTATTATTTGAAAGATAATCAAACAAAGATAGATCACCGAAAAGAGTTAGCTAGGCGCTTAGGTATAAATACTAACGCCTTAAGAGTCCGTATGCACCGCATAAGATCAACATTAGAACACTGCATCGAGAATTGCTTAAACCGTTGAAATTAAAGGTTTTGGCGAACGCTAATGCACGAGCTGGCATCTGCTCGCCGGACATTACCCGAGCGAACAAGCGAGGTATGTAATGTTTTGTCTGTTTACTCATAGTAAAGTGGGGGGATGTAAATTGAGGTCAGGAACGTCGCGGTATGTAATGTTTCGCCCTGTTTACGCATATTAGTGAAGGGAGATCTAGGATTTGAGCTCAAGGAACATAACCGGAGACTATCTTCTTGGTAAAATCGAAGACTATCTTCTTGGTAAATTGACCACGGATGAGCAAGAGCAGATGGAGGAACGCTTTCTTCTTGACAGTAATTTCTTTGAGCAGGCAATGATTATCGAATATGAGCTCATTGATGCGTACGTGGATGGTAGTCTTTCCGAGAAAGAAAGCTTTGTCGGACACTTCTTATCTACTCCACAGCAGCGTCGAAAACTAAGGACCGCGATGGCCCTCAGGAAATACATATCTGAATTAGACCATGAAGAGTTGTCAAAAGAAGCTAATTACGAGAAACCAAAATCTTGGCTGAGACGCTTACTTATAGAACTACGGATACCAATCAGTCCGGCAGGAGCAGGGTGAACATTCGACGTAAAAATGAACCGTCCGTTTAATAGTGTTCCATTAACGAAAAAGGTGAAATCATGTTCGATTTGATTGTCGGCACTATTGCTATTGTAGCTTTTGTAATTCTGCTTTCAAGATGGAACGCGGGGCGTGTCCTCTTTGTTGAATCTATTTTGCACCCATTTCGCACAGGCCGTATTGAGCTTGACGCAAAAAGGCAGCAGCATAACGAAGAGAAGCCCCGTATCGTATCCATATAGCAAGCAGGTACGCAATACCATCTTCACCGTGTGGTGGTACGAAAAATGTCTCAAAGTCGGCGCTCACCCGCCTCTGTAGAAGCTACTGTCACCTTTAGGTTAGTTTTACTTCTCTCTGTCGCGTTAACGGTGCTGTCTTTAGCTGCTGCAGTCTTTCTAGCTCTGTCGAGAGAAAACCCGAGTCCCGTGGTTGAAAGACTGATTGAGACCGTCTCTACCACTTGGAAGATGGGATTCGGGGCTATCATTGGTCTTTTGGGCGGTAAGGTTTTACCCTAGAGACTTCAAACTATGAAGACGAAAGCCCCGCTCAGCTGAGCGGGGCTTTCGTCTTTGCATTGAAGATGATTTATTGACTATGCTTGGCCCAAGCCATTCCAGTAAAACATTCTCTATGAAATGTGTCGCCGCACGAATTCGGCAAGTGTCATCAGCCCGCTTACCTTAAAAAGCGCGCGCTTGATGAGCGGCTGAGCCGTCCAGAAAACTTCGGCACAGAACCAGAAGTTCGCGCGGCGCGTACCGAGGCGGGCACACTTCTTGCCATACCTCTCGATCAGGTCACCGATAATGGCATCGTGCTCGTCGTGCCTTAAGAGCAGATGGAGTAAGAACTCTGCGTTGAGGGGCGGCTGGGGGATCGGGGCAGAAGGCTGCTCTATCTGCTCCAATAGATGATGTAGATACCATCCCATTAGTGTCGCCCTTATTAAGGGCACGCTTGTTTTGGCAAGAATATTAATATTAGACTTTTCCCCTGTTCCCTCATCACTCAAGAAGAGATCAAGTTTCAGCGCGCTACACTTTTCTATTATTTCGCTTCGCCGTTTCCTTAATTCGTCTACCTGATGATAACGACTATGTGCATTATCTTTCATTAGCCCGCCTCCCTATTCACGCAATACCATACTCGGGAGAAAGCTTTTGCCGCGGCTGTTGAGCCTCGCGCAGCGCGCGCGCACCTGCGGCATGAACCTTGAAGTATTTTTTAGCTCGCCCGCCGCGTTCAGCTGTCGGCTCGCCCATCCGAGAGCTGACTAGCCCTTTCTCTTCAAGCCGCGACAGCGTGGTGTAAAGCGCGCCTATGGAGAGTGCGCGCCCTGCGTCTTCAAGCGTCTCGTGGATTGCCGCCCCGTAAGCGCCCGGACCGAGTTTGAGGATCGCCATCAAGACGAGTTCTTCTAGTTCACCGATGTAATCTTTTGCCATTTTTATTTAATCAGCCTTTCTCGGGCTTGTATCCTCTACATTGTAGTACCACATTGTAGAAGAAATCAAGGGCTAATTTTGAAGTCAAGACACAATCAATTTTTGTGCAGACTACCTAATTTTTGTGCAAACGCTAATTCTTGTGCAAAGCCCACGCGTAAAGCCTTGCCTAGTTATTCAACAAATCTTGCATAAACCGTGCATGAACGAATAGCTACATCAGCTTATACACACTTTTCTGAATAAAGAGGCAAAGCCGTAATAACGGACATGCACATGATGATCTCTCGGCGTCTCAGCGCCCGACGGGCTGCTCCTCATTCCCGACTTTTTCCCGACTCCCTATAACCGCAATAGCGTCTGGCGTTGACTTCCGGCGGTCACGCGGCGAGACATCGGTCTGTTTTGATAAGCGGGAGGCTTAGGGAATGTTCCCGCCCACCTTGACACGGTAGGGGTCCGCGGTTCAAATCCGCGCGTGCCTACCAAAATTTCCGCGCACTTCCTCACACGTCCCGTCTCAGCCCAGACCCTTTCACCAGACTTTCGCCGGTCCCCGACGTTGTCGTTCAGCCTATCGACGCGCGCCCGTCTCGTTGTAAACTCGGCGCGCGAAAATTGAAGTACGACTGACGACGATGGGGAGGGGACGCTAGTTCATGCGAAAACTTATCGCGCTCGTGATCGCGCTCGCCGCGGCCTGCTGTCTCGGCTGCGCGCGCGCGGGGCAGCCGCAAACTTCGGCGGGCAGGAAGCTGACCATCGCCGTCATCCCGAAGGGCACGACGCACGAGTTCTGGAAGAGCATCCACGCCGGGAGCATTAAGGCGGCGCAGGAGCTTTCGGCGCAGGGGACGCCGGTCGAACTCGTCTGGAAGGGCCCCTTGCGCGAGGACGACCGCGAGCAGCAGATTCAGGTCGTCGAGGGCTTCGTCGCGCAGGGCGTGAGCGGCGTCGTGCTCGCGCCGCTCGACAGCCGCGCGCTCGTCCGCCCGGTCGAAGAGGCCGAGCGCGCCGGCATCCCGACCGTCGTCATCGACTCGGCGCTCGAATCAAACTCCATCGCGAGCTTCGTCGCCACCGATAACCACAAGGGCGGCCAACTCGCCGCCGACCGGATGGGCGAGCTGCTCAATGGTAAGGGTAAGATTCTCGTGCTGCGGTATCAGGAGGGTTCGGCGAGCACGGAGGAGCGCGAGGCGGGCTTCATCGAAGAGCTGAAGGCGAAGTACCCGAGCGTCGAGATCGTCTCGCAGGATCAGTATTCGGGCGCGACGCGCGACACGGCCAAGCGCGCGTCTGAGAACCTGCTCAACCGCTTCGGCGCAGAGGTGCAGGGCATCTTCACGCCGAACGAGTCTTCGACCGCCGGGATGTTGCTTGCGCTGCAAGACATCGGCCAGGCGGGCAAGATCACGTTCGTCGGCTTCGACGCGAGCGACACCTTCATCGAGGCGATGCGCAAGGGTCAGCTCAACGGCATCGTCGTGCAGAACCCTTTCAACATGGGCTACCTCGGCGTCAAGACGATGGTCGCGCGCCTCACGGGCGGACAGGTCGAGCGGAGAATTGACACAGGGGTGACGCTCGTCACGCCCGACAAGCTCGACGCGCCCGACGTGCAGACACTCCTCCACCCACCGCTCGATCAGTACCTCAAGTGACGATGATCGCGGAAGCCAAACAGCCCGCGGCGTCGGGCGGCGCGCGCTTCGCCGCGCGTTGGCTCGACCGCGTGGGCCCCGTCCTCGGACTCCTCTCGGTGATCCTCGTCTTCTCCGTGCTGACGGGCGCGCCGGGGCGCTACCTCTCCGCATTCAACCTGCGCATCGTGCTCGCGCAGACCGTGATCGTCGCCGTCGGCGCCATCGGCATGACGCTCATCATCGTCGGCGGCGGCATCGATCTCTCCGTCGGCTCGACCATCGCGCTCGCGGGCGTCGTCACGGCGCTCGCCCTGCGCGGCGGACACGCGCCCTTGGTCGCGGTCGGCGCTGGTGTTCTCGTCGGCGGCGCGGTCGGCGTCGTGAACGGGCTCGCCGTGACGCGGCTCAAGGTCGTGCCCTTCATCGCGACGCTGGGGATGCTCGGCGTGGCGCGCGGCGTGGCGAAGTGGATCGCGGGGCAGCAGACGGTAAACGCGCCGGAGACGTGGATCAACGATCTGCTCGTGACCTTCCCGCGCCCGTCGTGGCTTTTGGTCGCGCCCGGCGTGTGGGCGGCCGTGGCGCTCGCCGCGCTCGCGGCGGTCGTCCTGCGTCAGACCGTGTTCGGTCGCCGCGTCTTCGCGCTCGGCTCGAACGAGGCGGCGGCGCGCGCGTGCGGCATCGCAACCGGCAGGCTGAAGGTCTGGATTTACGCGCTCGCCGGGCTGCTCTTCGGGCTCGCCGGGGTGATGCAGATGTCGCGGCTCAGGCAGGGCGATCCGACGGTGGCAGCGGGCGCGGAACTCGACATCATCGCGGCGGTCGTCATCGGCGGCGGCAGCCTCGCTGGCGGCGAGGGCAGCGTCTTCGGCTCGATGATCGGCGCGCTCGTCATGGCGTTCTTGCGGAACGGCTGCCAGCAGGTCGGCTGGGCGAACTACGTGCAGGAGATCATCATCGGCGCGATCATCGTCGTCGCCGTCGCCCTCGACCGCTGGCGGATGAATCGGCAGCCGTGAATCGTTAATCGTCAATCGTCAATCGTAACAAGTAAAAGACAGTGTTCTCCTGTCATGGTTGACGGTTCACCATTCACGGCTTTTCATGATCCACGATTCACAGTTTTTAACGATTTACGGTTCACGATTGACGATTGACGAACTTGCTTTCACTCTCCGGCCTCGGCAAGCGTTTCGGCGCGACGGTCGCGCTCGACGGCGTGAGCCTTGAGCTGCGCGCGGGCGAGGTGCATGCGCTCGTCGGCGAGAACGGCGCGGGCAAGTCCACGCTCTTGAACGTGCTCGCCGGGGCGATCACGCCCGACGCGGGGATGATGGAGGTGGGCGGGCGAGTTTACGCCCCCGCGTCGCCGCTCGATGCACGCCTGCGCGGCGTCGGGCTGATTCATCAGGAGCTCTCGCTCGCGCCGCACCTCTCGGTCGCGGAGAACGTGCTGATGGGGCACGAGCCGTCGCGTCTCGGCTGGCTCGACCGTAAGAAGTTGAACGAACGCGCGCTCGCGGTGTTGGAGACTTTCCGCCACCCGGAGATTCGCCCCGACGTGCGCGTCGGCAAGCTTTCGGTCGCCGCACGACAGATCGTGGAGATTTGCCGCGCCGTCGCCGCGCGCGCGCGGATCATCCTGATGGACGAGCCGACGAGCAGCTTACAGCGCGCAGACGTCGCGCGGCTCTTCACGCTCATACGCAAGCTGCGGGACGACGGCGTCGGCGTCATCTACATCAGCCACTTCCTCGAAGAGGTGCGCGAGATCGCCGACCGCTACACGGTCTTGCGCGACGGGCTCGTCGCGGGCACAGGCGAGATCGGCGTCACGACAGACGAAATGCTCATCGCGCAAATGGTCGGTCGCCCCGTCGAGAGCCTGTTCCCGCGCCGCGAGTCGAGTCCGGCACAAGATGCGGAGACAGTCCTCGAAGTGCGCGATCTGTGTGCGCCGCCTTTGTTGCGGCACGCGAGTTTCGATCTGCAGCGCGGCGAGATTCTCGGTGTCGCGGGGCTGCTTGGTTCGGGGCGCACGCCGCTCGTGCGCGCGCTCTTCGGGTTGGAACGCGCGCGCTCTGGCGAGATCAAGGTGAAGGGCCGGATGGTTTCGCCGCGCGTCGCCACGCCCGCCGCGCGGCTCTCTGAGAGGCTCGGCTACCTGAGCGAGGATCGCAAAGGCGAGGGGCTGGCGCTCGCGCTCTCGGTCGCAGACAACGTGACATTGACGCGCTACCAGACCTGCTCGCGCCGCGGCTGGCTCGACCTCGCGCGGCAGCGCCGTCAGGCTGAGACACAAACAGTTGCCCTCGGCGTCCGCGCGCGCACGGTGCGCCAGCCGGTCTCGACACTTTCGGGCGGTAACCAGCAGAAGGTCGCGCTCGCGCGCCTGCTCCATCAGGACGCCGACATCCTTCTTTTGGACGAGCCGACGCGCGGCATAGACATCGGCAGCAAGGTACAGGTTTACGAGACCATCGCGCGCTGCGCCGCCGAAGGGCGCGCGATTCTGTTCGTCAGCTCCTACCTGCCCGAACTGTTCGGCATGTGCGACCGCCTCATGGTCATGAGCCGCGGTCGCCTCTCGCCCGCGCGAGCGGTCGCAGAGTGGACGCCCGAATCCGTGATGCGCGCGGCCATCGGAACGGAGAGCGACGCGACGTTACCTGATGCGCGCCGCAACTGATCAGCGCCGCGCGACAGCCGCGTCGCGGACGAGTCGGAAGTAAACCTCTTCGAGCGTCTCGCGGTGGGGCGCAAGCTCGGAGACGCGGAAGCCCCGACCGACGAGAAGCGCGTTGACATCGGCGGCGCGCTCGTCCGCCGCCTTGACGTAGAGCACCCCGTCGTCGCCGTCGCGCGTCACCGACATCTCAGGCTCGCGCGACAGAAGTTCGTAGGCCTCCCCGGCGCGATCGACCCGTACCCTGAGAGACTTGCCCGCCGCCGTCAGCTCCGCCACGCCGCCCTCGTAGAGCAAGCGCCCCGCATCAATGATCGCCACGCGGTTGCAGAGCTGTTCGACTTCGTGCAGCAGGTGGCTTGAGAGCATCACGGTCAGACCCAGATCGTCGCGCATCCGGCGGATGAGGTGGCGCACTTCCTGTATGCCCTGCGGGTCGAGCCCGTCGGTCGGTTCGTCCAAGATGACGAACTCGGGGCAGGGGAGAAGCGCCTGCGCGATGCCGAGTCGCTGCCGCATCCCGTGTGAGTAGGCTCTGACGTGATCGCCCGCGCGGCGCGAGAGGCCGACCATGTCGAGCATCTCTTCGATCCGACGGCGCGACGCACCGCCCGACATCGCGGCGAAGATGCGCAGGTTCTCGAAGCCGGAGAGGTTATCGTAGAAGGCTGGCGCTTCGACGATGCCCCCGACGCGCGCGCGTGCGCGGCGCGCGTCGCGCACGGCATCTCTGCCGAGCAGCCAGACGCGCCCCGAAGTCGGGCGCACGAGCCCGAGCGCCATGCGGATGGTGGTTGATTTGCCCGCGCCGTTCTGGCCGAGGAAGCCGTACACGTCGCCGCGCGCGACCGCGAGCGTGAGCCGCTCGACCGCCGTGCGCCGACGGTACTCCTTCGTCAGCCGCTCCGTCCTTAACACCGCATCATTGATTGGTGCCCTGTCACTCATCACGTCACTCATGGCGTCAGACTTACCCTCGCCCGGCGTCACTTGATCTCTCCGAGCGAGAGTTCGACGACGAGCGGCGCGTGATCCATACGCCCGACGGGCGCGTCGCGCAGCACCTCGGCGCGACGCAGTTGTGCTCCCTTCGCTGCGCCGAAGACGTAGTCGATGCGCCGGTCGTTGACGGCCGTGTCGCCCGCGTCGCGCCCGAGGTCGCGAAAATTTTTCAAGAGCAGGTTGTAGGCTTCGGCGTCGTGGCGCAGGTCGTCCGTGTAGAGGTGCGACTCGTCGCGCGTGCCCAGCTCGAAATTAAAATCCCCGGCGACGAAGACGAGATCTGCTGGCGCGCGCGCGCGCACCCAATCGACGAGGTGCTCGGTGTAGTCGCGCCGCCGCGCCGCGCTGAAGGCGTCGGCGTGCGCGCTGACGACGACGATCTGGGGAAGCTCCGCGCGCGTGCGAAAGATGGCGGCGACGGCGTACTTCGCGCCGCCCGCGACGTCCGAGAAGCGCGCGCTGTCGTCCTTGACGAGAATCGCCTCGACGCGATCCTGACCCGCGGCGCGGGCGACCGACCCGCGGTAGCGACCGTCTAAATACTTGAGCAGGAGTTTGAGTTGATCCTCGCCGGTCAACTCTTGCAGCGCGACGGCCTCCGGGTCGGCGGCGAGGATGGTGTCGGCGACCGAGCGCAAATCTTTGGTGTGGGCGCGCGTGTCGTCCTCAAACTCGGCGTAGCCGACGTTCCACGTCATGAGGCGTAAAGTATCGGCGCCTGTTGCGCGCGCCGCGTCGGACGCACTTTTTTTGCGCTCCGGCTCGAAGCGGAGCGCGAGGCAGATCATCAGGGCGCAGAGCGCGGCGAGCGTGGCTTTCGCAAACATCCCTAGCTCGTGATGTCCTTCCGGTCGAAGATCACGGCGGCACAGAAGAGCGCGCCGAAGGTGTATGCGCCGCAGACCGCGCCGTAGTGAGAGACGCTCTGCCAGGGGATGTCGGGCTTGAAGACATCGCGCCAGAAATCCATCGCGGTCGTGAAGAGGTACGGGCGCAGTTGCTCGAAGAACTCGACGCGACCGACGATGAGGAAGGCGAGGTAGAGCGAGAAGGTGAGCGCGGCGGCGGTGACGGAAGTTTCGAGCAGCACGGAGAAGAGCATCCCTATGGCAGCGACGACGAGCAGCGCCCACGTCCCCGTCAGGGCGGCGTAGGCGAAGCGCCAGAGCGCCTCGCCCTGCGCAATCTTGCCTGGCTCGTCCACCAGGTTGAGCGGCCCCGGATAGAGTTCGAGGCTGCCCCAGCCGACGAAGACGAGTCCGACGAGGAGGTTCAAGGCGATGAAGAACGCGACGAGGAGAAACGTGTGGAGCGCGACCGTCAGAAACTTCGAGACGAAGACCGACGCGCGCGAGACGGGCCTGACCGCCATCATGCGCAGAGTCCCGGCGCGGCGCTCGCCCGCGATTTGTGAGCCGGCGGCGGTCGCGACGAAGACGGGGATGAGCAGGCTGAAGGAGAACATCAGCGAGTAGAGCGCGAAGGTCAGGCCGTTGAAGTAGCTCTTCGACTCGTAGGTGTATTTGAACTGCTCGCCGGCGCGCCCGCCCGTCTTCGCCTGCGCGTAGGAGTAGAAGCCCCAGAGCATGAGGCAGACGAAGCCGGAGAGCGCGGCGAAGGGCAGGTAAAAGCCTTTCGCGCGGACGAGCTTAATCAGTTCTAGCCTTAACTGCGTCAGCATGACGAAAGCAAATGATAGCGTAAGTCCGCTATCATGCCGCAGGCACCTCTCGCGGCGCGAGGGTGTCAGCCACAGGCACGGGGTGGGGGCGTCAACGCCCGCGTCTCTTACCTAAACGCCCGAAACACTGTTCATGTTTTGACGTTCTCGCTACAATCCCGGCGCGAATCGAACGCTCACTTTAATTGACGGTGCAACCTTGAGGAGAGAATCGCCATGCGTCACGTGAAGTCGCGCCTGCTGGGTGTCGTGCTCATTCTGGTCTTCGCCGGGCTGACGTATTACAACTGGCAGCAGTTAGCGGGCGAGGGGCGCTACTCGCTGAAGCTGGCCGCCTTCGGCCCGGTCGGCATCGTCGGCGGTCTCTTCGTGCTGCTCTTCCCCGGCAAGGCCGGGAAGCCCGAGACGGCGCGGGACAAGATCGTCGTGCTCGCGGTCTTCGCCGTCGGCCTGGCGGCGGGTCTCTGCAACTGGTATTTGATGGACCCCGGCTTCTTCGGGAGGTAACGCACGGCCAGACCCATGACGGGACGCCGCGTCAAACCGGAATGCCGGGCGAATCGAACGTCCCCTCAGCGGGCGGCGGTGGGGGCAGACTAAGTCTCTCCACACTTCCCGCCGGGGTCGCAATCTCCGGGACTATGTCAGATATCGCGCAGACAGATGACAACAGGGTCTATAGGATCGCCGCTTCCGCCCGCCTGTGAAATATATCTTTTGCCCGCCGTTGAAATATAATCGCCAGCCGAGACATACTAAAGGAGAGGGGGGTGGCGGCTCGTGAGCAGTTTAGGCGTTGACAATATCAAGTTCTCTGTTAGAATTCGCACCTTAATCGACGGATCAAGTCGGTTTTTTTTTGCGCCGGTGGGTAGTTTGTTGTCCTGCCACTCACGATCCCAAGCGACCTCCTCAATCATCCCTGCCCGACACAGAGATGTGCATTCGCAAACTTCAGCCGCATTTATCGCTGAATGTATCGTTGATCTTTAGCCCTGTTTTAGTGGAGTAGGCCAGTTGTTCTCGGTGACGGGTTACCCTTCGTTCGGTTTAACGTCGGATCGCCTTAAATTTCACCTTGGTGATGGCGTCCGGTCGAACACCCATCCGCAAGAGCCTGGGGCAGACTTTCACTAACATTTACGCGGTGATAGCGGCGGACGCGGAAAAGCGCGTTCCTCTCTGTAGCGATCTTTTGCGCGCGCGGGGTATAGCGAGTATCCGCGCCGCGCCGCACGAGGTGACCAAGCGAGTGTCAGCACATGAGGCGAAAGAGGCGGTGGCGCTGCTGGCGCTCAGTCACACGCCCGCCGAGCACAGGCTCTACGAGGCGCTCGTCTCGGAGACCGAGGCGTCGGGCACTTCGGTCGGCACCTTCAGCCTGCGTCACCTGATGGCGGTGACGGGGTTCGCGAGTTACACTTCAATCCGCCGCGCGCGCGCCGGGCTCGCCGAAAAGCTCAGTATCGACTGTAAGAAGGTGGCGCGCGACACGGGCGACCTCCGCCCTCTGGAGACGGTTTATCTGGTTTACCGCCCCGCGGAGATTTTCGCGCGACGGTGCGCGGCGGGGCTCGATCCCTACCCGAAGGAGTACGGGCGCCACGTCTCGCAGATGGGCTACTCGGCGGCGCTCGAGCGCGTCGCTTCGAGCGACACGTTGAGCCGGCGCGAGGCGCAGATCGCGCTCTGTTGCGTCGAGGGGATGACGAACGCAGAGATCGGCGAGAAGCTCTTTATTACGGAGGAGACGGTGAAGTTCCACCTGCGCCACGTCTTCGCCAAGTTCGGCGTGCGGCGGCGCGGCGAGTTGATCTCGCGGCTGCTCAGGCGTGAAGATGAGCCGTCGGCGGACGCCGTGGCGACTGCATAGCTGGTATACTAAACGGAAGGCCGCTACATCAAATGTGTGCGCTTCCCCGACGAGTCAGCACTACCTCGTGATTCGACGACCTCGTTGACGACCCTGCTGTGAGGGGCGATTTTGACAATCCGGCACCTCCGCCCCACGCAGTTTATGGGGCTTCCCCTTCAGCGGGGTTCGGCGTGACGGCGTTTTTCCCCGGCCTTCTCCTCCTTATATACATAAGGAGAGCCGCGCGAAAAACTCTAAGGACATGCGCTGGGAGAGGTGTGTCTGGGGCGTCGAGTGTAAGATTGGACGGAATTGGACAGAAGATGAGCAGCGCGAAGACAAAAGAGAAGAAGCGAAAGAAGCGGAAGACGGCGCTCATCGTCTGCCGCAACCGACGCCAGTTCTGGACGACGCAGGCGCAGTTCTGGCAGTGGGTCAGAGAAGGCGTCGTCAAGCAGACGGGCGAGCGCCCGCTCGCGGGCACTTTCGTGCGCGAAGACGAGGAAAAGATGGTCATCTTAAGCAACACGGTGCTGAACCGCGCGCATCCGAACCACTTGCGCGAGGCGCTCCTCTCGCGCCGCGTCGGACTCGCCGGGAAGTAGATGGGCGAGACGATTCCCTCAGACTTCCGCGCCGCCGCGCACGTCTAAAGCTCGAATGAACGCGAAAGACGATTTATGAAACACGAGTTGTCGCAAATAGTGCGCCGCCTCTCGCTCCTTTCCTGCCTCGCCCTGGGGGTGGCCGCGGTGAGTTCGGCGCAGCAGCCTGCGGGGGAGCAGTCGGCGCTGGCGAATGGGACTGAAGCGACCGCCGCCGCCCGGCGCGCCGAGGCGACGCCGAGCCAGTACCGCATCGGGCCGCTTGATGTGATCACGATCCGCGTGACCGCGCCGGACATCGTGGCGCAGTTCTCTGCGGACGCCGTCGAGGTGAGCGAGTGCGGGACGATCCCTCTGCTCTCCGTGCAGAACGAGGAGCAGAGCGAGATCAAGGCGGCGGGCTTAACGACGCTCGAACTGCAGGAGCAGCTCCGCAAGTTCTACACCAAGTACAAACGCAACCCGCAGGTCGTCGTCAAGGTGAAGGAGTACAACGCGCAGCCCGTCGCGGTAAACGGCGCGGTCGTCAGACCGGGTCAGTTCCAGATGCGCCGCCCTGTGCATCTGAGCGAACTCGTTCGTCGCTTCGCGGGCGGGCCGACGGAGCGCTCGGGCGGGACGATTCAGGTCGCGCGCATGCCGCAGCCCGGCACGTGCGACGCTGGCACAGCAGTCGCGACGACGGACGACGCCCCCACCTTCTTAATCTTTAAACTC
>JBJMGS010000238.1:0-10617 GCA_045807785.1 Pyrinomonadaceae bacterium
ACGGCGTCGGACAAAGAGTCGCCGCTCGTCGCGCCGTTGCGGCAAGCGCACCCGGAATGGGTGCGCGATGTCGTGCGCGCCTTCGGCGAGACGACTATCGTCGTCCCGCGCGAGGCGATTGCCGAGGTGTGCCGGTTTCTGAAGACGACGCAGGGGCTTGAGTTCACGATGCTCTCTGATCTCTGCGGCGTGGATCGCGGGCCGGAAGAAGACCCGCGCTTCGAGGTCAACTACCAGCTTTTCTCGACGACTAAGTTTCACCGGCTGCGCCTGAAAGTTTTGCTCGCGGAAGACGACCCGCGCGTGCCGACCGTCACGTCGGTCTGGCGCACGGCGAACTGGCACGAGCGCGAGACCTTCGACATGTTCGGCGTGTACTTTGACGGGCACCCGGATTTGCGCCGCATTCTGTTGCCCGACGACTGGCAGGGTCATGCCCTGCGCAAAGACTTCCCGCTGCGCGGCTTCGAGCCGTACAGCCTGACGTAGTAAATCGTGAATCGTAAATCGTGAATAGTTAAAACCTGTTCTGACGATTCACAATTGACGATTGACGGTTCTCGCTTTTATGAGTGTGACGACGCCTAACATCCCGCCGCAGTTCGAGGTGATCGATCAGCCGCTCGACACGCAGATGACGATCTCGATGGGGCCGCAGCACCCCTCGACGCACGGCGTGCTGCGGATCGAACTCGTCCTCGACGGCGAGCTGATCGTCAAGGCGACGCCCGACATCGGCTACCTTCACACGGGGATGGAGAAGCTCTTCGAGTATAAGAAGTACCAGCAGGGCATCGTCATCACCGACCGGATGGACTACCTCAACCCGCTCGGCAACAACCTCGCCTACTGCATGGCGGTCGAGAAACTCCTCGGCATCGAAATCCCCGAACGCGCGCAAGTCATCCGCGTCCTGATGTGCGAGTTGCAGCGCATCGCCTCGCACATGGTCTGGCTGGGGACGCACGCCTTGGACATCGGCGCGATGACCGTCTTCTTCTACTGCTTCCGCGAGCGCGAGAAGATTTTGAACATGATCGAGGCAGCGTCGGGCGAGCGCATGACGCCGTCCTACTTCCGCATCGGCGGGCTGATGATGGACTTGCCCGCGGGCTTCGAGCGGCGCTGCACGCAGTTCCTCGACGCCTTCCCGAAGGGTCTCGCGGACTTCCACAATTTGCTCTCCGGCAATCGCATCTTCCAGAACCGCACGCGCGGCGTCGGCGTCATCTCAGCCGAAGACGCCATCGACTGGGGCTTGACGGGACCAACTCTGCGCGGCAGCGGCGTCAAGATCGACGTGCGACGGACGAACCCTTATTCGGGCTACGAGAATTACGACTTCGAGGTGCCGGTCGAACAGGGTTGCGACGTGTGGTCGCGCTACATGGTGCGGATGCGCGAGCTTGAAGAGTCGCACAAGATCGTGCGGCAGGCGCTCTCCAAGTTGAAGCCGGGCTCTATCAAGGCCGACGCGCCCAAGGTCGTTTTGCCCGACCGCGAAGCGATGAAGACGCACATGGACGCGCTCATCCACCACTTCCTGATCGTCGCCGAAGGCTTCAACGTCCCCGAAGGGGAGGTCTATCAGCCCATCGAAGGATCGAAGGGCGAGCTGGGCGTATACATCAAGTCAGATGGAGGCCCCAAGCCCGCGCGCGTCCACGTCCGCGGCCCGAGTTTCATTAACCTCTCGGCGCTGCCACAACTGGCCGAGGGCGAAATGATCGCCGACGTCGTCGCCATCATCGGTTCGCTCGACATCGTGCTCGGCGAGATTGATCGGTAGCTGTTAGCCATTAGCTGTTAGCTTTCAGCCAGAAGGGATCAACTTCCGATTTTTCTTCGTCTTCGGTTTGGATTTGCTAACAGCTAATCGCTAACAGCTAACAGCTTTGTCATGAGCGAACAGTTCACACCGAACAACCCGCTGTCGCAGGAGGCGCCCGTGCCGCGCGAGATCGCCGTGTTCTCGCCGGAGGTCGAGGCGGAGATTGATCGCCATCTGGCGAAGTATCCGAAGGATCGCAGCCGCTCGGCGATCCTGCCGCTGATGTTCATCGTGCAGCGCGAGCGCGGCTGGCTCGACCCGGCGGGCGTCGCCTATCTCGCGGATCGGCTGCGCCTGCGCATCACGGACATCTGGGAAGTCGCGACCTTCTACTCGATGATCGCGACCAAGCCGGTGGGCAAATACCACGTGCAGGTCTGCCGCACGCTCTCGTGCAAGATCATGGGCGCCGACACGATCACCGAGCACTGCGCGAAGCTTCTGGGCATCAAGCCGGGCGAGACGAGCGAGGACGGCAAGTTCTCGCTCTCCGAGGTCGAGTGCCTCGGCTCGTGCGGCACGGCTCCGATGCTGCAACTCGGCTTCGACTACCACGAGAACCTGACGCCGGAAAAGGTTGACGGGCTTTTGGATCAATGCGCGCGCGACGAGTACGAGTTCAAGGTCAAAGTTCGATAAGTGCGCGCCTTTAACGCGACACTGAAAACGAGATTAACCGGACAGAACGGTTTTGCTAAAAGCTAACAGCTAATCGCTAACAGCTCCCTTATGTTTATCGGTGCCATCGGCTGCGAGCCGCTCCAACTCAAGCGCGTCCACCTCGAAGGGTCGCACACGCTCGACGTGTACCGCCGCAACGGCGGCTACGAGGCTCTGCGCAAAGTCCTCGACGGCATGTCGCCCGACGACGTGATCAATGAGGTGAAAAAGTCTGCGCTCCGCGGTCGCGGCGGCGCGGGCTTCCCCACGGGCATGAAGTGGAGTTTCGTGCCCAAAGACTCGCCTAAAGATAAGTACGTCGTCTGCAACGCCGACGAGTCCGAGCCCGGCACGTTCAAGGATCGCTTCATCATCGAGCGCGACCCGCATGCGCTCATCGAGGGGATGCTCATCGCGGCTTACGCTCTCGGCGCGCGCGTCAATTACATCTACACGCGCGGCGAGTACCGCTACCTGATCAACATCCTGGACGCGGCTCTGGAAGAAGCGCGCGCCGCCGGACTTCTCGGCGAGAAAATTTTAGGCTCGAACTTCTCCAGCGAGATTTACACGCACACGGGCGCGGGCGCGTACATCTGCGGCGAGGAGACGGCGCTTTTGAGTTCGCTCGAAGGCTTGCGCGGCCACCCGCGCATGAAGCCGCCCTTCCCCGCCGTCTCCGGCCTCTACGCAAGCCCAACCGTCGTCAACAACGTCGAGACGCTCTCAGCCGTGCCCGACATCATCAAGATGGGCGGCGAGGCCTGGCAGAAGTTGGGCACGGAGAAGAGCGGCGGCACGAAAGTCTGGTCTGTCTCCGGCCACGTCAAGCGCCCCGGCGTCTATGAACTGCCAATGGGCTACTCCGACATGGAGAAGTTCATCATGGAAGACTGTCAGGGGATGCTCGGCGACCGACAGCTCAAGGCGGTCATCCCCGGCGGCTCGAGCGTGTACATCATGCCTGTGCGCGATATCGTCGGCAAAAAAGTGACGATGGATTACGAGGGGCTCGTCGCTGCCGGCTCGTCGGTCGGATCGGGCGGCTTCATCGTGATGGACGAGACGGTTGACATCTTTGAATCGACGAAGAACCTGACCGAATTCTACAAGCACGAGTCGTGCGGCTGGTGTACGCCCTGCCGCGAGGGCACGGACTGGCTCGTCAAGGTCTTCAAGCGCATCGCCCGCGGCGAAGGGCAGCCAGACGACGCGCAGCTCTTACTCGATCTGTGCGACAACATCGAGGGCAAAAGTTTCTGCCCGCTCGGCGACGCGGCGTCGTGGCCCATCCAGTCGGCGATCAAGAAGTTCCCGGAAGACTTCCGCAAGCATCTCGTCGGCGTCGCGGAGCGCGCGGTTGCCGCCACCACCTCGTCGCCCGTCGCGACCCGCGAAGGCGCGGCGAAGGAAGCGCTGCCGACCATTTAAGTCGCGAGATTTCAAGAACAGTTCTTATGTCTCAAGAGCTAATCAAAGTCACGGTCAACGGTCAGGACTATCAGGTCGCGAAGGGCGCGCGGCTCATCGACGTGTGCCGCGAGCAGGGGCACGCCGTCCCCTCCTTCTGCTACTACGCAGACCTCGCGTTGCAAGCCTCCTGCCGGATGTGCCTCGTCCGCATCGAGAAGATGCCGAAGCTGCAAACCTCCTGCACGATCACCTGCACCGACGGCATGATCGTCACGACTGAATCGGAGGAGATCGAGAAGGCGCGGCGCGGCATGGTCGAGTTTCTGCTCGCCAATCACCCGCTCGACTGTCCGGTCTGTGATCGCGGCGGCGAGTGCGAGTTGCAGGAGATGGTCTTCGACTGGGGCGGACTGGAAGAGCGCTTCCGCGAGAAGAAGAACGCCTACCCGGAAAAATTCCTCTCGCCCATCGTCGCCAACGACACGCAGCGCTGCATCCTGTGCAAACGCTGCACGCGTGTCTGCGACGAGTGGATGGGCGAGGACGCGATTGAGGCAGGCGGGCGCGGCGTCAACACCGTCATCGGCACCTACGACGGCTGGCTCAACTGCTCGCAGTGCGGCAACTGCATCGAGGTCTGCCCGACCGGAACTCTGCTCGACGCGACCTATCGCCATCAGGCGCGACCGTGGGAGTTGTCGCAGACCGTCACGACCTGCACGTTCTGCTCCGACGGTTGCCAGATGTCTTTGGGGAGCCGCGCAGGCGAGGTGATGCGCTCCGTCGCGCGCGACCGCTACGTGGACGGCATCAACGGTGAGTTCCTCTGCATCAAGGGGCGCTTCGCGCACCCGTTCGTCAACCACGAGGAGCGCATCAAGACGCCGCTCATCCGTTACAAGAAGGGCGGGCGGCTCGTGCCCGCGACGTGGGACGAGGCGATCCACTACGTCGTCGAAGGCTTCGAGGCGGCACGCTCCGCTTACGGCGGCGCGGGCTTCGGTGTGGTGGGCAGCCCGCGCCTCTCGAACGAGGCGAACTACGCGCTGCTGCGCTTCGCGCGCGAGGTCGCGAAGACCGACAACTACACGGCGACCGACGCCTTTTCGCTCGCGCCTTTCTTCCAGAACCTCGGCGCGCCCATCGCGACGCACAAGGACATTCGTAACGCCAAAACCATTGTCCTTATCGGCGGCGAGCCCGAAGAGTTGCAGCCGCTCACCGGGCGTTACATCCGTCAGGCTGTCCGCAACGGTGGCGCGAAGCTCATCATCTTCAATAGCCGCGCCATCCGCCTGAAAGAACAGGCGACGCAGTTCGTCCATATCAACGCCGGGACTGAGGACGCCGTGGCGCTCGCGCTCGCCGACGCCGATGACGCCGATCTCGCCGCGCGCAAACTCGGAGTCGAGGCGGGCATGATCGCTGAGGCGCGGCGCGCGATTGAAGAGACCGCAGGCGACGTGGTGATCCTGTTCGGGGGCGAGTTGTCGGGCGCGGCGCAGGCAGTACTCGCGCAGTTGCCCGCCTCGCTCGGCGCACGCGAAGGTCGCCGCTGCATGTTCCACCCACTGCCGCTCTTCAACAACAGCGTCGGCGTCCACGACCTCGGTTTGATGAGCGGGAAGCTCGACGCCGGTGCCATGCTCGCCGCGTGCGGCGAATCCGTCCACGCGCTCTATGTCGCCGGCAGCTTCCTGCCCGAACAGCTCGGCGTGCGCCCCGACGCCCTCTCGAAACTGGACTTCCTCGTCGTGCAGGAGTTGTTCGAGACGGAGACGACGCGCTACGCAGACGTGGTGCTGCCCACCGCGTCGTTCGCCGAAACGGACGGCACGTTTACGAACAACACGGGTCAAGTGCAGCGCGTGCGGCAGTCCATCCCGCCCGTCCACCAGTCGCGCCCCGACTGGATGATCACCGACTTAATCGCGCGCGAGATGGGCGTGGACTTCGGCTATCAGCTCGCGGCGAGCCGCGTCTTCTCCGACCTCGCGAACAACGTCGCGGCTTATGAAGGAATGCGCTACCCCGCGCTCAAGGACGAGTCGAACCCTGTGCAGGCGAAACACGCGATTGCCGCAGGCGCGGACGTTTCCGGTCAGATGTTGACGCTGCGGCGGCACGTCGAGTCGCTCGTCGAGACCGCAGATAAAACCGAAGGGACGCCGCCCGTCGGGCACGAACTGTTCAAGCCGGGCACGCTGACGAAGAGGACGCCGCAGTTCCTCCTGCTCGACGCGGGGAACCCGAAGCCCCCGACCGTCCTCGTCTCGCCGCTCTACCAACTGACGGTCGATCCCGCCCTGCGGCGCGCGACCGTTGCGAGCACGACGGGAGACTGAAGGGAAAATGCAGAATGATGAATGCAGAATGATGAAATAAGAAGATCGGCCTTTTTCTTCCATTCATCATTCATCATTCATCATTCATCATTCGTTTTATGGATTGGAATAACCCTTACATCTACGCGCTCGGCAAGTTCATCGCGATCAACGTGGCGTTCGTCGTGGTGCTGATGATCGTGGCGTACACGGTGCTCGCGGAGCGGCGCGTGTTGGGCTTCATTCAAGGAAGACTGGGACCGAACCGCGTCGGGTATGGCGGCGTCTTGCAGCCGTTCGCAGACCTCCTGAAGTTCATCCTCAAGGAAGAGATCGTCCCCGACCAGTCCACGCGCTTCGTCTATTTCCTCGCGCCCGTCATCGCCATCACCGCCGCGCTGATGTCCATGATCGTCTATCCGTTCGGCCCCGTCGTGACGCTTCCCTTCCTGGGACCTGTGCGCCTCGCCGTCGCGCAGTTCGACGTGGCGCTGCTCTACGTGCTGGCGATTACTTCGGTCGGCGTGTACGGCGTCGCGCTCGCGGGATGGGCGTCGAACAGCAAGTACAGCCTGCTCGGGGGCTTGCGCGCGTCGGCGCAGTTGATCTCTTACGAACTGTCGCTCGGGCTGTCGCTCGTCGGCGTCGTCCTGCTCTCAGGCTCGCTCGACCTCTACCACATCGTCGAGTTGCAGTCGGGCTGGTATGGCTTCCACTGGAACATCATCTACCAACCGCTTGGCTTCATCGTCTATCTCATCTCGGCCATCGCGGAGACGAACCGCGTGCCGTTCGATCTGCCGGAGGCGGAGACGGAACTGGTCGCGGGCTTCCACACCGAGTACAGCGCCTTGAAGTTCGCGCTCTTCTTCATGGCGGAGTACGTCAACATGTTCACGGTCTCGGTGCTCGCGACGACGCTCTTCTTAGGCGGCTGGAACGGCCCCTTCGTCGAGCAACTCCCCTTCCTCGGCGTCTTCTACTTTCTGGCGAAGATCGTCTTCTTCCTGTTCCTCTACATCTGGCTGCGCGGGACGCTCCCGCGCTTCCGCTTCGATCAGTTGATGAGCTTCGGCTGGAAGTTTTTGCTCCCCGTCGCGATTCTCAACGTCGTGCTGACGGCGACCATCTACTACTTCTGGATCGGCTACCATGCCGCTCGCTGATTCGCTTTTGAGTTCTATGTTCGGTCTGTCAATGACAACGGTCGGGACACTGGCTGACGCGGCGCCGCAGTTGATCTTCGCCGTGCTCTTCCTGCTCGCGGTGGGTGCGGCGATCTCGCTCGTCACGCAGCGCAACCCGCTCTACTGCGCCATCTCGCTCGTCTTCGTCTTCCTCTCGCTCGCGGGACTCTACCTGCTGCTCGCCGCGCCGTTCATCGCCGCCGTGCAGGTCATCGTTTACGCGGGCGCGATCATGGTGCTCGTCGTCTTTGTCATCATGCTCTTGAACGTCGAGGAGCCAGAGCGAAAACCCGCGCGGCTCAAGTTCCTCGTGCCTGTGGCGGTCGTCTTCGCATCCGTCCTCTTCGCCGAGGCGGCGTTCATCCTCTACTTCGTTCACGAAGCTGGCTTCGAGCGCGCCAATGCCGCCGCGCCCGCCAACACGGGCTTGACGGCGAACATTGGCGCGGGGCTGTTCACGACCTACCTGCTGCCCTTCGAGATCACTTCGCTCCTCATCCTGATGGCAATCGTCGGTGCGATGTCGCTCGCCCGCCGCACGAGCGTGCTGCGCCCGACCGACGTCGTCGTTCCCGGCGCTCAGGTGCTGACGCGGCACACGCTGACTTCAGCGCCGGACTCGGACGCGACGCCCGTGGTCACGAACACGACCGCCGAGGCAGAGAGCGCGCTCGGGCTGACGAGCGCCCCGCACCGAAGGGAGAGAGACTAAAAGATGATTCCGCTTTCCTGGTATCTGACGCTCTCGGCGATCCTGTTCACCATCGGCGTGGCGGGCGTCATCATCAAGCGCAACGTCATCGCCATGTTCATGTGCATCGAGCTGATGCTCAACGCCGTGAACCTGACGTTCGTCGCCTTCTCGTCCTACTTCCGCGACGCGACGGGGCAGCTCTTCGTCTTCATCGTCATGACGGTCGCGGCGGCGGAAGCGGCGGTCGGACTGGGCATCATCCTGACGGTCTTCCGCAACCGCGAGTCGCTCGACGTGGACGACGCGAGCATGTTGAAGATGTGAGGGCGGAAGCGTTTCTATGATCAACAACCTGCTCCCCGTCATCGTCTTCGCCCCGCTCGCCGGCGCCGCCATCAACTGGCTCGTCGGGCGGCGCGTGCGCAGCGAAAGTTTCATCGGCATTGTCGCCTGTGGCTCGGTCGCCATCTCAGCCGTCATCGCCTTCCTCATCGCCTTCGCGGGGTCGCAGGGCGCGGCGCTCTCGGCGAACGCGCCCGTCATGAGCCACCTCTGGACGTGGATGGAAGTCGGGGGATTCCGCGCGGACTACGGCTTCGCGATGGATCGTCTAAGCGGCATCTACGTCTGCTTCATCACCTTCGTCGGCTTCCTGATTCACCTCTTCGCCACCGGCTACATGCACGGCGACCGGAGCTTTTACCGCTTCTTCGCCTACCTGAACTTGTTCATGTTCATGATGCTGACGCTGGTGCTGGCCGACAACCTGCTCCTGATGTTCGTCGGCTGGGAGGGCGTCGGCCTCTGCTCTTATCTTTTGATCGGCTACTACACCGACCGCAGAGAGGCGGGCGACGCGGCGAAGAAGGCTTTCGTCGCCAACCGCGTCGGCGACTGGGGTGTCGTGCTTGGCATCATGCTCGTCTTCTTCCTGACGTCGAACGCCGGTCACGGCTCGATCAGCTTCTTTGACAAGCCCGCGCAGGGCGTCGTCAGCGCGCTCCGCGTGATCGGCGGCTTCCCCGTCGAGGCGTTCAACTGGCGACTGCTCTTCGCGGGCGGCGTCACATCAGCCGCGCTCCTGCTCTTCATCGGCGCGACCGGCAAGAGCGCGCAGATACCGCTCTATGTCTGGCTGCCCGACGCGATGGCGGGGCCGACTCCTGTCTCCGCGCTTATCCACGCCGCGACGATGGTTACGGCGGGCGTCTATATGATCGTGCGCTGCTCGACCATCTTCACACACGCGCCGACGACGATGTTCATCATCGCGATCATCGGCGCGGCGACAGCGATTTTCGCCGCGACCATCGGTCTGGCGCAGAACGACATCAAGAAGGTCTTGGCTTACTCGACCGTCTCGCAGCTCGGCTACATGATGCTCGCCTGCGGCGTCGGCGCGTTCGTCGCAGCGATCTTTCACGTCATGACGCACGCCTTCTTCAAGGCGCTCCTCTTTCTCGGCTCAGGCTCCGTCATCCACGGGATGCACCACGAGCAGGACATGCGGCGCATGGGCGGGCTGAAAAAATACCTGCCCGTCACGTTCGCGACGATGGCGGTCGGCTGGCTCGCCATCAGCGGCTTCCCGCTGCTCTCCGGCTTCTTCTCGAAGGACGAGATTCTGTGGAAGACGTGGAGCGCAAGCGCCGTCGCCATCCCAGCGGGAGCTGGTCAGGCACTCTGGTTCGTCGCGGCGATCACCGCGGGGCTGACGGCGATCTACATGACGCGCCTGATGGTCATGACCTTCTGGGGGTCGGAGCGTTTCCGCGAGGCGCACGCCGACGACCACCCGGCGGCGCACGATCACGCGCACCAAGATCAAGCCCCCGAATCGAACCAGACTGACTTCATCGAAGAAGAGGAAGAGCACGACGAACACCACGGGGCGCCCGTCGAGCCGCACGAGTCACCTTGGACGATGACCGTCCCGCTCGTCGTGCTCGCGATCCTCTCGGCGGTCGGCGGACTCGTCGGCATCCCTTACGCACTGAGCGGCGGCGCCGTGTCCAACTACTTCGAGCGCACGCTCGAACCCGTCGTCGCCCGTGCGCCGGAACGCGGCGGCGAAACCGCCGAGGGCGCTTCGCCGTCGGCACGCGGCGCGGGTGAATCTCTACGCGCGCCCGCTGCGCACGGCAACGAGGGCGCGGTGCCGCAGTCGGTGGGCGAGGGCGAGCAGGGCGAAAGCGTCTCGGAGCACGCGCCCGATCCGTCCGAGGTCTCTAGGGAGAGACTCTTTACCGGCATCTCTGTCATCGTCGGTCTCGTCGGCATCGGCATCGGCTGGGCTTACTTCAGAAAGCGACCGCTCGCGCAGATGCCGAAACTTTTGGAGAATAAATACTACGTTGACGAGTTGTACGATGCCGCCATCATCGAGCCAATCAAGGCGGGCTCGCGCGAGGGGCTGTGGAAGATTTTTGACGTGGGCGTGATCGACGGGCTGGTCAACGGCGTCGCACGCGGCACGCGCGAACTGGGCTCGGTCGCCCGCCGCGCGCA
>JBJMGS010000239.1:0-22388 GCA_045807785.1 Pyrinomonadaceae bacterium
CACGGCGACGGCGTAGGCGTTCGGGGTGCGCATCATCACGCCCTCGACCACCGCCTGCCCGCCGACGATCAAATCTTTTTCGTTTGCGCTCACGTTCAATCCTCTGAAAAGCTGACTGTTGTCAGTTGTCCGTGGTCAGTCGTTCGGGGCTGACCCGCCGGCTATCATCATTACAGCACAGACGGGCGGCGTGTGACCACGCTTAAGTTTCGATAGCAGAAAACCACGGACGACTGACCACTGACGACGGACAAAAAAAACAACGCCGACGTTTTGTGTCGGGCGGTCGCGCGGGTTCCGTTCTAAAACACGGAGGGCGACCGCCGCCAAAACCGTCGGCGCAGGAGTATGGGAAGCGAATACTGTCGTCGGTCTGTCGGCATCAGCATAAATTCGGCTGACTCGTCGGCGGCTTAGGCGCTGGCTTCCGCGCCGGCTTCGGCAGGCGCGTCGGCGGTCTTCTTGCCGTAACGCTTATTGAACCGATCCACGCGCCCGGCGGTGTCCACCAGTTTCTGCTTGCCCGTGAAGAACGGGTGGCACTCGGAGCAGATTTCGACGTGGAGGTCGTCCTTGCGCGTCGAGCGCGTCTTGAAGTTCGCGCCGCAGGCGCAGGTCACGGTGATCTCTGTGTAATTCGGATGAATTCCTTGCTTCATTTTCTCTCCCTCACCACGGATCGGAATCCGGGTCATTGACCAAAAAAAGATGATACGTGCTGGCTCGCAACGTCGTCAAGTTTCAGCAGCTTAGATGCGGCACAGGTGCATTCGAGTGTCTCGGACGATTTTATTGACAACGCCTTAAAGCGCGTGTTACAAACCACCTCGTTTCCGCCCTTTTTGCATCTTGGCAATACAGTCAGACCGAAAATCGTGTTGAGCAGACTCTCTAGCGGCGCGACGTGCCTCAAGTCGCCGCTCCCTGCAAGCCGGAGTCTGCCAATCGTCGGATGCGATGACAGACGAGACACCTGAAGAGAAGAAGGCGCGACTCGCGCGCGTCATCGCCGAGGCGAAGGCGAAGAAGGAAGCCGCCGCGCCAGCCGGGGGCGCGCCACCGTCCGGCGGCGCGTCACCCGCGACTTCCGACGCAGAGAAGTCTGCGCGCATCGCCGAGGCGAAGGCGAAAGCCGCCGCGCTCAAGGCGTCCGCGGGCGAGAAGACCGCCGCCGCGCAAGCCGCGCCGTCTGCCGCCCCAGCCGCCGGGGCTGCCGCTGCGGGCGTGCCGAAAGCCCCCGTCAAGAAGAAGGAAGACGCGCCCGCGCCGAAGGACGCCGCCGCTCACCCGTTCGTTAAACGCCTGCGCGCCAAGTTCGGCGACGCGATCGGCGAGGCGACGGAGTTTCTCGGTCAGTTGTCGGTTCGCGTCGCGCGCGGTTCGATCGTGAAAGTCTGCGACGCCTTGAAGCGCGACGCCGAGACGCCTTTCAACTATCTGAGCGATCTGACCTGCGTCCACCTCCCAGACAATTTCGACGAGCCGTTCGAGATCGTTTACAACCTGCTGTCGCTCAGCGCCAACGCGCGCGTGCGTCTGAAAGTCGCGACGACCGAGGGCGGCGGCGTCGAGAGCGTGACGGGCGTCTGGTCTGCGGCGAACTGGATGGAGCGCGAAGTTTATGATCTCTTCGGCGTGAAGTTTGAGAACCACCCGGATTTGCGTCGCCTGCTGCTCCCGGAAGACTGGCAGGGTCATCCGCTGCGCAAGGATTACCCGCTGGAGTTCGTCGAGAACAACTGGACGGCGAAGCACCTGCCGGAGTTCGACGGAGTGCAGCAGGAGCAGATCGTGCAGCGCCGCGCCTACGAACTCGAACTACTCTCGACGCCTAACGAGCGCCGCGTGCGCGACATCTTCCGCGCGGGCAAGGAAGTGATGCCGAAGGAGCACAAGTAGGAACGGCTGTTAGCTATTAGCTGTTAGCCGTTAGCCGAACCGGGCGACCGCGGTTGTGAGTGAGAGACGAGCAAGCCTATGCACCCGCAAGACCTCGCCAAGAAGTACGAAGCGAAAGTGTTCGACTCGGCTGATGCCGCCGAGTCAGCCGGGTACACGCTCGGACAGTCCCTGAAGCCGCGCAACGCCTGGAACCGCGACAGCGCCGCGCAGTCGATCTTCTACGAGCTATTGCGGCGCAAGCGCGGCGGCGAACTCTCCGAGATTGGTCTCGTCCTCGACGGCAACAGCGTCACCGGAGCATACAAAAAGGAAGTGATGAATGCGGAATGATGAATGATGAATTAAAACGATTCTGCCTTCCATTCATCATTCCGCATTCTGCATTCATCATTTAGCTTTTATGCATCAAGTAGAAGTCGCGACAACCAGAGAGACGCTGCTCGACAGCCCCGAGATGGTGCTGAACATGGGGCCGCAGCACCCTTCGACGCACGGCGTGCTGCGCGTGATCCTGCGTCTCGACGGCGAGACCGTCATCGATCTCGACTGCGACATCGGCTACCTGCACCGCGGCATGGAGAAGATCGCCGAGAACCGGCTCTACCCGATGATCGCGCCCTACTGGGACAGGCTCGACTACATCGCGGCGGTCTCGAACGGGCTCGTCTGGGTCGAGACGGTCGAGCAGATGATGGGCTTGGTCGTGCCGCCGCGCGCGCACTACGTCCGCACCGTCCTGACGGAGCTGAACCGCATCTCTTCGCACCTGCTCTGGCTCGCCACGCACGCGCTCGACATCGGCGGCTTCACCGTCCTGCTCTGGGCTCTGCGCGAGCGCGAGGAGATACTGAAGATTTTCGAGCGGCAGTTCGGCGCGCGCCTGACCTGTCACGCGTGGCGCATCGGCGGGATGCCGAACGACACCTACGAGGGCTTCACGGAGGACGTGCAGCGTTTCACCGACAACTTCCCGAAGCGCCTGGAAGAGTACGAGGTCTTGCTCTCGGAGAACCGCATCTGGCTCGGTCGCACGGTCGGCATCGGCGTCATCTCGGCGGAGGCGGCCATCGACATCGGTTTGTCGGGCCCGGCACTACGCGGCTCCGGCGTCGCCTTCGACATACGCAAGGCGCGACCCTACGCCGCCTACGCCGACATAGACTTCGACGTGCCGGTCGGCGAGAACGGCGACACGTATGACCGCTACCTCGTCCGCCTCGAAGAGATGCGCCAGTCGCGCCACATCATCAAGCAGGCGATGGCGAAAATGCCCGACGGGCCTGTGAACGCCAAAGTCCCGAAAGTGATCAAGCCGCCCGCGGGCGATTACTACCACTCGATTGAGGGACCTAAGGGCGAGATCGGCTGCTACCTCGTCTCGGACGGATCGTCCAGGCCCGCGCGCGTGCGCGTGCGCCCGCCGTGCCTGATCAACTTGCAGGCGCTGCGGCAGATGTGCCTCGGACACCTCGTCGCCGACGTCGTCGCCATCATCGGCACGCTCGACATCGTGCTCGGGGAGATAGACAGGTAGTGACGAGTGACAAGTGACAAGTGACGAGCAAGAAGAAAGTGGTTTTTCTTGTCACCGTCACGGTTCACTTGTCGCGAGATTGATCACAGCCGCCCTCACTAGCGGCGTGAGAAAGGGATGAAAGATGAGTTCTGACCGCACCGCAGAAATCCTCAACTACCTGAGCGCGATCAGCCGCGAGATGGGCGAGTTCCGTGCCGAGGTGAACACTCGCTTTTCTGAAGTGAACGCGGGGCTGGATCGTATCGAGCGCGAGTTGCGCGTGCTGACGAGGCGGCTCGACCGCGTCGAGGGGGCTGTATTAAAGATCGGCGCCGACGTTGACGAACTAGACGAGCGCGTCGAAGCTCTGGAAGGGAAACGGGCGTAGGATTTGGGGATGATGGTGAACACAGTCGCGCTATTTGCCGCGCCGGAGTGGCTGAACGATCTGCTGCTGAACTTTAACCTCGGCCAGCAGACGATCAGCTACGTCGTCTTCCCGTTCATCCAGATCGGCGCGGTCGTCACCGCCGTCGCCCTGTGGGCGCTCTACGCCTCTTACCTCGAACGGAAAATCTCGGCCTTCATGCAGGCGCGGCTGGGGCCGATGCGCGTGGGGCCGTGGGGCTTGTTGCAGCCCATCGCCGACGCGATCAAGCTCTTGACAAAGGAAGACATCCGCCCCGACAAGGCGGACACCTACATCTTCTTCTTTGCGCCGTTCATCGCCGTCGCCGCCGCCTTCATCGTCTTCGCCGTCATCCCGTTCGGCCCCGATTGGGCGGTCATCACGGACGTCAACATCGGCTTGCTCTTAGTCCTCGCCGTCTCTTCGGTCGGCGTGCTCGCGCTCATCCTTGCGGGCTGGTCTTCAAACTCGAAGTACGCGCTGCTGGGTGGCTTGCGCTCGTCGGCGCAGATGGTCTCTTACGAGGTGGCGATGGGGCTTGCGCTGATTGGCGCACTGATGTTCGCGCGCACGCTCTCGCTCTCCGGCATCGTCACGGCGCAGGCGCGCGACACCGTGTGGTTCGTCCTCTACCAGCCGCTCGGACTTGTCCTCTTCCTCATCAGCGGCATCGCGGAGAACAACCGCGCGCCGTTCGATCTGCCCGAGGCCGAGTCGGAACTCGTCGCGGGCTTCCACACCGAATATTCGGGGATGCGCTGGTCGCTCTTCTTCATGGCGGAGTACGCGGCGATGGTCGTCGTCTCGGCGGTGGCGACCGCCGTGTACCTCGGCGGGTGGTACTTCCCGTTCCTCAACCGGCTCGACACGCACGGGTATCATGGTCTCTACGTCATCGTGAGCCTCTTCGTCTTCCTCGCGAAGATGTCGGTGCTGCTCTACCTCTACTTCTGGTTCCGCTGGACGTTCCCGCGCTACCGCTACGATCAGCTCATGGACCTGGGCTGGAAGTGGATGATCCCTGCGTCGCTGCTGAACGTGACGCTCACCGCCATCGCCGTCTTCGTCGTGCAGGCGCTCGACGGCTGGCACGGGCTGCACACGATCCAGTCGTTGCGCCGCGGCCTGCAACTGACGCCGGAGGGCAAGGCGATCATGATCGTGTTCGGCGTCTTGAGCGTCTTCGTCGCGCTCGGCGTGCTCTCGTCAATCAACTGGCGCTCGCGCGACTTCAACCTGAAGAAGCAGCGCCGACAGATTCGCCTCGTTTCGCCGCCACAGGGCGCGCCCGCAGTCGCGCCGGTCGCGACGGCGAGCGAAGGATAAGAAGAATGGTTCCGGGTAACGGGTGTCGGGTATCGGAGGCAAAGTTAAACGCCTTCGATTTATTACCCGGAGCCTGACACCCGAAACCCGACACCCAGAGGATCGATATATGCCAGTCGTACCAGTCCCGCAGGCGAGTTGGAGGGAGAAGCTGAAGCGCTTCTTCTTCGTCGATCTCTTGCAGGGGATGAAGCTCACGCTCAAGTTCAACATCGGCGCGCTGACCGACAAGGACGCCATCGCGGGCAAGGGTATCTACACGGAGCAGTACCCGAAGGTGCGCCCCGACGTGGCGCCGCGTTTTCACGGCGCGCCGCGCCTGAACATGGACCCCGAAACCTACGAGACGCTCTGCATCGCCTGTAACCTCTGTGCGCTCGCCTGCCCCGAAGACTGCATCGACGTCATCGCGATGGACATCGAGATCACGGTCGCGGGCAAGGCGCGCCGCAAGAAAGTCCTCGACGAGTTCATCTTCGACACCTCGCGCTGCATGTTCTGCGCCCTCTGCCAGGAGGCGTGCCCGACCGCCTGCTTAGAACTGACGCAGGACTTTGAGCTGGCGACCTACTCGCGCGCTGGCTTCGTCTGGAACCGCCAGATGCTCGAGCAGGGTAGGGAGACGGTCAAGTACGAAGCGTGAAAAGCGGGGGATAGGGGTCGGGGATCAGGGGTTAGGTAAATCTTCCCCGACCCCCAGCCCCCGACCCCCAAACCCCCAAGCTTATGATCTTATCCGGTTGGGAATCGGTCTTCTTCTGGGTCTTCGCGGTGGCGGCGATGATCGCGGCGCTGTTGACCGTGCTCGCGAAGAACGCGGTGCATTCGGCGCTGTTCCTGATCTCGACGCTCGTCTCGGTCGCGGCGCTCTTCATTTTGCTCGGCGCGGAGTTTATCGCGGGCGTGCAGATTCTGGTGTACGTCGGCGGCGTGATGGTCTTGTTTTTGTTCGTCATCATGCTCGTCAACGTTTCGGCGGAAGAGCGCGGGAATGAAGAGTTGTTCAACCGCCCGGCGCAGGTTGGGGCGAGCTTCGTCTTTCTCGCGCTGCTCGTCGCCGGCTTCATCGTCGCGACGGGCAGGGGCGTCGGCGGTTTGAACTCCGGCGTCGAGCGCGCGCACAACCTGAGCGAAGGCCGGGCGCACGTCTCCTTCGAGGAGGTGACGGCGGCGGGCGCGGCGTCGCAGGATCGCCGCCTGCCGCCCGCGGCGACCGGCGTCTCTCGCGTCTCGCGCGAGACCGAGCGCGTCGGCAACAGCCTCTACCGCTTCGCCTCGCTGCCCTTCGAGATCGCGAGCGTACTGCTCCTCGTCGCCATCGTCGGCTCGGTCTTGCTGGCGCGCACGACGAAACAGGAACTCGCCACGGACGACGTCGATCCCGATCTGCTGCCCGAACTCATCAGGCAGGAGCCCGAACTCGCACGAGAGGGCAGCGGGCTCGTCAACCAATGATGAATGATGAACGCGGAATGATGAGTTGAAGACGAGAAGACTATGAACGCATTTTTCATCCCTGCGCTCGCGCTGTTGCAGGAGGCTGCGACCGAGCGCACCGGCTCGCCCATCGTCGAGGGCATCAAACACCCGGACCTGGCGAAGTTCCTCGTCATCGGCGCGATCCTCTTCGTCATCGGCGTGGCGGGCGTGCTGACGCGCCGCAACATCATCGTCATCTTCATGTCGGTCGAGCTGATCCTGAACGCGGCAAACCTGAACTTCATCGCCTTCTCGCGCTACCTGCAACTGACCGGAAATCAGAACGCCGTCGCCGGACAGGTCTTCACCGTCTTCATCATCGTCGTCGCCGCCGCCGAAGCCGCCATCGGCCTCGGCATCGTCATCGCGCTCTACCGCAACCGCGAGACGATCTTTCTGGACAAGATTGATCTACTCAAGTGGTGAGAAGCTGTTAGCGAATAGCTGTTAGCTTTCAGCCAGAAGACAACCCATTCTCAGCTTTCGGAGTAAGCTTCAAGTATTAAATTCGGTTTTGCTAACAGCTAATCGCTAATCGCTAACGGCTAACAGCTCCCCATGCACCGATACATCTGGCTCATCCCCCTCCTGCCGCTCGCCGGAGCCGCCGTTAACGGCTTGCTCGGTCGCTGGCTGCGTTTCTCGGAGAGGATCGTGGCAGTGGTCGCGGTCGGGTCGGTCGCCATCGCGTTCCTACTCGGCGTGGCGGCGGTCTATTCCTACGGCTTCGGCTCGTCGCCGATCTATCCCGCGCCTTACGTGACGAGTCAGGACGGCGCGTTCGGCTACACGTGGATTCCGGGCGGCGCGGTCGAGCTGACGGAAGGGAACGAAGGGCGCGCGCACGTCGAAGGGCAGAAGCTGACGTATGAGGCGGCGCGGCGAAAAGCGCAGGCGGAGGGTATCACCTCCGGCGGAGTATTCATCGCCGACGTTAAAGCACCCGTGCGGACGGGCTTGGGCTCTGTGCTCAATGTCGAGTGGAGCTACCAGCTTGACGCGCTCTCTTCGATCTTCATCCTGATCGTGACGGGCGTCGGTCTGTGCATCTTTGTTTTCGCGACGGGGTACATGCACGGAGACCTTGGGTTCTACCGCTTCTTCGCCTACCTCGGACTCTTCATGTTCTCGATGCTCGTCCTCGTGATGGGCTCGAACTTTTTAATGATGTTCGTTGGCTGGGAGGGCGTGGGCTTATGCTCGTACCTGCTCATCGGCTACTACTTCGACCGCAAGGAGGCGGGCGACGCCGCGCGTAAGGCTTTCATCACGAACCGCATCGGCGACTTCGGCTTCGCCCTCGGCGTCTTCGGCATCATCGCCGCCTTCGGCTCTGCCGACTACCGCACGGTCGTGACTGCGGCGAGCGCGTTTCCGCTTGAGACCATCGGGACGTTCGGCTTGATGTCGTGGATCGCGCTCGGGCTCTTCGTCGGCGCGTGCGGCAAGTCGGCGCAGATACCGCTCTACGTCTGGCTGCCCGACGCGATGGCGGGGCCGACGCCCGTCTCCGCCTTGATCCACGCCGCGACGATGGTCACCGCCGGGCTTTACATGCTGACGCGCACGAACGTCATCTTCCAGCACTCGCAGACGATGATGCTCGTCGTCGCCGTCGTCGGCGCGCTCACAGCGCTCTTTGCCGCGACCATCGGCATCACGCAGAACGACATTAAGAAAGTCCTCGCCTACTCGACCGTCTCACAGCTCGGCTTCATGTTCCTCGCCTGCGGCGTCGGCGCGTTCACCATCGGCATCTTCCACGTCATGACGCACGCCTTCTTCAAGGCGCTGATGTTCCTCGGCGCGGGGAGTGTCATCCACGGGATGCACCACGAGCAGGACATGCGCCGGATGGGCGGCCTTCGGAAGTACATGCCGAAGACTTACCTGACCTTCCTCGCGGGCTGGCTCGCCATCTGCGGCATCATCCCTTTCTCGGGCTTCTGGTCGAAGGACGAGATTCTGTGGCGCACGGCTTCGACATCGATCATCCCCGGCGGCTGGTTCCTCTGGCTGATGGCGACCGTCGCCGCCACCTGCACGGCTTTCTACATGACGCGGCTCGTTGCCATGACCTTCTGGGGTCGCGAGAGATTCCTGGACGCACATGCCGGAGGCGAGGCTGACGAGGCGCACGCGCACGGCGTTGACGAATACGGCAAGCCACACGACGCGCAACTGGAATCCGCAGGGGATCGTCCGCGCCACGAGCCCGGCGAGTACGTTGGCGAGCCGCACGCGCCCGCCGTGCACACGCACGAGGACGCGCACGGCACGCAGCACGCGCACGCGGAGCCGCACGGTCACGGCGTACACATCCCGCACGAGTCGCCCGCCTCGATGTGGGTGCCGCTCGCCGTGCTCGCCACGCTCGCCGTCATCGGCGGCTTCGTCGGCATCAGCCCGGCGTTCACAGGCGGCAGGGAAGTCGGCGGCAAGCTCAACATCGTCAACTGGCTCGACCCCATCATCTGGAATCCCGCGACTCACCAGTTCGGCACGCCGCATTTGGAAGGTGGCGAGCAAGCGCGCACAAACGAAGCTCGTGCAGAGTTGCCGGCTGTTATGTCCCCTGAGCAGTACAAGCGCATGGAGGAAGCGATGCGCTCGCCCTACGGCGATACCGGCTTCAACCTCGCGCACTCGCTCGAAGGCTCGCTCGGCGAGCGCGGGACGGAGTGGTTCTTCATCATCCTCTCGCTCGTCGTCGCCGGGTTCGGCATCTTCCTCGGCTGGCTCTTCTACCTCAAGAACCCGAAACTCCCCGACGTGTGGGCGGCGCGACTCGGCGGCTTGTACCGCGCGAGTTTCAACAAGTATTGGATCGACGAGTTGTACGGCAAGCTCATCACGCGGCGGACGATGGACTTGTCGCGCGGCGTCTATAAAGTTGACTCGGAAGTGGTGGACGGCGCGGTCAACGGCACGGCCTGGCTCACGCGACGCCTCTCGAACTACACGGGTCTCTTCGACTTCAAGGTGGTGGACGGCATCGTCAACGGCGTCGCCTACTTCATCCGCGGCGTCATGTCGAATCTCTTCCGCGCCGCGCAGACGGGATTTGCCGCCAACTACGCGCTCGTCATGGCGCTAGGGCTTGCCGTCGCCGTCGCGTATTTCGTCTTTTGGCGGTAAAGACTGTCAGTTGTCCGTGGTCAGTCGTGATGAGCTGTTAGCGATTAGCTTTCAGCCGAGCAGTTGAACGACAAAACCCGACCGACGGTTTTGCTAACAGCTAAGAGCTAAGAGCTAACGGCTACTTTATGAACATTCCGTACCTACTCTCCGTCGTCACGTGGCTGCCCGCCGTCGGGGCGATCATCATTCTGGCGGTCTTCAATAAGGCGCAGGCCGGCGCGATCAAAAAATTCGCGACCGCGTGGTTCGGCCTCGTCTTTCTGGTCTCGCTCGCGCTGTGTACTTACGACCGTGCGGCGGGCGGCTTCCAGTTCCTCGAAGACCACAGTTGGATTCCCGTCATCGGCGCGCGCTACCAGATGGGCGCCGACGGCGTCGCCGTGCTGCTCATCGTGCTGACAACACTCTTAGGCGTCATCGCCTCGCTCTCTTCGTGGGAGTACATCCAGAAGCGCGAGAAGGAATACTACGCGCTGCTCCTGCTGTTGCAGGCGGCGGTCGTCGGCGTCTTCGCTTCGATGGACCTGTTCTTGTTCTACCTCTTCTTCGAAGTCTCGCTCGTGCCGATGTACTTCCTCATCGGCATCTGGGGCGGCGAGCGCCGCCTCTACGCCGCGATCAAGTTCTTCCTCTACACGCTCGTCGGCTCGGTCGTCATGCTGCTCGGCGTGTTGAAGGTCTACTTCCTGACGCAGGACGCGGCGCTCACCGCGCAGGTCACGCAGGCGACCGTCAACTCGCTCGCCGGAAACGGCGCGGCGGCGAGCCTCGTCTCGAACACCTTGCAGGAGGCGGCGCGCAACAACACCGGCACGTTCAATATCATCTTCCTGCAATCAATGGGCTCCGTGCTCTCGAAGGGCGTGGCGACGACGCTCGAAGTTCTCTTGTTCTTTGCCTTCGCCCTGGGCTTCGCCATCAAAGTCCCGATGTTCCCGTTCCACACGTGGCTGCCGGACGCGCACGTCGAAGCGCCGACCGCGGGCTCGGTCATCCTCGCAGGGATTCTGCTCAAGCTCGGCACCTACGGCTTCTTCCGCTTCAACCTGCCGATGTTCCCGGCGGCATCGAAGGACTTAACTTTCTTCGGCGGCTACTTCGGCGTGCGCCACTTGATGATCGCGCTCGCCATCATCGGCATCATCTACGGCGCGCTCGCCGCGATGTACTTCGTCGTTAAGCGCGACGGCGACGTGAAGAAGCTCGTCGCCTACTCGTCCGTCTCCTCGATGGGCGTCGTCATGCTCGGACTCTTCGCCCTGAACCCGAACGGGTTGGACGGCGCGGTGCTCCACATGATCAACCACGGCATCTACTCCGCCGCGCTCTTCCTCTTGGTGGGCATCATCTACGAGCGGCGACACACGCGAAACGTCGCCGAGTTCGGCGGACTCTCGCACGTCATGCCGGCCTACGCGACGATCTTTCTGGTGATGGCGATGACGGCCATCGGCTTGCCGCTCTTGTGCGTCTTCATCTCGGAGTTCCTGGCGATGCGGGGCGCGTTCGAGGCGCAGCCGTGGTGGGCGGCGTGGGCGGCGCTCGGCATCATCTTGAACGCGGGCTACATGCTCTGGCTCTACCAGCGGATGTTCTTCGGCAACATCGAGAACCCGAAGAACGAAAACCTGAAAGACCTGAAGGGGCGCGAGTGGGCGTACATGCTCCCGCTCGTCGTCCTCTCGCTCTGGATCGGCGTCTATCCCAAGCCCTTCATCGACTTCATCCAGAAGCCCGTCAACGCCGTCGTCCGCCAGGTGCGACCGAATTATCCGATTAACGGGACGCCTGCGGCGCAGACGGCGGAAAGAAAATGATGAACGATGAATGCGGAATGATGAATGAAAGAGAAACGCATCGCGCTTAAATTCATCATTCATCATTTCGCACTCATCATTAGCTATTATGTTTCTCTTCCAAGCCAACACGACTGAGCTGTACTCGGTGCGCGATCTCAACCTGATCGTGCCGGAGCTGATCCTGACGGTCGCCGCGTGCCTCGCGCTCGTGATGGAGGTCTTGCTGCCGTACAAGAAGAGTCGCTGGGTCGGCTACTTCGCGCTCGCCTCAATCGCGCTCGCCGCCCTCTCGCTCGTCGTGACGTGGACGGGTTCGGGCGCGAACTTTCCGCTCACGGGCTTCTACGGGATGGTTAGGATCGACGGCTTCGCGGTCGTCTTCCAACTGATCTTCCTGCTCGCCGCGGCGCTCACCGTCGGCGTCTCGATGCGCTACCTCGACGTCGAGAGCGAGCAGCGCGGCGAGTTCTACGCGCTCGTGCTGTTCGCCACCGTGGGGATGTTGTTCCTCGCCTGCGGCTACGACCTGATCGTGCTCTTCATCAGTCTGGAGCTGATGGCGCTCACCTTCTACGTGCTCGTCTCCTACACGAAGCGCGAGCGGCGCTCGAACGAGGCGGGGATGAAATACTTCCTGCTCGGCGCGTTCTCGTCGGGCGTGCTGCTCTACGGCATGTCGATTTTGTTCGGCGTCGCCGGCTCGACGAACCTCGGCGACATCGCGCAGACCGTCAGCGCGATCGCGGGCGGCGCAGTCGATCCGAGGTCTCCAGCGGGACAGGTCATGCCGCTCCTGTTGCTCGGCATGGTCGCGCTGGCCTGCGGGCTCTTCTTCAAGATCGCCGCCGTGCCGTTTCACATGTGGGCACCGGACGCCTACGAGGGCGCGCCGACGCCCGTCACGGCCTTCCTCTCGACCGGTTCGAAGGCGGCGAGTTTCGCGCTCTTCGCGCGCCTCTTCCTCGAAGCCCTCGGCGGGATGCGCGCCAACTGGGCTCCGCTCGTCGGTCTCGTCGCCGCCATCACAATCATGGTCGGCAACTGGGCGGCGGTCACGCAAACCAACTCGAAGCGGCTCCTCGCCTACTCTTCGATCTCGAACGCGGGCTACCTGCTGCTCGGCATCGTCGCCGCCAACCAGTACGGCTACGTCGGCCTCGCCATCTACCTGCTCGTCTATACACT
Organism: Pyrinomonadaceae bacterium; assembly: GCA_045807785.1. GTDB lineage: Bacteria > Acidobacteriota > Blastocatellia > Pyrinomonadales > Pyrinomonadaceae > JAIVGV01. Next base: position 12,758 of record JBJMGS010000239.1, read on the forward strand.
GATGAACGTCGGCGCGTTCGGTGTGATCATCAGCCTGCACCGGCGCGGCGTCGTTGGCGAGCAAGTTGATGATCTGCGGGGCCTGGCGCAGAAAGAGCCGCTTATGGCGGCGATGATGGCGATCTTCATGCTCTCGCTCGGCGGCCTGCCGCTGACGGGCGGCTTCATCGGCAAGTGGTTCCTCTTCGGCGGGCTGATGCAGCGCGGCAAGTTGGAGGGGAAGCACTGGTACTACTGGCTCGCGCTGTGGGGCGTCCTCAACACGGTCGTCTCGTTCTACTACTACGTGCGCTTCATTCGCGTGATGTACCTGGATGAGACGGTCGCAGACGAGCGACCGCTCTCGCTCTCGCCCGCGTTGCAGGTCGCGCTCGGCGTGGCGGTCGTCGGCGTCGTCGTCATCGGCGTCTATCCGCAACCCTTCATCAACCTCGCGCAGGCGGTCGTCTCGACGCTCGCGGGCGGCGCGGTCGCCTCCAGATAGTCGGACGCACAGGGACGAATCGGAGCGGGAGGCGCGGCCTGCGCCTCCCCTCTTTTTTATGTGGCTCTTCTACTTCTTCGCCGCGCTGCTCCTCTGGCAATCGCTTCTGTCGCTGCGCGGCGGCGCGCGCTACCTCTCATACTTCCGACGCGAACTCGCACGCCCGCCCGCCGACTACGCCCCGCACGCCTCGGTCTTCGTCCCCTGCCGCGGCGTCGATCAGGGATTAACCGAAAACCTCTCCGCGCTCTTCCGCCAAGACTACCCCGCTTATGAACTCGTCTTCGTCGCCGACGACGAAAACGACCCCGCGCTCAAGTTCGTCGAGCGCGCCGTCTTCGCCTTCGCGCTCGAAGCCGCGCGACAAAACATGGCGAGAGTTTCCGCGCGCGTCATCGTCGCGACGCGCGCGCGCGACTGCGGGCAGAAGGTGCACAACCTGCGCGCCGCCGTTGCGGAAGCCGACACGGCGAGCGAGGTCTTCGTCTTCGTGGACACCGACGCGCGCACGCGCCGCGACTGGCTGCGCGCGCTCGTCGCGCCGCTCGCCGACGAACAGTTGGGCGCGGCGACCGGCTACCGCTGGTTCGTGCCCACGCGCGCGAGCCTCGCCTCGATCCTGCGCGCCGTCTGGAACGCGTCTATCGCATCCGCGCTTGGCACAGACACACGGCGCAACTTCTGCTGGGGCGGCTCGACCGCCGTCCGCCGCGCCACATTCGATCAACTGAACATGCTCGACGCGTGGCGCGGCGCGCTCTCGGACGATTACGCACTCACGCGCGCCTTGCAACGTGCGGGGCTTCCCATCAAGTTCGTCCCGGCGTGCCTCACCGCCTCGCACGAAGACTGCACTTGGCGTGAGTTGTTCGAGTTCACCACGCGCCAACTCAAGATCACGCGCGTCTATGCGCCGCGCCTCTGGCTCATCGTGCTCGTCTCGAACCTGATCTTCTGCGCGGTCATCTATGGCGGTCTGCTCGTCGTCGCCGCGCGCGCCTCCGCGGGGCAGTCGTTCACCATCCCGCTCATCCTCCTCGCGCTGATCTTCTTCCTCGGTGCGCTCAAAGCGCATTTACGCTTGCGCGCCGTCAATCTCGCGCTCGCGCGCGAAGGGGTGCGTGTTCGCGGCTTCGCACGGCTCGCGCACCTCGCGCTCTGGACTGTCACCGCCGCCATCTTTCTGTGGAACGCCCTCGCCGCTGGCCTCTCGCGCCGGATCGTCTGGCGCGGCTTTGCCTACCAGATGGAGTCGCCGACGCGGACAATCGTCATTACGACGACGGAAGCGGCGGGGGTGAGACAGGAGCGGTGAGACTCCAGGCGCGGCGGGCGTTAACTCTTGGCGCGTCCCGCCCGGTTCGGTTAAACTTCGCCGACTCGCACGCGCCGTCTCTTTAATTTCCGCCGCACGCCAGTTCCTGATCGCTCATGGGCACCATCGAAAACGGTTCGCTCCTCGGTCACTACCGCATCGTCTCGCCGCTCGGCGCGGGCGGGATGGGCGAGGTCTATCTGGCGCGCGATGAGCGGCTCGGGCGCAATCTGGCGATCAAAGTCCTCTCCGGCGAGTTCACGCAAAACGCGGATCGGCTGCGCCGCTTCGAGCAGGAGGCGAGAGCCGCCGCGAAGCTCAACCATCCAGCAATCGCGCACGTGTACGAGGTCGGCGAGAGCGAAGGCGCGCACTTCATCGCGATGGAGTACGTCGAAGGCGAGACACTGAACGCGGCCATCCACGGCGGCCGCGTCGAGTTGCCGCGACTGCTCAAGTACCTCGGCGAAGTCGCCGAAGGACTGGCGAAGGCGCACGCCGCGGGCGTCGTCCACCGCGATCTCAAACCCGACAACGTGATGATCGCGCGCGACGGCTACGTCAAGATTTTAGACTTTGGTCTTGCCAAGCTCTTCGAGCCGCAGAGCGCCGCGGGCGACGACGCGTCGAGCGAGGCAGCGACCGCCGTGCTCGAACAGCACTCGACGCCGGGCGTCGTGATGGGCACCGTGGGCTACATGTCGCCCGAACAGGCGCAGGGGCGCGTGCGCGAGCTAGATCACCGCACGGACATCTTCTCGTTCGGCTGCCTCCTGTACGAGGCCGCGACCAAACGTCGCCCCTTCGAGGGCGACTCGCTCATCAAGTCGCTGCACAAGCTGGTCTATGAGACCGCGCCGCCGCTCACGGAGTTCAACCCGCAGGCTCCGCCCGATCTGCAACGCATCGTCCGCCGCTGCCTGGCGAAAGACCCCGAAGAGCGCTACCAGTCGATCAAGGACGTGGCGATTGAGCTGCGCGAGCTGCGGCGTGCGCTGGAAGGCACGGACACGTCGGATCGCAGCGTCGCGCCCGAATCGGGGCGGCAGACAATCGCTGGCGAGCAGATGTCGGCTTCGTCGGGCGAGCGCATGGAGCCGCGAACGGGCGAGGCTGTCGGCGGAGAGGCCACCGGGTCGAACGTCGGAAGGGAGACGGTGCTCGGCACGCACGTGGGCGCGCGCATCGCCGTCACTTTGGCGCTCGCGCTGCTCGCGCTCTCCGCCGCAGTGTTCGGCACCTACCTCTTCTTCTCACGCGGCACGGAGATGATTGACTCGGTCGCCGTGCTGCCGCTCGCCAACGCCACGGGCGACGCGAACGCGGACTGGCTCGCCGACGGTCTCACCGAGAGCCTCATCTACAAACTGTCGCAGGTGCCCGATCTGAAGGTCATCGCCCGCAGCACGGTCTTCCGCTACAAGGGCCGGGACGTTGACGCGGCGCAGGCGGCGCGCGAACTCGGCGTGCGCGCGATCCTCACGGGTCGCGTCCAGCAGCGCGGCGACGATCTCACGGTCAGCGCCGAGCTGATCGACACGCGCGAGGGGAAACTCATCTGGGGCGAACGCTACGAGCGCAAGCTCTCGGACGCCAACGCCGTGCAGCAGGAGATCGCGCGCGCCGTGGCAGAGAGGCTCCGCCCGCAGGCCGTGGGCGCGGGGCAGGGGCAGGCAGCGAAGGGCGGCACGTCAAACACAGAGGCATACCAGCTCTACCTCAAAGGCCGCTTCTACTGGAACAAGCGCACGCCGGACGATCTCAAAAAGAGTATCGATTATTTCCAGCAGGCGGTCGCCGTCGATCCCGGCTACGCTCTGGCTTACGCCGGGCTGGCCGACTCTTATCAGGTGCTCGCGTCCTACTCCGATCTGCCGCCGGAAGAGACTTACCTCAAGGCGAAGCCCGCCGCGCAGAAAGCCATGGAACTCGACCCGACGCTCGCCGAGCCCCACGCTTCGATGGCTGCGATCAGGAACGAGTACGAGTGGGACTTCGCGGGAGCCGAGGCAGAGTTCAAGCGCGCCATCGAGCTGAACCCGAAGTACGCGACGGCGCACCAGTGGTACGCGGAGTTCCTGTGCCAGATGGGGCGGCTTGACGAAGCCATCATTGAGGCGAAGCGGGCGCAGGAACTCGATCCGCAGTCGCCCGTCATCAACATGATCCTCGCGCAGCCTTACACGATAGAGCACCGTTACGACGAAGCCGCCGCGCAGCTACACCGGACGCTGGAAATCGATCCGAACTTCGCCAGAGCGCACGATCAGCTCGGCTCGGTTTACATCCTCAAAGGGATGTACGAAGAAGCGATTGAAGAGAGGCGCAAGGCGGCGATCCTCTTCGGGGAGCCGCCGGAGAGAGTGGAGCAGCGGACGCGGGCGAGCCTTGAGGCTTACAAGGCAGGAGGCGCGCGCGGCTACTGGCAGAAACAGTTGGAGCTGATCAAGAAGAGGGCGCAAGAAGACAACCACCCGCCCGACCCCGAATCGATGGCTCTCATCTACACGCAACTCGGCGACAAAGATCACGCGTTCGAGTGGCTTGAGAAGATGCGCGATCAACACAAGCCGGGCGCACTCTATTTAAAAACTGACACCGCGTTCGACTCGCTGCGCTCCGACCCGCGCTTCGCCGAGCTGTACGCCAAGGTGGGTGCCCGACAGTAACGGCGCGGGCCCACTCCCGGCGGTGCCCGTTGCCGTGATGTCCATGCCCGGTTAAGATGCCCTCGGAAGATGACGAACAAAGCCGCACAGCTCTACCAACTCTTGCGCTCGACCGAGCGCGAGCGCCGGCTCGGCACGGTCATCCTCTTCGTCACCTCGCGCTGCAACGCGCGTTGCGAGACCTGCTTCTACTGGCAGGAGCTGAACCAGCCGGGCGACCTGACCTTCGCGCAGATCGCGCGCGTCTCCGCGACGATGCCGCCCATCACAGACCTCTGGCTTTCGGGCGGCGAGCCGACGCTGCGGCAAGACCTGAACGAGATCATCAACCTCTTCGTGCGCCAGAACGGGGTGCGCCGCGTCATCATCCCGACGAACGCCATCATCAAGTCGCACGTCCTCCGCGTCGTCAGCCGCGCGCTGCGGGAGAACCCTGCGCTTGATCTCTACCTGAACATCGCGCTCGACGGCTACGGCGAGACGCACGACCGCGTGCGCGGCGTGCCCGGCAACTGGGGGAAGACGCTCGACTGCATCCGCGCGCTTTATCCGCTCAAGGACGAGTTCGGGGATCGCTTTCGGCTGAACGTCAACACGGTCGTCTGCGCCGAGAACTACGTCGAAGTCGAACGCCTCTCGTCATATCTGTGGGACAACTTCTGTCTCGACGGCCACTACTTCAACATCATCCGCGGCGAGACGAAGGCGGGCGCGTCGATCAAACAGGTTCCGCCTGAAGTGCTGCCGGAGCTGTACGCGCTCGCGTCGAAGTTGACGAAGCATTACGGCGACCGCATGTTCGCCCGCGACGACGCGGCGACGCGCCTCGTCAAGAACGGGGTTTACGTCGGCGCCATCACGACGCACTACCGCACGCAGCTCGCCAACTTCGCGGAGCCGACGGCGTGGGGTTTCCCCTGCACGGCGGGCGAGACGGCGACGGTGATTGACTACGACGGCGGCGTGCGCGCCTGCGAGCTGCGCGGGCGGTTCGCCTCGCTCGCCGACTTCGACTACGACTTCGGCGCTCTCTGGTCTTCGCAGGCGAGGCAGACGGAACTCGCAGAGATCGACGAAGGTCGCGCCTGCTGGTGTACGCACGTCTGCTTCATCCACGACTCGATGCGCCACTCGCGCCGCGCGCTCCTCTACGACGTGCCGAAAAACTACCTGACGCGCGAGCGCTGGTAGCAACTTTTACCAATGCCAGAACGCGAAGAAGAACAGATCACGCGCAAGAGCGGCGTCGTCTATGGCGCGGTGTTTTCGCTCGCCGCCGGGATCGTAACGTTCCTCCTGATCGGCTGGGCGCTGGATCACTGGCTGAAGACAGGCCCGTGGCTGCTCGTCGCAGGCATCGTCGTCGGCGCGGTCGTCGGCTTCTACCAGTTCATTCGCCTGATGTCGCAACTTAACTAAAACTCGTGCGTGTCTCACGGCAAACCGTGGTCGTACTGCTCGACAGCACGCGCCGCGCCCGTGTAAAATCAGCGTCTTTAAGATGGATGTGCCTCTAGATCATCACGCGCCCGTGTGCGCCGAAGACGACGATTCGGGCGCGATGAGTCGCCGCCTGTTCCGCGTCATGTGCTGTGCGGTGGCGGTCAGCGTGGCGGCGAGCGCGGCGTTTGCGCCGTGGCGTGTGACGACGGGGCTCGCGCTCGGCGGGGCGCTCGCGCTGCTCAATCACCACTGGCTGCGCACGTCTGTGCGCGCCGCGTTCGCGAGCGCCTCACTGACGGGCTTGCGACCCAAGCTCAGCGCCGCGCGTTTCGTCCTGCGCTATTTCGTCGTCACCGCGTCGGTCATCGCGGCTTATGAGTTCGGCGTCGTCTCAATCGTCGCAACGCTCGTCGGCCTGAGCGCGTTTGTGGTGGCGGGCGTCGTCGAAGGATTTTTCCAGACGTATTTAATCTTCGTACACCGAGAGGAAAATTAGCGGATGTTCTGGTTGCTGCAAGCCGAGGGGGCGACGGGCGAGAGCGCCGAGGGCGCGAGTCATGCCGCGGAGGGCGGGGGCGAGCATATGCCGTGGCTCGTGACGAAAGTCAACGAGCTGGTCGGCGAGCCGCTCTACCACCTGCAACTCAAGACGACGAAGCCGCTCTGGGACACGCTCTTCGGCCACTTCGGCACGAACGCTGAAGCGGTCTTCGGCGCGAAGTATTCGCCGGAGACGGCGGTGCCGTGGTACACGGTGATGTTCATCATCGCGTGCCTCCTGTCGTTCTTCATCATCTGGGTGTTGAAGGGACAGCTCTTCGGCAAGTCGTTGTCCGAGGACGAGCCGCACGCCGGGCAGCAGACGCTCGAAGTCACGGTGCTCGCCGTGCGCGGTCTCATCGAGGACATCATCGGGCCGCACGGGTTGAAGTATTTCCCGGTCGTCGCGACCTTCGCCATCCTCATCCTCGTCTCGAACCTGATGGGGCTGTTCCCGCTCTTCATGTCGCCGACCTCTTCGACCTCCGTCACGTTCGCGCTCGGCATCTCGTCGTTCGTCTATTACAACTACATCGGCATCAAGGAGAACGGGCTCGCCGGACACCTCGGACACTTCGCCGGGGTGCACTACTTCAGCGGCATGATGCTGTGGATCATGGGTCCCGCGATGTTCGTCATCGAGCTGATCAGCAACTTCGTGCGCCCGCTCAGTCTGGGCTTGCGTCTCTTCGGCAACATCTTCGGCGACGAGCAGGTGGGGGCGAACATCGCCCGGCTCGCGCCGCCATATACCTATTTCGTCGTGCCGGCGGTGCTGATGATCCTGAGCGTGTTCGCCGCCGTGATGCAAACCTTCATCTTCACCCTGCTCTCGATGATCTACATCGGCGAAGTCTCGCACGCGCCGCACGAGGATCACGTGGGCGACGAAATTAACGGCGAGGAAATCGTCGCGCCGGTCTTTACCTGAGAGGCTAGATGCTGGATGTCAGATGTTAGTGTCAGGACAACTGCCAGCATCCAGCATCTGACATCCAGCATCTAGCCTCTACTTTTACCCGCGCTTCGAGCGGCGCGCGCGGCGCGTGCGCGCACGTTGGGGCGTTGACGCAGACCTTTTTTGACTGTTCGCGGGCGGGCGCGAGTGATTCGCGCGGTCGGTCGTAAGCGCGGCTTTCGCGTTTTGAAAGTGGCAGAGTGCGGGCTTGCATCGCTGGAGCGCCGTTGTAAGAGGGGCGGCGGATACCGGATGTCGGCGACATCATACTTGCATGGCTGACGCGCGTCGGGCGTCGTGCCCGGCACCGGCGAAGAGTCTTTGACCGCAGAGGAGATTCCATGAACAAACTGAGAATGTTCGCGTTCGCCATGCTCGGCGTGCTGTTCGCGTCGGCGACCGCGTTCGCGCAGACGGCACACGAGGTGGGCGGCGATGCCGACAACGCCAACACCGTCGCTAAGTGGGCGAAGCTGGCGGCGGGCATCGGCTTTGCCATCGCCGCTGGACTGGGCGCGCTCGGACAGGCGCGCGTCGCTTCGTCGGCTGCCGAGGGCGCGGCGCGCAATCCGGGCGCGGCGGGTCGCATCCAGATTCTGATGATCATCGGTCTCGCCTTCATCGAGACGCTGGTCATCTTCACGCTGGTGATCATGTTCGCCATCGTCAACTTCAAGCTGCCCGGAACCTAAAGACCGCAGCCGGGACGAGTGAGAGGCGGGCGTGGACTCTTCACAGTCCGCGCCCGCTTCGTTTCTCACCGACGATCCGCCGCCACCATTCCGACCGCGCGCCGCGTCGAGCACGTTGCCCGCATCGGCGAACGGCGCTATACTCCAACATACTTTTCTCCCGCGAAATACTTTCGGATTCCCCAACAACTCAACTCCCCGCCTATGCGCACCGGACGTGCGCGACGGCCGGCGTGCGGTGCGCGCGGGGTGTGATTCGGAGAGGGAGGACGCAGCGGCTATGAAAAAGGTACTTCTCGCTTTCCTGTTCGCGCTGGCGCTTGCGGCGAGCGCGGCGGCTGACACGATCTACCTGCGCGACGGGCGGATCTTGCGCGGCACGGTTCTCGGCTTCCTGAGCGGGCGCATCGTCGTCCGCCTGGCGCCCCCGGTCTCCGGGGATACAACTGCGGGCGGCGTCTCGACGCAGACTCCGACTCAGAGTACGTCGGGCACCGGTGCCGACGCGGGCGGCGAGATACGCTTCCTGCGCCCCGCCGAGATCGACCGCATCGAGATCGAGGGCCGCTCGCTCGACGAAGCGCGATATGTCATACGCAACATCCCGGTCACGCTCGGGCCTAACTGGATAGATAGCGGCGTGGATGTGCGTCGCGGCCAGCGCGTGCAGGTCAGAGCCAACGGCACGATCTACGCGGGACGGGCGCGCATTACGCCCGACGGCCTGCGCACGACCGACCCGGCTGCCCCGCTCCCGCGCGCCGCCGAAGGCGTGCTCATCGGCGCGGTCGGCACCGATCGGGACTCGCCCGTCGTCGAGTTGGGTTCCAGCCGAGAACTCACGGCGGACCGCGACGGACGGCTCTACCTGACCGTCAACCGCGGCGACTACACGGACGCGCGCGGCGCCTACAACGTGCAAGTGCGTACCGAGCGCGAGCTGCCGCAGCGCCGCGCTGACACGGCGCGCTCCCCTGATGATGAGGATCGCGGCAACGATCCCTTTGAGAACCGACCGAACACGCCCGCGCCCGCGCGCTCTCGCCTACCGGAGGATAGTAGCCTCCGCCCGGGGAACGATCCCCGTAGCCGCTCGCCGCGGGAGAGCACCGTCACCGTCCCCGGCACTTCGCGCGGCACCGACACGGGCCTAGACCTGCGTGCGGGCGACCGGGTAACCGTCACGGCGTCGGGGCGCGTCGTCGCTGGAAGGCGCGCGGGAGAAGTTGGACCCGAGGGCGGGCAGACGAACGGCGTCGGGGCGATCCTGGGGACGCGCCCTGTGCCTAACGCGGGCGTCGGCGCGCTCATCGGCTACGTCCGCCTCGCCAACGGGCAGGCGACGCAGCCCTTCTTCATCGGCAGCCAACAGACATTCACCGTGCAGGACGACGGGCGGCTGATCCTGCTCGTCAACGACGACAACTATTCCGACAACGGCGGCAGCTTCAGCGCCCGCGTCGTCGTCAATGGCGCGACTCCCTGAGTCGTCAGAGGCGGAAAGAAGAAGCGGCGCGAACGGAGGCGGGA
>JBJMGS010000240.1:0-4032 GCA_045807785.1 Pyrinomonadaceae bacterium
CCGGCGCGGTAGGTCAGGGCGAGCACCGCGCCGATGCTCAGACCGTTATACGCCATCACTAAGAGCGTGCCGACGCCGAGCATCGCGCCGAGCGCGAAGGCGTTGAACATGACCTGAATGTTGTTCGTCATGATCGACGCGCCCGCCACCTGACTCGCCTTGTTCGCTTCCAGCCACCAGCGCCGCTGCACGTCCGTGTTCTCCGCGCGCCACACGGCGGGGATGCCGCACAACTCGGAAAACTCCGCGTCGCGCCACGTGCCGCAAAAGCCTGCGACGCCGAAGGCGAGGCAGAAGGCGAACGCCACGGCGGTGTAACGCCACGTGCGCCGGAACGTGCGCGGGAAGTCGCGCAGGAAAAACTTGCGCAGCCGCTTGCCGCCCTCCATCGCCTCCGTGCGGTAGATGCGGCCGTGCGCGCGGATGACGAGGCTGTTGAGGTAGTTGACCAGACGCGGATCGCGCGACTCGGCGCGGGCGATGGCGAGATCGGAAGAGGTGCGGCGGTAGATGCGCCCCAGCTCGCGCACCTCCTCGCGGTGCAGCCGCCTGAGCGCCGTCCCGTCGAGCAGGCGCAACAGCTCTTCCAGACGCTGCCACGCGCCCTTGCGCTCGTTGATGAATCTATCCGTTGGCATGAGAAGTTAAATGTGACGCTTCCTGCGCTTGGCGGACTTCGGCTTGCAATCGCTTACGGTCACCTCGCTCGGTTTTAGCGTGGGGGATGGAGCGAATTCCCCTGTGCTGCTCAGCCAAGGCTGAAGGGTAACTCCAAATTCCTCTTGAAAGCCGCCATCAATCGCTCTCAATCGACTCTGCTGAATGTGCCGGGTCTTAACGAGATAACCCATCGCGCGGCGCGCGTGGTTTTGGGCTTCGCCGACACAAGAATGCTTCCCCGCGTAAACGATTATATATCCCACCAATTTCGGATCGTGCTGTAGCTCATTGGCGAAGTTGTCGAGTCGGGCTTTCTCATTCTCCCACGAAATGTGTCCGTAAAAATCAAAGGAATCAAAATTATTTTGCGCCGAAGAAGCCGGACAGATGTTATGACCGCCGACAAAAGTGAGCATGGAGGTGAGGAACGTGCGCGTGATAGTGAGGGCTGTTCGCATATTGATCCTTAATCTTCTAGTTCGAGGTGGCCGCCGCCCATGTAGCGACAGCGACCGCCGACGCGCACGCGCGTGATCTGCTCTCCTTCGTGATTGATGCGGATGCGGATGAAGCTCGGTCGCCCCATCTCGACGCCCTGCTCGCTCGTCACGTCGAGCTCGCCCGCGGAGGCGACGACGCCATAGCGCGCGAGGTAGCACCCCAGCGGCCCGCTCGCCGCGCCCGTTGCGGGGTCTTCGGGGATGCCATCGAGCGGGGCGAACATGCGGCTGTGGACGCCAGAGCCGTCGAACTCGGTCTCGGTCGTGAAGACGAAAATGTCTTTCGCGGCGAAGCTGCCCAGAAATTTCTCCATGAGATCAATTCGCACGCGGATACGGCGTGCGGCATCGAGACTCTTGAGCGGCACGTAGAGAAAGGGCACGCCGCACGAGACGACTTCGACGGGGTACCGTGAATCAACCAGCGAAGCGTCGAGCGAGAGGACTTCGGCGATCTGAGCGGCGTCCGCGAAACGCGGCCCGAAGGTCGGCAAGGGCTGCGTCATCTCGATGAAGTCCGCCGCGTCGTCCTTCCAAGTAATCTCGACGGGGACGGGGCCGACGCCCTCTTCGAGCCGGATCGCGGTCGTGCCAGCGGCGTTCTCCCTGCTCGAAGTCTCGAGCAGGCGCTCGCGTGCGAGTACGTAGGTCGTGCCCACGGTGGGGTGTCCCGCCATCGGCAGCTCCTGCATGGGCGTGAAGATGCGCACGCGGAAGTTGTTCGCCGCGTCGTCCGCCGGGAGCACGAAGGTCGTCTCTGAGAGGTTCATCTCCTTGGCGATTGATTGCATCGTCTCGGTCGAGAGCCCCCGGCCGTCCGTGAAGACCGCGAGCGGGTTCCCGCCGAACTGCCGGTCGGTGAACACGTCAACGAGGTGGTAGCGAAGCTTCTTCACTTGATTCTCCTTACAACTTTTCGAGCGCCTGCGTGAAGTCTCTGACGAGATCGCGTTCGTCTTCGAGGCCGACCGAGACGCGCACGAGGTTGTCGCCGACGCCCATCGCGCGGCGCTGCTCGGCGGTCAGCGCCTTCGCCCACATCGCCGCCGGGTGGACGAGCAAGGTCTCGTAGCCGCCGAGGCTCGCCGCGTACTTGCCGAGCCGGAGCGACGTGATCAGTTTCTCCGCCGCCTCGTAACCGCCGCGCAGCTCCACACTCAACACGCCGGTGAACCCGCTCATCTGCCGCCGCGCGAGTGTGTGTTGCGGGTGCGATTCGAGTCCGGGGTAGTTGACGCGCTCGACCTTCTCATGGGATTCGAGGAAGCGTGCCAGCGCCAGCGCGTTCTGGTTGTGGCGCTCGACGCGAAGCGCGAGCGTGCGAAGCCCGCGCAAGAGCAGCCACCCGTCGAAGGGGCTCAGGGACGCGCCCGCGACGAGCGAGAACGACCAGGCGCGCTCGATGAACTCGCGCGAGCCGACGATGACGCCGGCGGTCACGTCGTGGTGCCCACCGATATACTTCGTCGCGCTGTGCAGGACGACATCTATCCCCAGCTCAATCGGTCGCTGATTGATGGGCGTGGCGAAGGTGTTGTCGCACATCGTTGTTATATTGCGCGCGCGGGCGATCTCTGAGACGGCGCGCAGATCGGTGAGAGTCATGACGGGGTTGGTCGGCGTCTCTGTGTAGATGAGTTTCGTGTTCGGCTGGAGGGCGCGCGCGAAGTTTTCGGGGTCGGTTTGATCGACGACGGTGCGCTCTATGCCCCAGCGCGGCAGCAAAGTCTCGAAGAGCGACGACGTGCCTCCGTAGTGGCTGCGCTGCGCGACGACGTGGTCGCCCTTCTCCAACAGGCACATCACGGCGGTGAAGATCGAGCCCATCCCGGAGCCCGCGACGAGCGCCGCCTCGCCGCCTTCGAGCGTCGAGACGAGCCGCTCGACCTGCGCGTGCGTCGGGTTGCCGTAGCGCGTGTAGAACTCCGTGGGGTGCGCCGAGTTGACCAGCTCGGCGAAGTGTTCGGGCGAGTCCGCGCCGAAGGTCGAGGTCTGCCAGATCGGCGGCACGAGCGCGTGCGTCGCGTTCAAGTCGGCATCGCCGTGCGTCAGCCGCGTCTGCCAGCCTGCGTCGTCAAACGCGTCTCTCTTTTCGTCGCTCATTCGTGCTTCCTTATTTTCAAAACGTCCGTGCCGACATCGTTCGATCAAAGTGCGGCGTGGTCTGATACAATTCCGCGCGGTGTCGGGATACATTCTAGCCGATGTCTGGCTCCGCGTCGTTATACGTGCCACGCGGCGGCGACGATGCCGGTCGTGTAGCTATGAGAGGTGGACGGGGCGGACGTGGAAAAGATAGTCGAGTGCGTTCCTAATTTCAGCGAGGGCCGCCGGCCAGAAACGCTGGCGCGTCTGGTCGGGGCGGTAGACTCGGTCGAGGGCGTCGCCGTGCTCGACACGCATACGGACGCGGATCACAACCGCTCGGTCATCACCTTCGTCGGCGAGCCGCGCGCGGTGGTCGAGGCGGCAGTGCGCGCGGCGCGCGTGGCGGTCGAGTTGATCGATCTCCGCCAACACACGGGGCAGCACCCGCGCGTCGGCGCGCTGGACGTGCTGCCGTTCGTGCCGGTGCGGGGCATCACGCTCGAAGACTGCATCGCGCTCGCGCACGAGGCGGGCGAGCGCATCTGGGACGAACTAAAAGTCCCCGTCTATTTTTACGAAAGCGCGGCGCGCAAGCCCGACCGCGTGAATTTGGAGAACGTGCGGCGCAAGGGCTTCGAGCAGTTGCGCGAAGAGATCGGCGCGGTGCCGGAGCGCGAGCCAGATGTGGGCGACGCGCGCGTGCATGAATCCGCCGGGGCGACGGTTGTCGGCGCGCGTTCGTTCCTCATCGCTTACAACGTCAACCTGCGCACGGCCGACCAGC
>JBJMGS010000241.1:0-5795 GCA_045807785.1 Pyrinomonadaceae bacterium
GCCCGCCGTGACGATTGCCGCCGCGCCCTCAGCCGCGCCGGGCTTCACAAAAATATCGACGGCGTTATCGTTAACGGTCAGCGCCGAGATGGGCGCGCCGTATTCCCACTGCAAGTCGTCCCACTCCCAGCCCGCGCCGAGGCCCGCGCCCGTGAAGTAGCTCTCGTCGCCGACGAGGTTTCCGTCAACTCGTTTGACTCCGGCGGCGACGATGCGCGCGGCAAGTTCGTCAACGCCTTTAAAGTAGTCGCCGCCTCCGGCGAAGCGCGTGGCAAACGAAGGATCGCCGCGACCGTAGATGAGGAGGTCGCCCTTGATCCTGCCCTTCTCGTCGGGCTTCGCGTCCGCATAGATGGAGGTGACGAAGCGGAAGTCGGGACCCAGACGATCGAGCGCCGCCGAGACCGTGTAGAGCTTCATGTTCGACGCGGGCGACATCATCTTCCCTGCGTCCTGCTCGAAGACGAGCACGTTCGTGTCGAGCGAGACGACCTTGATCGAGAAGTGCGCCGGCGCGAGTTCCGGTCGCGCGAGCACGTCTGAGATGCGCGCGCGCAAAACTTCGAGCGTGCGCGGCGCGGGAACCGTCGGCGTCGGCTGCGGCATCGGCGCGGGCGGTAGTGGAATCGGCTGCGGCGTCGCTTGCGGCGTCGGCGTGGTCTGACTTTGCGCCGTGGGCGTGGCGCGTCGCTCGCGCTGCGGCGTCTGCGCGGGGGCGACCGACGCCGCGTTGAATTGAACCGTCAACGCGCAGGCGAGCAGCGCGTGGGATAGTCTCGTTCCGTGGTTTCGCATCAAAGTGTCACTCTGAAATTTAGTCGCTCGTCCGTGCCGGAAGTTTAAGCGCATTTGCGCGAGCCGACGACGCGGGTTAACTCGTGCGCTTCGCCCAACTGCTAAGGAGGATGCCGATCATCGCGAGCGGGAAGCCGAGCGAATACCCGAGTCTCGACCAGCGGGGCTCCGGCTCAACGAACAACATCCCGTAGATCGCCGCGACGAGCAGCGGGATGGCGGCGAACATGCAGACGACCCCGAGCCGCTTTTTAGTTTCGTTAGTCACTTCTCACTTCTCTTCGGCCAAGCCGTGCTTGATCGACCCTAAGAGTTCGTCGGCGCTTGCCGTGGCCGTGCCGAGTTTGCCGACGACGACTCCGGCGGCGTGGTTGGCGAGCGACGCCGCCTCGGTGAGCGACGCGCCCGAAGCCAGCGCGGCGGCGAGCGTCGCGATCACTGTGTCGCCCGCGCCCGTCACGTCGTAAACCTCGCGCGCGGTCGTCTCGACATAGACGGGCGCGCCCCCGCCTTCCAGAAGCATCATGCCGCGCTCGCCGCGCGTGATGAGGACGGACTCGCACGAGAGTCGCGCGCGAATCTCGCGGGCGGCGCGCGCCACGCCCGCGTCCGTGTCGTCCTCGGAGTTCGCCAGCCGCAGCGCCTCGTGGTGGTTCGGCGTGACGAGCGTGGCATGCCGGTAGGCGTCGAAGTTGCGCGGCTTGGGATCGACGAGCGCGGGCAGCGACCGCGAGCGCGCCGCGCCGAGCACGGCGGCGAGCACGCGCGGCGTGACCGCGCCCTTATCGTAGTCGGAGACGACGAGCGCGTCCGCCTCGGTGAGCGAAGACATTAAAGTTTCGATCAACCGATCCTCGATCTCCGCCGCGACCGCCGCGCGCCGCTCGCGGTCGGCGCGCACGACCAACTGGTTGTGCGCGATGATGCGCGTCTTCGTCGTCGTCGGGCGCGACGCATCGGTGATGAGGCGGGCGTCACCACGCCCGCCGCAGTCTTCTGCGAGCTTCGCGCGCAGTTTCTCGCTCGCCGCGTCCGCGCCCGTGACACCGACGAGGCTTGCGCGCGCGCCGAGCGCGACGAGGTTGGCGACGACGTTCGCCGCGCCGCCGAGGCGAATGGATTCGCGCCGCACGTCAACCACTGGGACGGGCGCTTCCGGCGAGATGCGCGTCACGTCGCCCCAGACGAACTCGTCGAGCATCACGTCGCCGAAGACGACGACGCGCCGCTCCCTCATAAGCGCGACCAGCCGCGCCGCGCGCTCCTCGGTCAGTTGTTCCATGCTTTAGTTCGACTCAGACGAAAGGCGCGAGGATTTTACACGAAGGCGCGCGATGAAGCGACGCAGACAGCGCGGGAGGCGCGGCAACACGGAGAAAGGACTTTGAAGTCTCCAGCGGCGGCGGCGCGGAGGGTAAAAGTATTTACGCCCCGCCCCGCGCACGTCTCGTTCAAGCGTTCATGCCGGAATCCAGATGCCTTTCGCTTCGACCAACTCCGTCCCGCGCGGAAGCTCGACCGGCTGCGGCGACTTCGTGTAGAAGGCGAGCCCCTTGTAGCTCACGAGGTATTGATACTTGGTCGAGAAGAAGCCGCCGCGCGCGTGGACAACGAGCGGGCTCTCGACGCGCTTGAGGATCGCCAGAAAATTCTCCGGGCTCACCCGCACCACCACGCCACTCGCCTTGATCGCGTTCGCAATCGCCGCCGCCACTGCTCCCCCTGCTGCCGCCATAAATGTCAGCCTCCTCCACGCAGATTTAACTATGCCACTTACAGTGAAAAACAGTTGAGATGATCGCCAGCGGCGTGATAATCGTCAATGCCCCGCCGACGATGATGCACCACCAAGCCAGTCTCAGTCCGACGAGTTGACCACTTGAGTTTTTAATTCGGCGACGAGCAAGCAAGCCGATGACGAAGGCGGCGAGCGAGCCTAAGCCGCCAAGCGAGACGAGCGAGAACGCAAAGCCATGACAGAGTAGGACGGACAACTTGATCTGCTCGACGAGCGCAGGCGGCAGGACGCGAACGTCCGCGTCTCTCAAGCTGTGCGGCACTCTGTAGCGCACTCCCGTCACCCTCATCTACTCCGAACGCAGCGCAGCCGGGCTCAGACCCACGCGTCACCCGCCGCCGTCAGTTCGCCGCCCGCGTCGCCGGTGTTGACCGTGCCCGCGGGCTCGACAAGCATCAGGCTGCACTCGCGCGCGGCGTAGGGCTTGTGCTCGACCCCGCGCGGGACGACGAACATCTCGCCCGCCTTCAAGTCAACCGAGCCGTCGCGGAAGTCGATCCGCATCTCGCCCGCGATGACGACGAACACCTCGTCGGTCTCGGCGTGGCTGTGCCACACGAAGTCGCCTTCGCACTTCGCCAGCTTGAACTCGTAGTCATTCATCCGCGCCACGACGCGCGGCGAGAAGCGCTCCGAAAATTTCGCCAGCTTCTCCGCCAGGTTAATCGGCTCGTAGCTCATCTTAAGACCTCCATGTTTGATTCAGCGCCCGACGCCGTGAGCACGCGCTCGACCGCTTCGACGACGCGTGCGACCGAGACGCGGCGGATGCATTGAGCCTCGCCGAACTCGGCGCAGGTGTAGCCGGGGCACGGCGCGCACGGCATCTCTTCGCGGACGATCTCCGAGGGGGCGTCAGACCACGGTCGCCAGTGCGCGACGTTCGACGAGCCGAAGACGACGACCGCGGGGCAAGAGACCGCCGACGCGATGTGCGCGATGCCGCTGTCGTTGCCGATGAAGAGTGAAGCGCGTGCGGCGAGCGCCGTCACTTCCGGCAACGTGAGGTCGTCGAAGGCGACGACCGTCGTGCGCGCCTGCGCTGTGAACGCGCACGCGATCCGCGTCTCATCTTTGCCGACGACGGCGACCGAAGTGATACCGCGCGCCGAGAGGTGTTCGGCGACGCGGGCGAAGTTCGCGGCATCCCAAGTCTTCGAGTCAAAGGCGGCGGCGGGGTGAAAGAGGGCGAAGGGCTGTTCGTGTCCGATGCCCGCGCCTACGAGCCTCTGTGCGACGCGCGCGGCGGATTCATCGTTGACGGCGAGGCGCGCGCGCGGTCGGTCGCTGACGGGCACGCCCGTCCAGCCGAGGAGCGCGAGTTGCTGCTCGGCTGAGTGGGTCTTCTCGCGATGCCACAGCTCGGACGAAGGCGGGGCTCGGTGGTTGTGCAGCCAACTGTAGCGGTAGTCTGCGTAGCCGACGCGGTGACGCGCGCCCGACGCGCGCGTCAACAGGGTGGCGGTCGATCCGCCGTGCAGGTTGTACGCCACGTCGTAGCCCACGGCGCGCAAACCGCGCGCGACCGAGATGCGCGAACTCATGCTCCCCCGCGCGATGCTGAAGACGCCATCAACTTCGCCGAGACCCGCGACGAGCGGCGTAACCCAATCTTCGAGGAGGAGATCGATCTGCGCGTGTGGCAGGAATCTTCTGAGGGCGACGAGCGAAGGTGTGGCGAGCACGGTGTCGCCGACCGAGCGCAGCCGCACGACGAGAACGCGGCGCACGCCCGACCAGTCCCAGCGCGCGGGCGCGAGCGGGCGCGGCGCGGACGCATCCGTGCGGCGCGCGTCGTCGGTTTCAGGCGGGGCTGGGGGCGGGGTCTTCATCCTCGACGGTCGCCTTCTCCGGCAACATCACGATGATCTCGCCTTCGACAGGGTAGGCGCGGTGGCAGCCGAGGCACTTGATCGCGCTCGCGTCATCCTTCAGCCGCAGCTTCGACCGGCACGCCGGGCAGATCATCGTGTCAACAAATTCCTGCGTGACTTTCATCCTCGCTGTCTCCCTCCGGGCGATGAGGCGCACTTAAGTCAGAGGCGGCAAGATTAACAGCTTCGCAAAACGGATAGCAAAAGAGGAAGGAGGTAGGGAAAGGACGAATGATGAATGCGGAATGATGAAAGAGAGGTCACCCGACTTGGATGTTCACGCTTTCATCATTCATCATTCATCCCTTGTCTAGTTGACGACGCGCAGATCGCGCTCGCTCGTGATCTTCCAGCCGGCGGGCGTGCGCCGCCAGCGCAGCTCCTGTAGAACAGCGCCGCGTCGCTCCTGCCCGCCGCCTTCTATCACATACTGTTTGCGAAAGCGCATCGTGGCGATACGCCCGTCCGCGCTCAAGCTGATCTGCGGATCGTCGGCGCGCACGTCAACCGTGGAGGCGTTGGCGAAAGTGTTCTCCTTCTCGGCGCGCACGGCTTCGCGCGAGACGTTGCGCGTGAGGTAGAAGGCTGAGACGCGCGGCTCGTAGAAATTCATCTGACGGTTGATGTCGCGCGCGTTCGTCGCCGTGATCCAGCCGCCGAGCGCGGCACGTAACTCGCGCGCCTCGCCTTCGTCCGCGCCGCGTTGTTGCTGTGTCGCCTCGCCGTCCGCGCGTGCGTCGTTGGTCGCCACCGGAGGCGCGTTCGCGCCCGCCGCGTTCCCGTCCGCCACGGGCGCGTTGACGGTCGCGCCCGAAGTCGTCGCGCCGTTGGCGCGCGCTGCTTTGTCGTCAGGTGCGGCGGCTGAAGCGGTCTGCGCGGGCGGAGCGTTGAGCCCAGGCGCCGGCGCGGCTTGATTGTTCGTCTGCGGCGCGGCTGAAACCGGCGCGGGCGGCTGCTGCGCGGCGCGCTTCTGGTAGGCGTTGATCGCGAAGATGCCGACGAGGCCGCCGATCATCCCCGCGGCGACGGCGAGCGCGACGAGCGTGAGAGAGCGTGCGCGTCCCTCTCTCGTCCGCGCCGCTGGGTGCGTTAACGGTACAGCCGGGCGCGCGCGGTGTATCGAGTTTTCGTCGAAGTTCGGCGGCGAGAGAGTCCTTTCCGCGCCACCCGATCCCTCCGGCGGGGGAAAGTTTAGCGGCGTGACGCCCTCTCGCTCGTTCATCTTGCACACACCTCGCGCTGGCTGTAATCGAGACAGATCACGGCTGCCCCACCTTACTCAAAGCAAACGCGACGCCAGAGACGCGCACGACGAACCGGCGCAGGGA
>JBJMGS010000242.1:0-16820 GCA_045807785.1 Pyrinomonadaceae bacterium
ACCGTGGAGCGCAATCTAACGGAGTAAGTCTTCCCTCACATCTTCAGGCCACAGTCCGACCCCGCGTGCTTGTCTCCGGCGCGGGGTCGGCGTTTATGTGGCGACTTCCCGCTGCCGCCCGCCGGCTGGTTTGCTGCCGCACCGCAATGTATCCCCGCCGCGGCGCAGGCGCGCGAAACGTTTTGTCCCGAAAATACATGACTATGTAGGAAGCAGTTTTCGGGACGAGTGACATTACCGCCCCGAACGAAAAGCCGCCGGCAGAACCTCGACTCGCCGCCGACGGCTGAAATCTTCGAGCACCGAACAATCCTCAAGGAGAACCCCCATGAACCTCAGCCCCACAGACGTTATCACCGCCCTCCTCCCGCTGACGGCGGCACTCCTCGCTATCCTGAAAGACTCGCGCAAGGAAGCGACGCCCGGCGCAGGCAAACGCATCACCCGCGTCGGACTGGTCGCACTGTTCCTCGCCCTCACCGGCTTCAGCGTCGGACTCTACTGTACCGCGAAATCGAACGAGTCTTCGAAGAAGAAGGATGGGCAAATAGCCCACATCGACAGAACTTTGGACAAGGACATCAAGGACATCTTGAACAGGGAGCTACCCGGTCGCATTTCCGAGGCCATCGTGCAGTCACAGGTTCAACTGAATCAAGCCATGTCCAGCGCGGTTGACGGCTCGAAATTGAAGTTGCAAACGGCGATCACGCAAACGGTCACCGGCGCTGAGATTGCGCTGCGGTCGAGCCTGTCGCTCGCGATCAACCGCTCGCGCGCCGACATCAAGACAAACGTCACCGACGCGGTCAACGGCTCGCGAGAGGCTCTCGCAACGACCATCGGTGCCGCCACGGATAAGTCGCAGACGGCGATCACATCCAGCGTGGACTCGGCGACCAAGACCTTCAACCAAGCCATCACCGATTCACGGGACGACATCAAGAAGAACGTGAACGACGCGATCATCCAGTCCCAAGATAAACTCGACGCGTCGGTCAAGGTCGCGGTAGGCAGGTCTGAGGAGACGATCAAGCAGAGCGTGACTGACGCAGTGACCGGCTCTCAAGAGAACATCAAGCGGGCAATGACCGATGCTGTCCACGGCTCGCAGCAGGCGCTCACAGCCTCAATGACAAAAGCCATTGAGGGCTCGCAGAACGCGCTGGACGGCGGCATTAAGGATGCCATCCGCGAGTCGAAGGAAGACATCAAGAAGACCATCGCGGGTGAGGTCAAGGACACGCTCAACAAGATCGAAGCCAACACCAGCAAGATCGAGCGGCACACGGGAAAGGACATTCCCGATCTGATCAAACAGACGGCGAAGCCCGCCGCCGTCACCGCCAGCGCCAGTTCCACGGCTAATTGAGAGCGGCGGGGCAATTCAGCAGCTCGCTAATAGAAAAAGCGGCGGGAGAACCTTCTCCCGCCGCTTTTTCTATTAGCGAGCTGCGCGCCGATCAGCGGCTGGCGGTCACCCCTTTCGCGGCCTGCCCGGTCAGCTCCGCCGCGACGTTGTCGGCGTTGAAGACGTGGCGCAGGACTTCGAGCATGGCGCGCACGTCCACGGAGATGGCGCGGTTGATCGACTCGTCGTAGTAGAAGTTGCCGACGATGGACTGGCGGTTACCGTCGAAGATGAGCCCGACCAGCTCGCCGTCCTTATTGATGACGGGCGAGCCACTGTTTCCGCCGATGATGTCGTTCGACGAGACGAAGTTGAAGGGCGTCTTCAAGTCAACCGCGCCTTTGCGCTCCGTCCAGCGCGGCGGCAGGTTGTAAGGGAACTTCGAGTTGAACTGCGCCGCGCGGTCGTAAAGACCGCCCAGGGTGGTGAACGGCGCGACCGTCTTGCCGTCGTCCTCCTTGTAGCCTTTGACTGCGCCGTAAGAGAGGCGCAGCGTAAACGTCGCGTCCGGGTACACCTTGTCGCCCTCTGTGGCGAAGAGCGCCTGCGCGATCTTGGCGTAGGCGTTGCGCTCCACGCCCACGACTTCGTTCTCGTAGCGACTGCGCACGCGACGCGCGTCCGCGTCGATGCTGAGCGCAAGCTTGATCATCGGATCGTCCGAGGCGTCAATCGCCTTGCGCCCGCCTGCGACGAGTTGCTTGCGATAGTCAACGCTCTTGAGCTTCGTCCCGTCGATCAACTCGGCGGCGCGCGCTTCGGGCGACTTGCCCGCGAGCACGCGCTTCACCAGCTCATTGTCCGCGCCGTAAACCTCGCGCATGAAGTCGAGCGAATCCGCCAGCTTCAACTTCTCGAAGTCGTCATAGACGGGCGCCTCGGCGTAGAGCGTGTTCTCAATCGAGTGGCGACGTACTTCACCGAACTCGGGCAGACGCTCGGCGTCGGGCTTCTCGCTCTCGTAAGCCAGGCGGACGATGGTGCGCGCGAGCGGGAAATAGACGGTGCTGAAACCCGCGCCGAGATCGAGGAAGCGCCGGTCGCGCTCGAAGGTGGCGAGCGCGCGGCGGTCTGCGGCGATGGCGTCCCAGGCGTCGCCGTAGAGTTTCTGGCGCTGCGGATCAGCTTTGACGGCGCTGACGAGTTTCGTCTCCGCCGCACGCTTGTCGCTTATCAGCTTCGCGCTTTGCAGACCTTTGAGCTGGCCGCGATAGACTTTCAGAGAATTCTGCACACTGTTCAACTCGTTCTGCGCGCGCCGCGTCTGCTCCGGCCCTAGCGCCATGTACTTTTTCAAGACCGCCTCGCGGCGTTCGAGTTGACGGATGACGAGCGGGATGCTCACGTCGCGCAACTCTTCGAGGTTGGCGACGGTGTTGAGGCGCGAGGTCGAGCCCGGATGACCCGTGACGAAGACGAGTTCGTTTTCCTTAACGCCCTTCGTTGACCACTTCAGATAACTCTGCGGGTGGATGGGCTCGTTGTTCTCATAGACGCGCACCAGCGCCATGTCGATGTTGAAGCGCGGGAACTCGAAGTTGTCGGGGTCGCCGCCGAAGAACGCGGCCTGAAATTCGGGGCAGAAGACGAGGCGCACGTCCGTGTACTTTTTGTAGCGGTAGAGGTTGTAGCGCCCGCCCTGAAAGAGCGTCACCACGTCGGAGCGCAAGCCCGTCTTGTCGGTCGAATCCTTCTCAATCGCGGCAATCGCCGTGCGCCGCGCGGCGAAGGCGTCCGCGGCGGACATCTGCGGCGTGATGGCCGCGTTGACACGATCCGTCACGTCCTCAATCGTCATCAGCACGTTCAGCTCCGTGCCCGGAATGCGCAGCTCTTCGGCGCGCGTGCGGGCGAGGAAGCCTTCCCGCGCGTAGTCCTTCTGCGGCGTGGAGAGTTCGCCGACGAAGTCCTCGACGATGTGATAGTTCGTTAGAGCGAGACCGTCCGGCGAGACGAACGAGCCCGACCCGCCGTTGTTGAAACGCACGGAGGCGAGCTGCGCGTGGCGCAGCCACTCGTCCGTGATCTTAAAGCCGTACCTGCGCTCGATCTCGGCGCGCGGCACGTTGTTAAAAGTCCACATCCCCTCATCGGCGCGGGCGAGCGGCGCGAGAGACGAAGAGACGAAGAGCGCGGCGAAGAGCGCGCAGAAAAACTTTCTGAATCTCATAATGAACCTCTGTCGGAAGATTGATGGGAGATGGAACTGTTTAGAGTATCATAAAGGGCATTCGGATGCCTCGGAACAGGGTCTGGCAGCCGCGAAGGAGGGGAGTGAAAGTCGAGTGCGTGTTTTTAGCATAAAGCGCTTGATTCTATCTTACTGCCTGGGACTTTTGCTGCCGCTGGGCTACGCTTTCACGCTTTCGCTGACGGCTGACTACACAGGAAAGCCAATCCCCCGTGTAATGACTACGCCTTTTGGATGGCCGCGACCTGTATGGATTTTCTTAATGGGTCATCAACCCTCTGAAGCCGACATCATTCCCGGACTAATATTCGTGGCAGCGTGCAATATCGTCCTGTACGGAACGCTGATTTACTTCGCTTTCTTGATGCTTTCCATGTTCAAAAGCAAACGGGTAAACTACGAGTCTCCGCCGCCACCGCCTCCAGAATTTGTCAGCCCCGGAACCAAGTAACTACACGTAGTTCCGAATGCGATTCATGTTTTATTCATCCCATCTTTGCTCATGACCAACGAGGAGATCGCGCGAAAGTTCGAGCGCCTCGCCACGCTGATGGAGATTCGCGGCGAGGATCGCTACCGCGTGCGCTCGTACCGGAACGCGGCGGAAGTGATCGAGACCTGGGGCACACCCGTCGAGCGGATCGCGCGCGAGGAAGGCTTGAAGGGCTTGCAGACTCTGCCGGGCGTGGGCAAGGCGATCAGCTCGAAGATCGTGGAGATATTAGAGCGCGGGACATTCGAGGCTTACGAGAAGTTGACGGCAGAGACGCCCGAAACGGTGCTCGATCTGCTGGACGTGGGCGGCGTCGGGTTGAAGACGGCGGCGACGCTTCATCAGCAGTTCAAAATCTCCTCGCTCGAAGACCTCTCGCAGTTCGTCGCGGGCGGCGGGCTCGAACTCGTTGACGGCGTCGGCGAGAAATCAGCCGAGCGCATCGCGGAGAGCCTGCGGCACATGGGCTACCTGCGTGCGTGAGCTGCGAGGAGAAGGCAAAGACTTACTACAGAGGCACAGAGAACACGGAGGTCACACAGAGAAAATACTTCTTCTCCGTGCCCCCTCCGTGTTCTCTGTGCCTCTGTGGTGAACTGTCCTGTCTTCGCCGCTGGTGGCAAGTGTCTTCAGCCTTGGAACGAGCCGCGCTGGCTTGAGGCGAGCCCGGCGTTGACGGCTTGGAGGATGGACTTGGCGCGCGCGTCGGAGTTGGTCATGCTGGTCTGCGCGCGCTTTTGCAGGTAGAGAGTGATCAGCTTGGACTCTTGCGCGTCCTGCCACGATTGCGGCGCGTCTGCGCCGAGTTGCGCGACGAGGTCTGCGACGGCACGGGCGAGCGTGCCCGGCACGTGTCCGGGACGGTTGACGTGCTGATCGAGCATGAGCGCGACGCCGTACTCGGAACTCAGGTAGTCGCCGACGAAGCGCGTGTTGATCAGGCAGCGCGGGCAGCGGAAGAAGAGATCGACGCGCGACATGGCGTGCTCGATCTCTGCGACGCGCACCGTGTCGTCCTGGCCGGCGAGCCAGAAGCGGTAAGCCCAGTCAAGCGTGCGCAACTTCTCTTTCTGCGCGGGCTGCTTGAGAAGCGTCCCGTTCAGGGTGAGAAAGCCCGTCGGCAGAGTGTTCGCGGGCGTCTGCGGCATCTGCACGTCGAGTCCGAACTGCCCGAAGTATTTCTGGAAGACGGCGCTGCTCTTTTTCTTGAGCCGGTCGAGCATGGCCGGCAGCTCGCCCGCGCCGTCGGCGACGCCCACCGTCCACTGGAAGCAGCCGAAGGTGAGGAACGCGTTGTCCCAGGTGTTGACGGCTTCGAGCCGCCCCTCGTTGACCGAGACGGCCTGCATCACGCGCAGGCGCGAGGGCGAGACCGAGGGGAACAGCCCTGGGTGCGCGGCGACGAAATCCTTGATAGACGTCTTGCCGTTCGTGAAGACGCCGAGCTTGAAGCGCGTGGCGAAGATCTTGCCATCCGGCGTGACTGCATTGTTGCCGACGATCTTGCACGAGCCCGCAGCGGGCGCGGGGCCTTCGGCGAGCGTCTGCGTGCTGGCGGGCTGGGCTGACGCGCCCGCCCCATTAGACGCCGGTTGAGCGTTCGTCGAGGACGCGGGCTGTGTCGCATCGCCCGCCGATGCCGCGTCGCCGTCAGACGTGGGCAACTCCTGGTCGAGGCGGACGAAGCCTTCGCTGACGAAGCCATCCTGCCCGCCGGCGGTGACCCTCAGCCAGTCGTCCTGTGTCGAGACGATCTGAAGTTGCGTGCCCTTCGGCAGTGTCTTGATGATGTTATTGTTCGATGCGGCGGAGGGCGTCGAGCGCAGCCGCAGCGCATCGGCGGTAACGGTTCCTGTCTGTGCCATGATTCTCTCTCCTTCGGCAGTGATGAGGCTCGCGAGGACGAAACGGTAAGGCTTGACGGCACGACGCGAGGTGCGCCGCAGCGACATGAAAACTTTTGCGTGACGACTTGCGACTTTGAAGGACGACGCGCGCGTGCGGCGCGTCGTCAGCCGCGGCTTGTCGCGACCAACACGCCCTCGGCCTGGCGCTTGACGATGACGAGCGTGAGATCGTCAACCGAGTCCGTGCCTTGCGCGAACTTGGTCAGCGCGGATTCGATGCGGTCGCGCAAGCCCGCCGCAGAGGCGTCGAGGTTGCGCGCCACCACGTCGTAGAGCCGCATCGCGCCGAACTCTTCGCCCGCCTGATTCTGCGTCTCCGAGACGCCGTCCGAATAGATGACGAGCACGTCACCGTGGCTCAGCTGCGTGCGCCCCTCCTGGTAGAAGGCGTTGGGGAGGATGCCGAGCGGGACGCCCCCGGCGGCGAGTTGCTCCATCGTGCCGGAAGCGTGCGCGATCAAAGGCGGGTTGTGCCCGGCGTTGATGAAGGAGAGCGTGCCCGTCAACGGATCGAGGTCGGCGCAGAAGAGCGTGACGAAGCGGTTCGCCGGGATCGTCTCGGCGAGATACTTGTTGACCGCCGACATCGACTCGGCGAGCGTCTGGTGCGCGCTCGTCTGCGCGTGCATCGCCGCGTGCAGCGAAGACATCAGCAGCGCGGCGGACGTGCCCTTCCCTGATACGTCGCCGAGCGCGATGACGATGTGCCCGTCGTGGCGCGGGATGTAGTCGTAGTAGTCGCCGCCGATCTCGTAGCAGGGGAAACTGATGCCCTGCAACTCGAAGCCGGGCACGATGGGCGGCGAGGTGGGCTGAAACCTCTGTTGAATCTCGCGCGCCAGTTGCAGCTCGCGCTCCAGCCGCGAGCGCTCCAGGTCCTCTTCCATCAGCCGCGCGTTCTCGACGCGAATCGCCGCGACCGAGCCGAGCGTCGTCAGCACCGTCAGGTGATCCTGGGAGAAGCGCGCCTCTGCGAGCGGCGAGTCGGCGTAGATCATGCCGAAGATTTTGTCGCCGACGCCGAGGGGCACGGCGAGCACCGAGCGGATGCCCTGAATCGTCACCGTGCTCGAAGCAAAACGCGGGTCGTGCTGCGCGTCTGACGTCAGGACGGAACGTCCCTGGCCGACGACCTCCTCGACGATGGAGCGGCTGACGCGCAGCTCGCCGATCTCCTTCTCGCGGTCGCGTAGTTGCGCGACGCGCACCTTCAGCTCGCCCTCCTTGTCGCGCAGCATGATCAGGCAGCGCTCCGCCGGCACCGCCTCGAAGACGAGCGCAACGACCTGCGTCAAGGTCTCGTCGAGCGTGGCGGGCGCGAGCAGCGTGACGGAGACCTTGCTGATGAGCGCGAGCAGATCGGTGTGGCCCGCAGAGAGTTCCGTCCGTCCCGGCGTCGAGATGATCGTCTCGTGCCGGGGCTTGGTCTTGGCGGGACTCGTCACTGCCGGGCGCGGCAACTCGCCGGAGGTTTGCGTGCGCGCGCCTTCGATGGCTTCGAGCAGGCCGGAGGTCGTGCGGTGGCCGGAGTCCAAGGCGATAGTCGCCTCGCGCACCGACGGCGCGTCGGCGATCATCGTCGCGCTCGCGCCTGCCGCGGCATGATCACGAAACTCGATCTCGGTCTCGCCGATCTGGATGCGGTCGCCGGAAGAGAGCGGCATCGGCGCTTCGGCGCGCGCACCGTTAAAAAGCGTGCCGTTGGCGGAGCCGAGGTCTTGCATGACGTATACGTCGCCCTCGCGCCGCACTTCGGCGTGAACGCGCGAAGCGAACGGGTCGGGGATGCAAACGTCGTTGCGCGCCGAGCGACCGATGGTGATCCGCAGCCGTCCCAGCGGGAACGTGTCGGGCGCGCGATCCGGGTATTTGACGATGAGATCGGACATAGAGCTAGCGGTAACAGGTGAACCGTGACGAGTGACAAGTAAGACTCAAGACGCGTGTGTCGTTACACATGACAAGCAAGACAGGAAGTGGATATTAGCTTGTCACTTGCTACTTGTCACCCGCCGCCTCAGACAACACGTCAATCCGAGCCTGACACCCCTTCGCGCGAAGCCGCTTAAGAATCTCCGGATCATTTCCCGCATACCGAAGTGCTTCTACGCAGGACACCCACACCGCTTCGATAGCGTGCTCCAACTCTTCGGGCGTCTGCGGCTGCCGCCTAAAATAGCATCCCGTCACTTCATCTAAGCCCATCAACTCAGGCGCTTCGTGATGAGGAGCCATACAGGTCAGGCACGTCTCCTTCTCGACGTAGAAGTCGCCCTCGACGTTCAAGGGCGTCGGCTCAAACTTCTTCTTACTCATATCACGCAACACCCCAAACGCATTCCACGCTTCTTACCCGTCACTCGTCACCCTTTAAGGTTCCCCCGCGCGGCGGCGGTCGTACTCTCTGCCGAGGCTGTCTTCGTAGTGGCGCGCTTCCGCGGCGAAGCGGCTGCGGCGCGCGCGCTGGAAGTAGGTCAGCGCGGCGACGAGTTCGGCGCGCTTGAGGGCGCGCGGGTCGCGACCCTCGGCGAGGTTGAGCCCGAGGTAGTAGCTGGCGTCGGCGTTGCCCTTCTGCGCGGCGGTGCCCATCTCTGTGAGCGCGGCGCGACGGTTCATGCGCCACAACTCGACGCCGCGCTCGAAATGATCCTTCGACGACGCCGCGACGGGCAACGTCGCGGGCGTCGGTCGCGCCTCCGCCGCAGACTTGTTCGCGTCGGTCGCGCGCGCCGCCTCCGCGCCTGCGTGCCCCTCGCGCCCGGCGTCGTTCGACGCATTAATTAGCGCCGCCTCGCGCGCGCCGTTCGCGTTCAAGTTCGCGTCCGCGTTCTTCGCCGCGCCCGCTTCGTCCGCAGTCGAGAGGTGCTGGCGGCTCTGGCGCGCCACTTCGGCGATGCTTGAAGCGGCGAGCCGCTTGTAGAGCGCCTGCGCCTCGGACGCGCGACCCGAAAGGCGCAGGGCATCGGCATAGAGGAGTTGCGTGCGGTCGTCGCGCGCCGCCTCTGCCGAGACGCCGAACAGTGTGTGGTAACTCTCGGCGGCGTCGGCGTGCGAGCCTTCGGCTGACTGCGCGGAGGCGAGCGCGCGCCAGCCGTCGGCATCGTTCGCGTCGAGGCGGACGACGGCGCGCAGCTCTTCAATCGCCGTGCGGCGCGCGCCTTCTTTAAGCAGCAGGCGCGCGAGGCGTCGGTGCGGCTCGGCGTTCGACGGATCGAGCACGGCGGCTTCGCGCAACTTCGCGACCGCCTCGCTCTCGCTGCCCGCGGCGATCAACTGTTCGGCTTCGGCGAGCCTGGCAGCGGCGCTCTGCCGCGCCTCTTCCGTCGTGGGTGCGGCGGGTGCGGTGGCCGCCGTCGGCTCAGCCGCGGGCGCGCGGCGCAGGTTATGAACGGCGTACCACACGCCGACGACTCCCACGGCGACGAGCAGGGCGATGACGCCGAAGACCGCCGCGCCACCCCAGATGCGCAGCGCGCGATCTTCGGTCGGTCGCCGCACGTCGGATTTTGTGCGGACGGTTGGACGCGCGTCGCCGCCCGCGCGCTTCACCGCTGCGCCCGATCCATCAACTGCCGCCGACGGCGTCGCGACGGCGGAAGCTATTGACGAGGGCGCAGCAGTAGTCGCCGTTGACGACTGCGTGTGCGTGGCTTCGACGGGCGGGACGATTGTGGCGTCGTCATCGTCGTCAGGCGCGGCGTCGAGACTCGGGTTTGAAGGCGTGACAATCGAAGAGGGGGCTTGTTGTGGCGGCTCGTTCGTCGCCGCGAGCGGACTGTGAATCGGGCGGACGCGGATCGTGAGTGGTCGCTCGCCGTCGGCGGCTGCCTGTTCGCCGTCGCCGAACGCGGCGTCGCCCGCCTCGCCCGCGCGCCGCAAAAACTCCGCCATCTCGCCGCCCATCAGGCGGGAGGTGTGCGGTCGCTCGGGCGAGCCCGTGTCGTGTGGCGAGAGTGCGCCGGTCGTGGGTCGCGAGCCAGCGAGCGGGACGGTGGAGGCTGAGGGCGAGACCGCGTCGTCGCCGCCGAACTCGTTGGCGGCACGCGGAAGCAGCGCGCCGCACATGCGGCAGAAGCGCGCCTCCGAGTTGGAGACAAAACCACAACTGGGACAAGTCTTCGTCATCGTCTCAACGGGATGGGCGACGCGAGTCGGGATTCGCTGCCCCGCGCGCCGCGACTCACTCGCGCACGACGACCGTCCCCGCGATCAGGTCGTGCAAAGCGCGCCCCTCACGGCTGAGCGCCGCCAGGAGGAAGCCCAGGCCGAGCGTCGCGAGCGACGCGAAGTAGCCGACCGTGTGGCGCAGCAAGGCGCGCCCGAACCCCAGGCGCTCGCCGTCCCTGCGCTCAACGCGCAAGCCCGTCGCCCATTTGCCGACGGTGCGCCCTGAGAACGCGGGCAGCACGACGAGATCGAGCACGGCGACGATGGCCGCGACGATCAGCCCGGCGCTCAGCGCCGTGTCGGCGGTCGAGCGCCCGCTGAAGAGTCGCGCGAGCAGGGTCGCGCAGGCGACGATGGCCGCGACGACCGTGTAGTCGATCAGAAGCGCCCCGCAGCGCAGCGAGAACGGCGCGCGTTCGTGGACGCGCGTCTCCCTCGCGGCCTGAGCCGTGACGGCGCGCGACGCGCGACGCGCCCCCGGCTCGATCCGCCCTGCCTGTTCGATGCTGCTCATGAGTAGCTGTTAGCTGTTAGCTGTTAGCTGTTAGCGTTTAGCTGTTAGCCAAACTAAAAATCGGCTGCGTCATCGGTCGAGAGCTGTTTGCTTCCGGCTGAGAGCTAATAGCTAATAGCTAATAGCTAACAGCTAGTGGGCTCACAGCTATCCAATCAAAAAATGTAACGTCGTCTCGCCGAGGCGCAGCTTGTCGCCGCTCTCAAGGGCGCGCGGCTGGTGCGGGGCGAGGCGAAGCGTGTCGTTGATGACCGTGCCGTTCACAGACCCCAAGTCTTCGACGAGGTAGTTGTCGCCCTTGCGGAAGATGCGCGCGTGGCGACGCGAGACCTTCGTCTGGGGGTCGAAGCGCGAGAGATCGACTTCGGGGAAGATGTTCGAGTGCGGATCGCTCCTGCCGACGAGGCTCGTGTCCTTCTGCAAGAGGAACGACGAGTCGAGTTCGGTCGTGCCCATCACGACGAGCTTGGCGGTGGCGCGCGCGTGCCGCAGGGCGGCGCTGGCGACCGCCATCGGCTGGCGCTGGCCGCAGTGCGCGCAGTACACGTCGTCCGCCGCGATGCGACCGCCGCAGAAGCCGCAATAGACCATCTCGACCTGCATGGTCTTCAAGTTCGCGTTCTGGCTGGCGTGCGCCGCGCCGTAAGTCACCTGGCCGGCGCGCAGCTTGTCGAGGTGATCGGAGAGCACGTCGCGCATCTCCGCCGCCGAGCGGAAGCGGTTCTCCGGCTTGTACTCGACACTGCGCATCAGAATCGCCTCCATCTCGTTCGAGAGGGCGGGCGTGATCTGGCGCGGGCGCGGGTTCTTGTTGAAGTCGAAGATCAAGAGCGGGTTGTCCTGCGGATCGGCGCCGGTCAGCAGGTGAAACATCGTCGCGCCTAAAGAGTAGATGTCCGAGCGCGGCTCGACCTTGCCGCTGAACAACTCAGGCGGGGCGTAGCCCATCGTGCCGACCGCCGTGACGCCCTTCTCTTCCTTCTGCACCCAGCGCGCGATGCCGAAATCGATCAGCATGACGCGCCCCGAGTTGCCGTCGATCATCAGATTCGCTGGTTTGAGATCGCGGTAGATGATCGGCGGGTTCTGCTTGTGCAGGTAGTGGAGGACGTCTGCGACCTGACAAGCCCAGTCGGTGACGGTCTTCTCGTCGAGGCGTCCGCCGGGGGCGTTCCTCAGGCGCG
This sequence comes from Pyrinomonadaceae bacterium, assembly GCA_045807785.1. GTDB lineage: Bacteria > Acidobacteriota > Blastocatellia > Pyrinomonadales > Pyrinomonadaceae > JAIVGV01. Next base: position 11,868 of record JBJMGS010000242.1, read on the forward strand.
CGAGGAAGTCGCCGCCGGAGATGTACTTCATGACGAGGTAGAAGCGCGCCGCCGCGTCGTCGTAGAAGTAGTCGTAGATAGTCGGGATCGACTGGTGTTCGAGCGAGGAGAGGAGCATCGACTCGCGACGGAAGTCGTTGACGGCTTTCTCGTGCTGCGACTCGTCGATGTTCTGCTGGATCATCTCCTTGACGGCGCGCGGCTGATCGCCGAGGTTCCTGTCCTTGGCGAGATAGACCGCGCCCATCCCGCCGCCGCCGATGCGCCGCACGATCTCATAGCGCGAGTAGAGCATCGTCCCCGGATCGAGTGGCTTCGTCATCGAGCGCCGCCCGCCGCCGGTCGCGCCGCCGCGCACGGTCGCGCCCGGGCGCGAAGTCGCTGACGACGAAGCCTCTGCGCCCGCCGTGTTCAACGTCGCGCCCACGCCTCCGCCCGCAGCCCCACGCGCAGCCCCTTCAACGCCCGACTGATCGCCCATGCCGACCGAGACACTCGCGCGCGGCTCGCGCCCGCCCGTCACACGCGGCGCAGACTCGACCTCGCCCGTCCCGACTGCGGACTGTGAGTCGCGCCCGCCCACGGCCTCCACCTCGCCCGCTTCACCCACCTCGTTCGCTGCCGCCGCCGCGCTCTCATCCGTTGCGCCATCGTCCGCCGCGAGCGGCGTCGAGTTCGAGAGCCCCGCCGACTCGACCGCGCGCGCCATCGCCGCGCCCTCGCCCGACGAACCGGCGACGACCGACGACGCGACGGCGGATGACGACGACGCTCCGCCGGTCGCCGCAGCTTCGGCTTCGAGCGGCGCGGACTCAGGCGACGCCGAAGGATCGGGATCAGGCGACGCGAGTTGAGGTGTGGATGATTCGAGCAGCGACGACGAGACGCGCTCGCCCGCCGACGCGCCCGACGCCGGGTCTTGAGCCGCGAGCGGCGTCCCGCAGTCGCCGCAGAAGCGATCCATTGGGTCGATATTCGCGCCGCACTGTGGGCAGGAAGGCATGGGAAGCTGTTAGCTGTTAGCTGTTAGCTGTTAGCTGTTAGCCCTTCGGTCTGGCTAAAAGCTAACGGCTCATCGCTCACAGCTATTTCACAATCTGGAATCTCAAAAACGTCTTGCCGATGATGATCTCGTCGCCGTCGTTTAAGGGCTGGCGGTCGCCGGGGAGCAGCCGCCGCCCGCGGTTGATGAACGTGCCGTTGGTCGAGCCGAGGTCTTCGATGAAGTATTGCTCGCCGCGCCGCGTAATCCTCGCGTGGCGGCGCGAGACCTTCGCCTCGGGGTCGTCGGCGTCGAGATCGACATCGGGGAAGATGCCGCTGTCGGCGTCCCAACGACCGATGTACGCCTCGTCCTCGTGGACGGGGAACTCTTTGCCAGCGGCGCGACCGCGGTTGATCGTCAGCCGCGCGTGCGCCTTGACGCTCGTGCGCCGCGCGTCGGTGCCCGCGGCGGCCCCTCCTCCTGCGCCCGCGCGCACGCTCGGCCCCACGGGCGCGGACGGCTCCGGGAAACTCAAGACCGCGCGGCTGCCGTTCTCGCCGCCCGGCGCGGCGTTCGGCGCGCCCGCGACGCCCGACGCATTATTATTGACGCCCGGCGCACTATTATTGCCCGCGCCGCCAACTGCGGGCGTACGCGGCTCCGGCGGGCGCGATTCCTGTTCGCTCGGCGGCTTGAAACTCTGCGCGCGCGCGTAGGCGCCGGTGCGCGGCAGAGGCTTCCCGCACTCGTCGCAGAACTGCGCGCCGTCCCAGTTCTCCGCACGGCAACTCTGACAGATGATCATGGGGTTCGCCCCTTCTGAACTCGCCTGCGGGCGCGCGCGGCGCGTGAGTAGAGCACCCGGCGCCGCCTTCCCGTCATCAAATAAACTGGCCGCGACTGTTAACGGATGCCGCCGCGAAAACGTTCTTAATTGTAGCGCGAAAGGGCGTCAATCGTGAATCGTAAATCGTGAATCGTTAAATCGGCGGTCGCGGTAAGCACGATGAGTCGTAAATCGCGTAGCGCCGGGCGCTCTCTGACGATTCACGATTCACGATTGACGCTCTTTTGAAACTGTCCGACGACTGCGGACGTAGAAGGTGTGGCGGCGCGAGGCGGCACGCGAGGCGCGGCTGGCGGCTTGGCTTCCGGGGCGTGTTGCGCGAAAATCATGGCTCGCCCCGACGCAGTGTCCCGACGAAATAATTTCACCCTCCAACGATAAAGGAAGTTTTCAGACATGGCTCTGAGCCGAAAGAAAAAGATCATCATCGCGGTCGCCGCGGTCGCCGTCATCGCCCTCGTGGTCGTCATCAGCTTGCTGGCGGGCGGCAAGGACGAGCCCGAAGTGACGGTCGTCAAGGTCACGACGAAGCCGGAGCTGCGCTCGACCGTCACCGCCTCGGGCGAGATACGCCCCGTCAAGTTCATCAACCTGACGAGCGAGGTGTCGGGTCGCATCGAGGAGATTTTCGTCAAGGCGGGCGACGCCGTGACCTCCGGGCAGCCGCTCGTCCGCCTCGACCCGACGCAGTTGCAATCGAGCCAGGAGGCGCAGGCCGCCGCCGTGCAGGCGTCCTACTCGGACGTGCAGAGCGCGCGCCAGCAGATCATCACCGCGCAGACGAACGTGCAGCAGGCGCAGCAGGGCTTAAACGCGACGGAGGCTTCGCTCGCCGCCGCGCAGCAGCAGGTCGTGACGACGCAGACGACCGTGGATCGCGCCAACGTCGATCTCAAGACGGCGCAGCGCGAGCTGAAGCGGCAGAGCGATCTGGTCGAGGCCGGCGTCTCTTCGCGCTCGGAGTACGACGCGGCCCGCGACCGCTTCGATCAGGCGCAGGTCGCGCTGCGCACGGCGCAGGCGCAGTTGCAGCAGCAGAAGATCGCGGTCGAAGAGGCGAAGGCGCGGCTCAACCAGCAGAAGGTCGCCGTGCAGGAGGCGCAGAACGGCGTGAAGAGCGCCGAGGTCAGCGCGAAAACCTCCGAGGCGCGCGCCAACCAGCAGCAGGCTTTCCTGCGCGGCCAGACTTCGCAGCGCTCGAAGGCGACGCAAATCTCGCCGCTGACGGGCGTCGTGGCCGATATCCCGGCGCGCGAGGGTCAGTTCGCGCTCGCCAACTTCCAGACGACGCCCTTGATGACGATCGCCGACATGAGCGCGATCAACGTCGAGGTCAATGTCGATGAGACCGAGATCAAGGAAGTCGAGATCGGGCAGGCGGTCAAGATCAAGGTTGACGCGACGGGCGAGAAGGAACTGGACGCCAAAGTCTCGCAGAAGAACCCGCTCGCCGTCGCCAAGAGCGACACGACGGGCGGCGGGCTGAACAACCGCATCAACAACCAGGAGGCGAAGGAGTTTCGCGTCGTCATCGAACTCGACAAGTCGAAGATTCCCGACGACGTGTGGAACTCTCTCAGACCGGGCATGACCGCGACCGCCGTCATCACGACGAAGACGAAGCAGAACGTCATCGCCGTGCCGCTGCAAGCCGTCATCGAGAAGCCCGCGCCGACGCCGACGCCCTCTTCCGCCAAGGGCGGGGCGCCGACGCCGCAACCTACGGGCGAGAAGCCGAAGGACGTGAAGGGCGTGTACGTCGTCGAGAACGGCAAGGTTAAGTTCATCCCGGTCGAGACCGGCATCGCGGGCGAATCCGAGATAGAGATCACGAGCGGTCTCAAAGAGAGTCAGGAAGTCATCACGGGTCCATCGCGCGTCATGCGCACGCTCAAGGACGGCGCGACGGTCAAGAAGTCAACGGGGCGTCCCGGCGGCGGCAACGCGAACGCGAGCGAGGCTAAGTAAGACATGAGCACGACACTGACAGAGACTGCCTCGACCGCCGAAGCGCCGGTCGAGCGCGAGGCGGTCGTCGCGCGCTCTGGTGATGCGCCCTCGGCGCTCATCTCGATGCGCGACATCTGGCGCACCTACCAGATGGGCGAGGAGCAGTTGCACGCGCTGCGCGGCGTCTCCTTCGAGGTCGAGCGCGGCGAGTACGTCGCCATCATCGGGCCTTCCGGGTCGGGCAAGTCGACGCTGATGAACTTAATCGGCTGCCTCGACACGCCCTCGCAGGGGCAGTACTGGATCAACTCCAAGCTCGTCTCCGAGATGGACGACGACGAACTGGCGCGCATCCGCAACAAGGAGATCGGCTTCGTCTTCCAGACCTTCAACCTGCTCGCGCGCGCCACGGCCCTGCACAACGTCGAGCTGCCGCTCATCTACGCGGGCATCAGTTCGGCGGAGCGGCACGAGATGGCGAAACGGTCGCTGACCGCGGTCGAACTCACCGACCGCATGACGCACCGCCCGAACGAGCTTTCCGGCGGTCAACGCCAGCGCGTCGCCATCGCCCGCGCCCTCGTCAACCACCCGTCGCTGCTGCTGGCGGACGAGCCGACGGGCGCGCTCGACTCGCACACCAGCATCGAGATCATGAACCTCTTCGAGAAACTCCACGCCGAGGGCAACACGATCATCGTCGTCACGCACGAGCACGACATCGCCGAGCGCGCGCACCGCGTCATCTCGATCCGCGACGGCATCATCGAGAAGGACGAACGCATCAAGTAAGACATCGAGTAAGACCAAGTCGCGTGCGGGAAATGAAGAGGGGGTCGGAACGTGTGTTCCGACCCCCTCTCTGCTATCTCTGAGAGACTAGCCGACGCGCTTCAGTTGTTGCCGAAGCGTCCCCTATACTCGGGTGACTCGATAAAGCCACGGACGATGGTGTTCTCTAAGAAGTCCTTGTCGGCGACGAGTTGGAACCGGTTGTTGTGGAAGATGTAGCCGCACCCCGAAGGGTCACTCCCAAACCAGTTCTGCGGCAGATGACAGTCCTCCGGGTCTCGCCTCAAGTACCCGAAGTACTCCATCGTGACAAACGCCTGCTTGTAGAACTTCTCGTTGACCTCCGCGCTCTCCGCCACCGCCTGCAACAACTCCGCGC
>JBJMGS010000243.1:0-1737 GCA_045807785.1 Pyrinomonadaceae bacterium
GCCTTGCGCAACTGGTGTATGCCGATTGAGGCGGCCAAATCTGTCAGGTTGTACTTGAAGCCGGGCGCGACGACGTCGTAGCTCCATGCCGGGCGGTGCGACGTGTACCGGTCGAACACGTCGCGGTCGATGCCGTGCAGTCGCATGACGCGGCAGCGTTCCGCGAGCGCGCGGTCGCGCGTCGTGATCATGCCGCCCTCGCCGGTCGTGATCGTCTTCGTCGCGTAGAAGCTGAAGACGGTCGCGTCCGTCTGGAGCGAGCCGACGAGCGCGCCGCCCGCGGTTGCCGGCAGCGCGTGCGCCGCGTCTTCGATGACGCGCAGATCGTGCGCGCGCGCGACGCCGAGCAGTTCTTCCATCTCGCAGGCAAGCCCGCCGAAGTGGACGGGCACGACGGCCCGCGTGCGCTCGGTGATCGCGGCTTCGACCTTCGCGGGATCGATGTTGAGGGTGAACGGATCGACATCGGCGAAGACCGGATCGGCGCCGAGGTAGCGGATGACCTCGGCCGTCGCCGTGAACGTGTAGGGCGTTGTGATCACCTCGTCGCCGGGGCCGACGCCGGCCGCTTCGAGCGCGAGGTGGAGCCCGGCCGTGGCCGAGTTGATGGCGACGGCCTCCACGCCGCCGCCGACGAACTCCGCGAACTCGCGCTCGAAGCGGCGCGCCTTCGGGCCGGTCGTCAGCCAGCCCGAGCGCAGCGAGTCCACGACTTCGGCGATCTCCTCCTCGCCGATGTCCGGCAGCGCGAAAGGCAGGAAATTCTCCGACTCGGCGTGAGAAGGTGGCGCGGGGGCGTGCGGCGCTTTGGCCGCGACACTGTCGATGGCTTGGCTCATGGTTCGTGTAAACGGAAACGGCGTTGAGTTGAACTGAGGGGCAAAGGCTGAACGATCAGCCCGAAGGCGCGGCGGCGGCCGTGCCCGATCCGGCCCGCGCTCGTGGAGGTTCGGAGGACAGACGGGGCGCGGCGAGCGGCGACAGCAGCTCTTCGTAAAACTCTCTGAGGCGCAGCGCGACGGCTTCGATGGAGAGCGCGGCGACGGCCGCGCGGCCCTCGACGCGGCGCGGGCCGTCGTGTACGAGCGCGAGCGTGCGCGCGAGTTCCGCGGCGTCGGGCGCGGCGACGTGGCAGCCCGCGACGCCGGTCAACCGCTCGCGCGCGTCGCCGACGTCCACGGAGACGACGGCCACGTCGCAGGCCAACGCTTCCTTGATCACGTTCGCAGAGCCCTCGTGCCGCGAGGTGAGCAGCAGCGCGTCCGAGGCGTTGAGCCACACGGGCACTTCGGTGTGTGGGACGTCGCTCAGGTGGTGCAGCTCGGCGCGGACGCCGCGCGCGCGCAACGCGTCGAGCGCGGCGCGCGCGAGCCACGGGCGTTTGACGGCGTTGCCGGAGTTGGCGGGGAAGAGGACGTGGAACGCGCGCTCGTCCCAGCCGAGCCGCGCGCGGCACTCGGCCCTGTCGAGCGGCCGGAAGCGTTCGAGATCGACGCCGTTCGGGACGATCCTGATCTTGCGCGCGGGCAGCCCCTTCGGCAGCGCCGCGCACAGGTTCGCCGACTTGACGACGACGCCGTCCGCGCGCCGCGCCGCCGAGCGCGAGGCGCACACGCCGAGCCAGGCGGAGAGTCGCCTGTCCGCGCGTGACAGCTTTTCGCCGAGCAGGTCAGAGCCGCAGAAGGAGACGACTACCGGTACGCCGCGCACGGCGCGCGTCACGACGCGGGCCATCAC
>JBJMGS010000244.1:0-10762 GCA_045807785.1 Pyrinomonadaceae bacterium
CAACTCGCGCGCGTGCCCGTCGAAGTGGATTACGCCTCGGAGTTCCGCTACCGCGATCCGGTCATCGACGAACGGACGCTGCTCGTCGTCATCTCGCAGTCGGGCGAGACCGCCGACACCATCGCCGCCTTGCGCGGGGCGAAAGAGCGCGGCGCGCGCGTGCTCTCGATCTGCAACGTGCAGGGCTCGATGATCACGCGCGAGGCGGACGGCACGATCCTCACGCACGCGGGGCCGGAGATCGGCGTCGCCTCGACCAAGGCGTTCACGTCGCAGATGATCGCGCTCTACCTGTTCGCCCTCCACCTCGGCAACCTGCGCGGCACGCTCTCCACTGAGGAGGCGAAGTATCACGCGCAGCAACTGGCGGAGCTGCCCGTCAAGATCGAGCGGCTCTTGAGCGAGTCTGATCACCTCGAAGAGCTGGCGCGCGAGTTCCATCGCTCGACGGACTTCCTCTACCTGGGGCGCGGCATCAACTTCCCCGTCGCGCTCGAAGGCGCGCTTAAATTAAAAGAGATTTCTTACATCCACGCGGAAGGTTACCCGGCGGGCGAGATGAAGCACGGGCCGAACGCGCTGATCGACGAGCGGCTCCCCGTCGTCGTCATCAACACGAAGGAGAAGGGCAACGAGGCTTCAGAGTTGCGCTACGAGAAGACGCACTCAAACATCGTCGAGGTGAAGGCACGCGAGGGCGTAGTCATCGGCGTCCTGAACGAAGGCGACGAGATGTCGCGCGCCTCTTGCGACCGCGTGATCGAAGTCCCGGAGTCTTCAGACCTGCTCTCGCCCGTCATCGCCGTCATCCCGCTCCAACTGCTCGCCTACCACATCGCCGTGCGACGCGGCTGCGACGTCGATCAGCCGCGCAACCTCGCCAAGTCCGTCACCGTCGAGTGAAGTGGAAAACTCGCCAGCACCTCACAGTCGCGTGGTCGTCGGGGTTTAGCTCCGCGTCAACGGTCGGCGGGTGACAGATGGAAGGCGGCCATCTCGTGGTCGTTGCGCACGAGCAGTACGTCGCCGACGATTACGGGATGGTTCCAGGTCTTGCCTTCGAGGGCGTGGAAGCGTGCGAGTTCCGTGAACTGTTCGGGGGACGCCTTGACGAGCGCCAACTCACCCGTCTCCGTCTGCACCAGCAGCAAGTCCTCGTCTGACAACGCGACGAGCTGCCCGTGTCCATAGCGCCCGCCCTTCCACTTCCCCTTCCCGTCCGACAGATCAATGCACGACAGCACGTCGCCGTCGAAGCCGTAGGCGTAGCCGTTGTGGACGACGAAGTCGTTGAAGTACGGGTTCAGGTCTTCCGACGTCCAGCGCTCCGCGGCTTTCCACCCGTCGGCTCCGCGCGCGACCGAGAGGCGGCGCACACCACTGCTGTCGCTGACGCTCAGCAAAACGTCGCCGCCCGCGACGACCGCCGGTTGAATGATCGGGACGCCGGGCCACGCCGACCACGCGTGCTCCCAGAGAAGTTTCCCGTCCGCCAGCCCGACGCTGGTTGCGCCCGTCACGCTTAGCAGCAGCACCTGCGCCACGCCGTCGATGGTCAACGCCTGCGGCGAGCTGTAGCTCGCGCCGCCGCGTGGGCCGAGCCAGCGCGGGTTGCCGTCGGCGAGGTTGTAGGCGACGAGTGAGCCGGACGTAGCGGCGACGACCAGATCGCCCGCCACCAGAGGCGAGGCGGCGAAGCCCCAGCCGGGGAGTTTCGCACCGGTGTCTGTGGCGGCGTTGCGCGACCAGACGACGGCGCCGGTCGCGGCGTCGAGCACGTTCAGGATGCCGGTCGCGCCGAGCGTATAGACGCGACCGTTGCTGATGGTCGGTGTCGCGCGCGGGCCCGCGCCGCCGTTCGATTCCCAGAAGCGCGCCGCGTCGCCGTGTCGCCACACGGGCTTGCCGGTCTTTAAGTCGTAGCAGGAGACGATCTCTTCGTCGCCGCGCTGCTCCTGCGTGTAGATGAGCCCGCCGCGCACGGCGAACGACGACCAGCCCGGCCCGACGGGGCGACGCCACATCTCTGCGGGCGGCGACGCAGACCAGTCGGTCTTGATCCGCACGCCGCGCACGACGTCGTCGCGGTTGGCTCCGCGGAAGCCCGGCCAGTCGTCTCCCGCGTTGCCCGCTTCGGGGGCGGACGGGAGCGTGGCGGTCGCGAGCGGCTCGTCGCCGGCTTGGGCCAGCAGCCGCTGCTCCGGCGTCTTCGTCCATCGCCAATGAAAGTCGGAACCGGCGTCGGCGGTGAGCCCGCCGGTGCGGATGAGCGTGAACACGCCGCACGCGAAGACGGCTGTGGCGACCAACGCCAGTCGGCGCGGCGCGGCAGAGAGGCGGCGTGTGGCGACCGCCCACGCGACGAGGGCGACGCACAGCACCGGGATCGCGATCATGAAGAGCAGCATCCCCATCGCGCCCCCGGCAATCGAGGCGTGGACGACGCGCTTCGTCGCCACTAGCACGACGATCATCACGACGAGCGCACCCACGCGCTCAGCCCACGGTGCGCGGCTGAAGAAGAGCCACCATAAGACGATGGCCAACGCGCCGACCACTTCGCCGATCATCGCGATCATGATGGCCTGTGGCGCGATGGCGGGGAGTGCGAACCTGACCAGCAACAGTAGTATCGCGATGACCACGCCGGGCAAGAGCCGGAGCGGCTTCCGCGGGGTTGGGGCGTCGGTCTGTGCGTTGTTCATCTCAGTCAGTTCATACGCGCCGCACTGTACGTTTGTTCATTCTCGCCGACCGTTCGCCCGGCGACGGACGCACGCGATGCCTCGCCGTCCTGCGCCCGAAGACCCGCGACTCTTGCGCGATTGCCGCCCTTCACCTTAATCTCTACCCAACCCCACGTTCCCCGTACACGATGCTTCCCCCGCGCCGAGTCTCTCGCGCCGCTGCGTGCGCGCGCCACGGCTCGCCGAAGAGTTTGCGGATTCCACAGTGCCGGAGGATAAACCGATGTACCTCGTGAGGAAGATTTTGACAACCGCGCTCGCCTGCTCGCTCACGTGTCTCGCGCCCGCGACGAGCGCGCAGCAGCGGCGCACCGCACCGAAGCCGACACCGCGTCGGACGACGAAGCCCGCCCCGCGCACGGCGACGGCGACGAAGACCGCGCCCGCGACCAACCCGGCCACGACTGCCGCCGATGCGCGCCTGACAGGACTCTATCGGCTCGACGAGCGCGCGAGCGCAGACCCGGCGCAGATCGCGCGTCGCGTCGCGGCGAGCCTGCCGCCCGACGCGCAGCGCGACGTGCTCGACGATCTTGCCGCGCGCCTGAACTCGCCGCCGCAGATCGCCATCCAGCGTCGCGGGCGCACCTTCGACATCGCCTCCACGCGCTCGCCGCGCATCAGCTTCGACGCCGACGGCCAGACCTACACCGAGCAGGCGGCGGACGGCCACACCGTGCACACGCGCGCCGCCGTCTATGGCGACTCGCTGATGATCAGCTCACGCGGCAGCGCCGACGACGAGTTCTCGGTCAACTTCGACGCGGTCGAAGCGGGACGGCGCTTGCGCGTCACGCGGCGCATCTACGAGCCGCGCCTGAATCAGCCCGTCGTTGTGCAGAGTGTTTACGAGCGCGTCTCGCAGGTGGCGCGCTTCAACATCTACGGCGAGCCCGTGCCCGCTGCCACCGGCGAGCGCGCACGCAATAACGAGCCGCCGCGCGCAGAGCAGCCGCAGCCGCAGCCACGTTGGACACCGCCCGCGGACGCCCGCGTGTCGCCCGCGCAGCAGCCGCCCGTCATCCGCCCGCGCGTGCCGCCGCCCGCGCCCGCCGACGCCGGAGACACGAGCTTTCGCATCGGCGAGAACACGAGTTTCGTCGGCACGCTCAATGAGGACCTCGACACAGAGCACACGCGCGTTGGCGATCCGTTTACGCTGACGGTGCGCGCGCCCGCCGCCTTCGCCGGGGCGACGATTGAGGGGCGCGTCGCGCGTCTCGACCGCGGCGGCCCCTTTGCGGGTCGCGCCGGGATGACCTTAGAGTTCACACGGATCGTTTTGCCCGACGGTCGCGCGGCGGACTTCGCCGGTAACATCGAGGACGTGCGCCCTGCGGGCGGCGACAACGTGCGTGTTGATAACGAGGCGCGCGGCAATGTCGAGTCGGGCACGAGCCAGAGTGATCGCACGATGGAGCGCGCGGCCATCGGCGCGGCGGTGGGCGCGCTCATCGGCGCGATTGCGGGCGGCGGCAAGGGCGCGGCCATCGGCGCGGGCGTCGGCGCGGGGGCGGGCGTCGGCTCGGTGTACGCGCAGGGACGCGACGATCTCTCGCTCCCGCGTGGCACGGAGATCACGCTGCGCTCGACACGGAGGTGATGTTTGTGGGAATCTGCGGCGGCGAAATCGTATGCTGAAACTCCGCCGCCGCATCGCACTCTGCGCCGCGCTCTCCGCCCTGTGGCTCGGCGTGTCCGTCGCGCCCGCGCCTGCGCGGCAGGGGCGCACCTCTGCCGTTGAATCCTCGGTCGCGTCCCCGCTCAAGCCGTGTCACGTTCCCGGCGTAGACGAAGAGTTGCTGTGCGGCAAGCTGCCGGTGTTCGAGAACCGGCAACGCCGTGCGGGTCGCAAGATCGTTCTCAACGTGGTCGTCCTCCCCGCGCTCGAACCGGGCGCGCGGGAAGCGCCGCTCTTCGATCTGCAAGGCGGCCCCGGCCTCGCCGCGACGGCGCAGGCGCGTTGGTACGCGACCGAGTTGAAGGAGTACCGGCGACGGCGCGATGTCGTGCTCGTCGATCAGCGCGGCACGGGCGCGTCCAACCCGCTCGATTGCGACGAGGACGCATCGAGCAGACGCCTCGGCGAGATGTACCCGGTCGCGTACGTCCGCGCGTGTCGCCGGAAACTCGAACGCGTCGCAGACCTCACGCAGTACACGACGCCAGCGGCGATGGACGACCTCGACGACGTGCGCGCGTGGCTCGGCTACGACCGCATCAACCTGATCGGACTCTCCTATGGCACGCGCGCCGCGCTCGTGTACATGCGACAGCACACAGAGCGCGTCCGCGCCGCCGTGCTCCTCGGCGTCGCACCGACCTACAGCCGTCTGCCGATGTATCACGCGCCGAGCGCGCAGCGTACCATGCTGCTCCTGCTCGCAGAGTGCGCCGCGGACGCCGCTTGCCAAGGGGCGTACCCCCGCGCGCGTGAAGAGTTGGGCGAGTTGTTGGAGAAGCTGGGTCGGCGTCCGGCGCGCGTGAAGTATGTGCTGCCCACGTCGAAGCGCGAGGTCTCGATCACGATTCGCCGCGACGTGTTCGCCGAGAAGCTGCGCAGCCAGATGTACGACCCGGCGGGCGCGCGCCGCCTGCCCTACGTCATCCACCGCGCCGCCGTGGGCGATTTCGCGCCCTTCCTGAAGATGACGGTCAGCGACGCGCCCGCGCCCGCCGCGTCAGACTTTTCCATCGCCGACGGGATGTATCTGTCCGTCACCTGCGCCGAAGACGTTCCGCTGATCGATCTACGCGAAGCCGAGCGCGTCAGCCGCGACACGTTCTTCGGCGACTACCGCGTCCGGCAGCAGCGACGCGCCTGCCGCTCGTGGCGACGCGCCACGCTGCCCGCGGGCTACGAGCAGCCCGTCGCGTCTAACGCGCCCGTGCTCGTCCTCTCCGGCTACATGGACCCTGTGACGCCGCCCGCGTGGGGCGCGGAGGTCGCGTCGCATTTCCCGCAGGGTAGAAACGTCGTCATACGCCACCACGCGCACGTCCCCGTCGGACTGTCCAACATCGAATGCCTCGACCGCGTGACGCTCGACTTCTTGCAGCGCGCTAGCGTCGCCGGCCTCGACACCTCATGCCTCGACGGGATGCTCCCGCCGCCCTTCTACGTCGAGCCGCCGCCGAGACGAAACTGAACCGTCACCGACCGGCGCGCGCCGGGGAGTGAGGACGAAACCTGAAGCGCCGGGACGCTCGACAGAACACGGAAGTGAGGAGACCAACATGCGGCGAACCTCTTTCGTCATGACTCGCGCCATCGCCTTCACGATCTTTCTGGCGTCGTGCTGCCGCGCGCAGACGTTGAACATCTGGCCCGGCGTCGCTCCGGGTTCCGAGACGTGGACGCAGAAAGAGCGCGTGATTGAGAACACTCCGCTCGGAACCGTGGTCTTCAACGTGGTGACCCCGACCCTGACGGCTTACCTGCCGGAGCGAAGCAAAGCCACCGGCACAGGCGTCATCATCGCCCCCGGCGGAGCTTTCGTGGCGCTGGCGATTGATCTGGAAGCACGCGACGTGGCGCGCTGGCTTCAGAGCAGGGGCATCGCCGCCTTCGTCCTCAAATACCGCATCATTGAAAAGCGCGGGGAAGGAATCCCCGCCGACCTGAACATGGACGAAGCCGGCCAGTACGGCATCGCCGACGGGATTCAAGCCGTCAAGGTCGTCCGCCAGCACGCCGCCGAATGGGGCGTCGCTCCCGACCGCGTCGGCTTTCTCGGTTTCTCTGCGGGCGCGATGGTGGCGAGCGGGGCGCTACTCCAACGGGACGCGGCCGCGCGCCCAAACTTCGTCGCGCCTATCTACGGCGGCCCGTTCGGCGTCATGCCAAATGTTCCGGCAAAACTGCCGCCCACATTTCTCGCGTGGGCGCAGGACGATGCGGTCGCGCGCGACACCGCGCACAGGTTTTACGACGCGTTGAAATCCGCAGGCAACAACCCCGAGGCGCACGTTTTCAGCGCGGGCGGCCACGGCTTCGGCATGCGGAAGCAGGGCACGACGAGCGATCACTGGATCGACGAGTTCTACTACTGGCTGGAAGCGCAGGGGTTGACCAAACCCGCCACTAAGTAAAGTTCGTCGCGCTGACGCACCTGTCCGTTTTCATGAAATGAAGGCGAGGTTCAACGCATGGAGCGTAAAGTTTTCTGGATCACGTTCATCCTGCTGGGGCTCGTCGCCGACATCGTCCTGCCGCTCGTGTGGGGGCTCGTCGCGACCATCCCGATCCTCGCCCTGAGCTGGTGGGTGGCTTACCGCTCCGAATGGTTCGGGTGATTCCCGTAGTGATCGCCTCATTGATGTTGATCACATCGTAATGTTGCGTATTCTCCTGGCGACTGCTGCCGTTGAATAATAGTTGGGCTGACAGGTGAAGGAGATGATGACCATGAGAAGATCATTCGCTGGCGTTCTGTCGGTAATGTTTCTGGTCCTGTGTTTGGCGCCGGAACACGAGGGACAGGTAAAGCGCCCCGACGGCAGCACAATCCGAAAGGCGTCTCCCGCGACGAAAGGAACTCCTTCTAAGATGACGGGCGAAGCAGATTTCGACGCCTTAGCACGAAAAGCAACCGAGAGCGGCGCGATAAAAGATCAGTCGAATCTTTTCGGACAGGCTTTCGCGCTGCGGGAATGGCATTTCATCGCCCGCGGCAAATTCCCCGACGTTCACCCGTATATCGCCAAGGACGCGCAGACGGCCGACGGGCAGTACATGATCCGGGCGTTCACCGACACGGATCGTCTGCTGCGCTTCGCGCGGGAGAACAATCTGATGGAGAAGGATGCTACCGGCGAAGAGAATGTCTCGATCTTAAGCGTGCCGACGGACAACATCATAGACTACCTCGAACAATTCATCTCGCAGGGCGTCTACGGGATTTGGTTCAACTCAGATACGGAGAGTGACGGGTTTTTCGTCCCCTTGAAACAGCTCCGACCGATCAAGGCATATCTGGACAATTCAAGCCGCCGTCCGTCTCCATAATCCGGCGAGAAGAGCTACCCCCGACGCACCGCCCGACAAAGGCGTGCGGCGGACTCGCGCCATAGGATTTCTCTCAAGCACGTTGAACGGGGGCGCCGCTGCTGCCCGGCGTCGGGCTGTTCGCTTGAATCCTAAGATGATGAGGAAGAAAGCAATGAAACCTTTCTTAGTAGTTCTACTGCTGACCCTGCCTCCTGCTTTCCTGTCGGCCGGGCCTCTACAAGATAATGCCGGGGCAGACATCGTCGCCGGGAACGGCTGGGGGGAAATCACGCTCGGCGCACCGAGAGCGCTGGTTGATGAAGAACTGGGCAAGCAGCCAGAGGCCAGGAGGTATGGCGACGTATATTACGTTGACTACCCTGCCGCGGGCATACAGGTCTCTTTCTCCGGCAAGGGAGATCAAGTCCGTGCCATCTACTTCTTTAATAAGCAACGGCTGTACCGACAGTTCGCCACTTTCCGGGGGAAGACCTCGAAGGGCATTGGGTGGGAGTCGTCCGCCGCGCAAGTGATTACAGTTTATGGTAAGCCCGTTCATGATTATGAAGGTGATGATGGCGGGCCTTGGCGGCGCTTGGTCTTCAAGGGTATTGATTTCTTATTCGAGGATAATAAATTGGTCAGAATCTCCGTCCCCGGAGATTAATGAGACGTTGTCGCGCCGCCCAACCGCGGCCTGCACCCGACGCCCCCTGAAGCGTGCCTCTCATGGAGGTTGAATTGGGGCGCGGGTGATGCCGGGCGTTGGGCGGCAAATTTAGGAAGGAGCGCGATGGTTTCGACCATTTTTCGGATCATTCTCCTGGGAGCACTGTCTGTCGCCGGGATTGCTCCTGCATTAGCGCAAGCACAGGGCATCAGAGTGACGCTTTTAGGGACCGGCTGCCCGCCGCCGGTCATGAACCGCTTCGGGCCGAGCACGCTGGTGGAGGCCGGAGACCAGAAACTTCTTTTCGACGCCGGGCGCGGCACTCTGCAGCGTCTGACACAGCTCAACATAAAATGGCCGGACGTGCAGGGAGTCTTTCTAACTCACTTGCACTCCGATCACGTCGTCGGCTTTCCCGACGTGTGGCTGACGGGCTGGCTCATAGCGCCGAGCCGCCAGGTGCCGCTTAAAGTGTGGGGGCCGCGCGGAACTCGCACAATGATGTTCCACCTTACCCGCGCGTACCAGGCGGACATTCGGGTTCGTTCCGAAAACGACCGAGCACCGCGCAAGGGCTCCCTCATCGTCGCCAAGGATATAAGTGAGGGTGTGATCTACGATCAGGGCGGCGTGAAGGTCACAGCGTTTTACGTGGATCACGGTCCGGTCAAGCCGGCATTCGGTTATCGCATTGATTACGCCAGGCACTCTATCGTCTTGTCAGGTGATACGCGCGTTTCTGAGAATCTAATTCGTCATGCTCGAGGTGTGGACGTGCTGGTCCATGAAGTGTTCGTGCCGGAGACGCTCCAGCGAGTAAACATGCCGCCAGAGAGGGCGAAGAAGATCATTGCCTATCACACTACCCCTGAGCAGGCCGGGCTGGTGTTCACGCGCGCGCAGCCCAAACTCGCCGTGTATTCGCACATCTGCCTTCCTGACGCCGGTCAGAGCGAACTACTTGCGCCGACGCGCAAGACTTACGCGGGCCCATTGGAGTTCGGGGAAGATTTGATGGTGATTGAAGTGGGCGAGAAGATCGAAGTAAGAAGACCTTCCAGGCCCACGCCCTGATTTGCTCACTCTTGCTCGAAAAGAGCAGCCCAATAAATCGTCGGGCGCGAGCGGCGGGAGCGTGTTTCTCAACTTGATTCGTCCGGCGATGCGTTCGTGAATTCGCGCCGCCGCGTCAACTCAACCGTTAGGCATCGTCCGCCGCTCAGACGCAGATGCGGGCGCACGGCATACATTCGACTGATGCGGGCGGGGTGTCACCCTAATTGTTAGGATCAGAGCAGCACCTCTCGTCTTACGGTGTGAGGCCGGCGGGCGGGTTGCCATAGAAGGCCTCGGTCTTCGACCTCGCCGGGTTCCACTTGTCGACAGCGCCCATCACGCGCACGGGCAGGATGACCCTGTAGGTCTTGAGCCCGTTCGGCAGGGTGACGCCGCTGCCGGCGAAGTCGCCGTCGGCGATTTTGAACTTCGTCTCGCGCACCTGCTCGCCCTGGTAGTAGACCTTGACCGTGTACTCGCCCGGCATCTGGTTGATGTAGAGCTTGCCCTCGTTCGTCCTGTAGTTGCGCACCTCATCGTCGCCGATGAAGAGCAACTTGCTTTGCCAGCGGAACTCCAACAGCTGCCAGAAGAGGGACGGGTTGTCGCCCCCGTGCTGCGGGAAGCGTCGTTCGACGGAGTTGACGCTGCCGCCCTCGTCGGTCGTGGCGATCTGCTTCCCGTTATAGAAGAGGCGCGCCTCGAGGTCGTCGGTCTTGATGCCGCCTTTGAACCACATCTGGATGCCGGGGTCGCCCTGTTCAGCCTTACCCTCGCCCCAGTCGACGTTGGTGTAGCCGATCGGCAGGGCCCAGTCGTTGTCCACGTAGTAGTCGACGTCCTTCGGGCCGCTCGCGCCATCCTGCTTGAACTTGGCGATCCTGAACTTGCCCTGGAAGGCCGTCGAGTTGTCGCGCATGTTCGTGATCTTGATGCCGAAGAGCCCCTCGGTCGGGATGGCCTTGGCGGCCTTCTCGCTATCGTAGGCGCTCTGCATCAGGTAAAAGGGGCCGTCCCAATTCTTCTCCAGCGTCTCGCTGAACCAGAGCGCGCCGGTCGGCAGGAAGTACTCGGCCTTGTAGCGCGGGCGCGCCTCGCCCGCGTAGGCGATCTGGAACTTGACGTTCGGGTACCACTTGCCGTCCTGCAAGTCCGGGCTGACCTCCAGCGTCTCGGGCAGGAGCATCGGCGTCTCGGTCGGCTCGAACTTCCGCCCGTAGGGCCCGCCGGACGTGGGCGGAGCAGCGCCCGGTGCCCCCACCGCGGGCTGTGCGGACGGCTGCGGGGCGCTGTCGGGCA
>JBJMGS010000245.1:0-11494 GCA_045807785.1 Pyrinomonadaceae bacterium
ACGGCATCGTCAAGAGCGCCGCACAGAGGTCTCACGCCGAACAGCTCGCCCACGGCGTCCGCGGCGTCAAGTCAATCGACAACAAGATCATCGTCGAAGGACAGTAAGAGAAAGGATGAAGGATGAAAGAAAGCACTCAACTCGAATGCTTTCTTTCATCCTTCATCCTTCATCCTTTTCAATACCCTTCCGTGTGCTCGCGCAGCCACTCGTTAAGCTCTTCGTCCGTCGGCTCGCGCCCCAGCTCGCCTCTCAGGCGCTGGCGCACGTAGTCGCGCTCGTCGCGCGCGGCTCCGTCGAGTGAGTTGTCGGTCTCATCGCCCGCATCCGCGTCCGTTCGCAGCGGCAGCCCGGCGGCTCGACCTTCCTGCCGCGCAGTCGTCACATTCATCATCACTCCAGACCTCGCATCCTAAGTTTGTAAATCGCCGTCGAAAACTTATAACTCATGAATCTCGATTCTCTCGCCTAGAGTTGAACCCTCGATCTCAAGACCCGACACTTCGCCGCGGACGACGAGCCTGCGCCGCGCGCCGCTGCCGTAGAGCGTGACCTCTTCGACGAGGCAGCCGGCGGGCGCGGCGCGCATCAACGAGAGACCTTGTGCGCCGGAGCCGTCGCGGCGCAGCGCGTCCGCATCTTCCCTGACGAGCGTGCGTGTCTCATCATTCGCGTTCAACTCGGCGATGGTCGTGCTCTCGGCGACGAGTCCCATCTCGCCGTCGGCGTAGATGATCCAGAAGAAGCCTATGTCGAGCAGCAGGTGCGCCGCCTCGTCCGCAACGAAGTAGCCCAGCACGGTCGCCCCGACGACGTGCGCGACGACGTGATCGTGGTGGCGGCTCGTCTCAACTTCCACCCAACCCGCGTCCCTCGCGCCCCAATCGCCCGCGCGCGGCGTGCTCACAGGATGCCGCCCCCGGCGTTGCGTATGATCTCGGCGAGCTGCCGCTCGGTAGGCGGCGCAAGCGGGAGGAAGCGGACGCCGAAGCCAATACCTGGCTGACGGTAGGCGATCTCGCCGTGCAGGACGAGCCAGCGCCCCTCGGGCGTCTGCACCTGAAAGATGATGCGCTCGCCATCCGTCACCTGCCCCAGCGATTCGATGAAGCATCCGCCCAGACCCAGCTCATCAACGCGCGCCTCGTACTTGCCGGACTGCCCCTCCCAACGCGCTTCGAGCGGCAGGTGCACGCGCGGGAACTTGCGCCTCTGCGAACCATCGTTAGCCACAACGAACTCGCCTCCTCGCGGTGATCAAACGCGCGCATGTTATGGCGGGGCGACGCCGCGTGGCAAGAGAATCGTGCGCAGGTGCGCCCGCGCGTGGGCGGCACGTCCGCCCGCCGCGCCCTTCGTCTAAGCCGCCGCGCCGCCGCCCGCATCGTCATCTCGCGCGCGACCGATGCGGTAGTTGAGCAACTCCTTCGCCTTCGCGGCGGCGAACGCGACGGCGACGAGCGTGCCGACGCCGCCGACGACGACCGAGAGCGGCGCGCCGATGGCCGCCGCGAGCACTCCCGCCTCGAACTCGCCGAGCTGCGGCCCGCCCATGAAGAAGATCATGTTGACCGAGGTCATGCGCCCGCGCAGGCGATCCGGCGTGACGAGCTGTCTGACGGTCTGGCGGATGACCGTGCTCACCGTGTCGGACGCGCCGACGACGGCGAGCATCAGGCACGAGAGCCAGAAGAAGCGTGAGAGCCCGAAGGCGAGCGTCGCCGCGCCGTAAGCCGCGACCGCGCCGACGACGATCGCGCCCGGCTGGCGGCGCGACCAGCCCGTGCGCGTCATGGCTACACCAGCGCCGACCGAGCCGACCGACGCGGAGGCGGCGAGGACGCCGAGCCGGATCGCCGGGTTCGCGAGCGCCGCGATGCCGAGCGTGCCGCCGGTCACGACGCGGTCGGCGAAGATCGGTAGCAGCGCCGTCGCCGAGGCGAAGAAGGTCGCGACGAAGTCGAGCGTCATCGTCTGCACGATGATCGGCGTGCGCCAGACGAAGCTTAAGCCCTCGCGCAGCGCCTCGAAAGAGACCTTGCCCGCCTCCTCGTCCGCGCCGCGCCCAGACGCGCGCAACATCAGCACCGCCGTCATGCTCGCGAGAAACGAGGCGGCGTTGACGCCGTACACGAGCGCGGGGCCGAAGCCCGCGAGGACGAGACCGGCGAGGAGCGGGCCGGAGACGGTGGCGATCTGGAAGGCGATGAAGCCGAGGCTGACAGCGTTCGGCAAAATCTCCGCAGGCACGAGCGACGGCAAGAGCGCCTGCCGCGAAGGGTTCTCAAACGCGGTCGCAGCGGACGCGATAGCCGTCAGCAGGTAGATGACCCAGAGCTCTGTCATCCCCGCCGCCGTGATGATGGCGAGCGTGCCCGCCGATAGCAGCATCACGATCTGCGCGATGAGGATGAGCCGCTTGCGGTCGAAGGCGTCGGCGACGACCCCGCCCGCGAGCGAGCAGAGGATGATGGGCACGACGCGCACCAGCCCGACGAGCGAGAGGGCGAGCGCCGCGTGGCGCTGGCCGCGAGGCAGCGCGAGCAGATAGACGTGCCAGTTGATCGCGACGAGCTGCATCTGCGAGCCCGTGGTCGAGACGAACTGGCCCAGCCACAGCAGGCGGAAGTCGCGGAAGCACAGCGCGGCGAACGCCGACACGCGCGGGCGTGAGCCATTCGCCTCTGCGGGCGCGCCGCTCAAGTGAACATCCGCGGTCGTGTGAACGTCGGGCTCTGTTTCTGACACGGAGAAAATATTAGTAGCTGTTAGCTGTTAGCTGTTAGCTGTTAGCTGTTAGCTGTTAGCCAGAACAAACTGGCAGCAGCGGTGGCGACGGCTACGACTCACTTTTGTTTTGCTAACAGCTAATAGCTAATAGCTAACAGCCTCTCACAACAGTTCGTCGAGCTTGTCGCGGAAGAGGGTGAGCGCGATCTTGCCGCGCTGCGGCTGCCCCTTGGCGAGCGCCTCGGCGAGGTGTGCGGCCTGCTCGGCGGTCGCCTTCGGCGGCAGCGGCGGCTCGTTCGCATCGACGATGACCTCGACGACCGTCGGCTTGCCCGAAGCGAGTGCGCGTGCCAAGGCGGGTCGAATCTCTTCGGGGCGCTCGACTGTGATACCGACGCCGCCGCAGGCTTCGGCGAAGCGTGCGAAGTCGATGGCGTGCAGCTCGCAGCCATATTCGGGGTTGCCGAGGAAGACGATCTGCTCCCAGCGGATTTGACCGAGCGAGTTGTTCTTGATGATGACGACCGTGATGGGGAGTTCGTACTTTACGGCGGTCGCGAACTCGCCCATCAGCATCGTGAAGCCGCCATCGCCGACGAAGGCGACTGACTGCCGTTCGGGGAAAGCGATCTTCGCCGCAATCGCGTAAGGCAGTCCCGGAGCCATCGTCGCGAGCGTGCCCGAACAACTGAACTTCTGCGTGCCGCGCATCTTAAAATACTGCGCCGCCCAGACGGTGTTCGTCCCCGAATCGGTCGAGATGATGGCGTCATCAGACACCAACTCGGACAACTCCCACGCGACGCGCTGCGGCTTGATGGGCACCTCGTCGCGCATGGCGCGCGTCCGCATCAGTTCCCACCAGTCGCGTGCCCCGGCCTGCGCCTGCTCCAAAAAGCTGCGATCACTTTTTCGCTCGACGAAGCGCGAGAGCGCGCCGAGCGTCGCGCGGGCGTCGCCGACGAGCCCAACTTCGACGGGATAACGCAGGCCGATCCGATCCGCCTTGTCGTCGATCTGCACGCCCTTCGCCTGGCCGGGCTGCGGCAGGTATTCCATGTACGGGAACGACGAGCCGACGATGAGAAGCGCGTCGCAATTCTCCATCGCCTCCTGCGAAGGCTTCGTGCCGAGCAGACCCAGGCCGCCGGTCGTCAGTGGGTGATCGTCCGCCACGACCTCTTTGCCGAGCAACGCCTTGACGATGGGAGCGCCGAGTTTCTCCGCGATCTCGATCACTTCATCGGTCGCGCTCTTCGCGCCCTGACCGACGAGGATGACCGGCTTCTTCGCGTCGTTTAAGAGAAACGCGGCGGTGCGCAGATCGTTTTCGGGCGGCACACTGAGCGCGCGCGACCAGCGGCTCGAAGTCGCGCCCTCGACCTTGTGCATCGAACGCTCGCCCGTCGGCTCCTTCTCCTGATAGTCCACCGGGAATGTGATGTGCGCGACGCCGCGATGATTCAAGGCGTGGCGGCAAGCCTCGTCGGTGAGCATCTCGACTTGATTCGGGTTAATGACTTCCTGATTGTAAACCGCGACGTCCGCGAAGAGGGCGACCATGTTCACTTCCTGCTGGAAGTTGCTGCCCTTCAAATCAGAGTAGGTCTGACCCGTGATGGCGACGACGGGCGCGCCGTCCATCTTCGCGTCGTAGAGACCGTTCAACAGATGTATGCCGCCGGGGCCCGACGTGGCGAGGCAACATCCCAGACGCCCCGTGTACTTCGCGTAAGCGCACGCCATGAACGCGGCGGCTTCTTCGTGACGAACCTGCACGAAGCGCACTCTGTCTTGTCGCGTGCGTAGCGCCTCCATGATCCCGTTGATGCCGTCGCCCGGCAGCCCGAAGATCGTGTCCACGCCCCAACTGATGATCCCCTCGACGAGCACATCCGCCGCAGTCTTAGCCATCACCCGCCCCTTTCACGTCCAAACCTGTCCACACAACTCTCCAACGCCCACACACACCGCAAACGCCAAGCCGTCACGCTCGCCGCCGACGCGGCGACAGACGACCGACGAGCCTTCGGCGCGAGCACGCCGCGAGCCTTCAGGGGGAACTTTTAACCTAACGGAAAATCAGGGTGGGGCGATTGTAGATCACGAGAGGCGCGCTTCAAAGGAGTGTCGTAAAAAACGCGCGACCCCGAATCGATCTTCCGATCCGGGGTCGCGCCTGAATAAGGAGCAGACCAACTCACTAACTTACGGCAACGGAAAATCTGACGAACTTCACTTGCACTTCGAGTAGCCGCAGTCGCGGCAGGAGTCGCACCCGGAGGCGTGCTCCAACTGCCCGCCGCACTCGGGGCACTCGCTGATGAGCGAGAAGTTGCGGTTCTCGCTCGCGCCCGCCTTCGGGGCTTCCGGCGCTTTCACGCTCGGCACGGCGTAGGCGGCGGCGCGCGCCGAGTCGGGCTGATTCTGAAGGCGTCGGTAGGTGAGCATAATGCACTCGGCGACCGCCTGTTCGGGCGAGGTGAGCAGCCGCTCGTTGAACCAGACCGAGTGTGTGCCGGTGACTTTGTTCAGGCTGCGCGCGACCTCTTTGGCGTCGAAGCCGCCGCGCAGCATCTTCGAGGCGAGCAGCCCCACGCCGCCGGAGACGGGGCCCGTGGCGAAGACTTCGAGAATCTGTTGCCCGTCGTGATTAACCGTCACGTAGAGGTTCTGCCCGTCGAACGGAATCTGCCACGTGAAGCCGCGCAGCTCGCGCGGACGCTCGACGCGCGCCGCCTCGTCAACCGCCGAGACCGCCGCGGCGGTCGCGACATCAACGCCCGTCGAGGTCAACTCGGTCGAATCAACGACCGTCTGCGCCTCTTCGCCCGCCGGCTCCGCAGTGGTAAATGCCGTCTCGGTCGTCACCATCGGATCGCACGCGATCTCGCCTTTGGGCTCCTGCGCCTTCATGTTCGAGAGCACCTGGGAATCGCGCGAGCCGTCGCGGTAGTAGGAGACCGCCTTGCAGCCCAGCTCGCGCGCGAGACGGTAGAGATGATCGACCGACTCAAGCGTGTCGTCGTGCGAGCCGTTGCAGGTCTTCGACACGCCGTTATCGACGTGCGCCTGCGCGGCGGCGAGCACTCTCACGTGCTGCTCCGCGCTAATTGACATCGCCGAGATGAAGTAGTCGGGCAGCTCCGACTCGTGCGCGACGACGTGCTCGGCGGCGGCGTCAATCGAAGCCTGATCGGTCTGATCGACTTCCATGCCGAGCACTTGCGCGGCGAGCGTGTGGACGTAGGTGCGCTTGCCGAGCGTGTCGTGGCGGACATAAGCCCAGGAGAAGTTCGGCTCGACGCCCGACGACGTTTCCGCGACGAGCGAGATCGTGCCCGTCGGCGCAATCGTCGTCGTCTCGTAGTTGCGCGGCGTGAGCATGTCGGCGGCGACGCCGATCTCTTCGCAGAGGAACTTGTCGTAGGCCTCTTTGTTCGGCGTGTATTCGGGGAAGACGCCGCGCTCTGCGCCCAGCGCGCACGACTCCGTCCAGGCCTCGCGGCGGACGAAGCCCATCAGCTCTTCCATGAACTCAATGGACTCCTGCGAGCCGTAGGAAATCTCGTGCGCGAGACAGAGATCGGCGAAGCCCATAATGCCAAGCCCAACGGGGCGCGTGCGCTTGACCACGTCGTCGATTTCGGGCAAGGGCCACGCGCACACGTCAATCACGTTGTCGAGGAAGCGCGTTGACCAGCGCACCGTCTCGGAGAGTCGCTCCCAGTCCACGCGCGTCTCGGCGTCGTAGAACTTCGCCACGTCAACCGAGCCGAGGTTGCAGGAGTTGTTGAAGTGCAGGGCTTGTTCGGCGCACGGGTTCGTCGCGTAGATCGGCCCCATCGACTTGATCATGTGGTTGTGGCGGTTGACCTCGTCGATGAAGATGACGCCCGGCTCGGCGTAGCGGTGCGCCGAAGCGACGATGCGGTTCCACACGTCGGGGGCGTACACCATGCCGGGGCGCGGCGGCTCTTCCTTCGTGCAATTCGCGAGCACGCCGGACTTCTCGGCTTCAACGAAAGCGGCGCGGTCACGGAAGGTGACGGTCGAGCCGTCCAGTCGGCGATAAACGGCGTAGTCGCCGTTCTGAACCGGGTCAAAGATCGGCTCGTCCCATGGCTGGCCGTCGAAACTCAACTGATACCACTCGCCCCCGTCAGCCGCTTTGAAGAATTTGTCGGTGACGGTGACGGAGATGTTGAAGTTGGTCAGAGAGTGCTGATCGTTTTTGGCGTGGATGAACCGGAGCAAGTCCGGATGATCGACGCGCATAATGCCCATGTTCGCGCCGCGCCTGACGCCGCCCTGCTTCACCGTGTCGGTCGTCGTGTTGAAAATGTTCATGAAGGAGACAGGCCCCGACGCCACGCCGTGCGTCGAGCGCACGAGCCCGCCCGTCGGTCTGAGCTTCTCGAAGGTGAAGCCCGTGCCGCCGCCCGACTGGTGGATGATGGCGGCGTCGGTCGCCGTCTTCATGATGCCGGCAATCGAGTCGGGCACGTCGAGGACGAAGCAGGCGGCGAGCTGCCCCGCCGGCTTCCCGGCGTTGACGAGGCACGGCGTGTTCGGGACGAACTCGCGGCGGAGCATGATCCCACTCATCGCATCGTAGAACTCGTCGCGCTTCGCGGGGTCGGTCTCGGCGAGCGAGACATGGCCAACGACGCGGCGCACGACGTCCGACCACTCCTCGATCGGGTTGCCCTTCGCGTCCTTCAGGCTGTAGCGCTTGCTGACGACCTTGCGGGCGTTGATACCGAGTTCCCTGACCTGTGGTCGCGCCTTGGCGGGGGCGGCGGCGATCAGACTTCCCTGCGAGGAGTTCGGCTCCACAACTGTGCTCATCTTTCTTTCTACCTTTCCCGCGCCCGGTTCCGCGGCCTGATAATTCGCTCGATTTCGGAGAATACTTCGTCGCGCACGTCCGAAGCGAGACGCGCCCGATTCCCGTGTGTGTCTTGGGTGTGTGGCTGGCTCGAATGTGGCGGCGAAAGCCCCCCGCGCCGACACGCATGACCGCGCCGGTTCGCAACTTCTCTCGCCCCCTCGAAGCGGAGCGGAGTATACATACGCCGCTATCGGCTGTCAATACCCTCAGACCCAATATATTGTACCATGCTGTCCTATCAGACCTATAGAGTGGACACTCTAAGGATTTACCTGAACACAACCGGCGCAGTCTCTAAGGCATCCAAACAGGCTCATTTAACCGGCTGCGAACGCTCGTCGCGCGTCTAGGATCGGGCGCGGCGACGGGGCGGTAAACCTGGTCGAAAAAATATTTTTCCGAGTCCGAAGTTGGGGCTCACGTCTGATGGGAGGCTGAAGGGTGTCTGAACAAACGAACCGGGGGGTGGACTCGCTGATCCGCGCGACGGCGGCGGACGGTTTGATCCGCTGCATGGCGACGGTGACGACAGACCTCGTGGCGGAGGCGGCGCGGCGGCACGAGACCTCGCCGACGGTGGCGGCGGCGCTGGGTCGCATGCTGACGGGCGCGCTACTGCTGGGCTCCGGCCTCAAGGAACTAGATCGTCTGACGGTGCAGGTTGTCTGCGACGGCGCGGTCGGCGGGATCACGGCGGAGGCGAACGCGCGCGGGGGCGTGCGCGGCTACGCGCGCAACCCGCAGGCGGACGTACCCTTGAACGCGCGCGGCAAGTTCGACGTGAGCGCCGTCGTCGGCGCGGGGATGTTCTACGTGACCTACGAGTCGGGCTACGAGATCGGTCTCTACACAGACCCGTACCGCGGCTCGGTGCCCATCGTCTCCGGCGAGATCGCGGAGGACTTCGCCAACTACCTCGTGAAGTCAGAGCAGATTCCCTCAGCGGTCTTGCTCGGCGTGCTGATGCGCGCGCGCGGGGACGGCGCGCCGTTCGTCGAGGCGGCGGGCGGGCTGATGATTCAGGTGATGCCGGGCGCGGATGAGAAGGCGGTCGCGACGATTGAGGAGGCCGTCAAACGCACGCCGCATGTGACGACGCTCGTGCGCGTGGGCGCGACGCCGCGCGATCTCTTGGGCGCGGGCTTGGGTGGCGTCGCGTTCGAGGTCATGGAAGAGCGCGCGGTCGGTTTCGCGTGCCCCTGCTCGTATGAGCGCGCGGTCTCGATGATCTCTTCGATTGATCGGGGCGAGCTTGAGTCGATCCTGCGCGAGGACAAGGGCGCGGCGATGACGTGCCACTTCTGCAACGAGACGTACCGGCTCGACGAGTCGGCGATTGAAAGTATCCTCGCCGAGACCAGCCGGGTCTGAGCGCCGAACCGGGCGACGTAAACACGAACGCGGGTCGTTGGATATTAACCAACGGCCCGCGTTTTTCGTGACGTGTACTTTTCGCTTCCCTACTTCGACGGCAGCAGATCGAAGTTGCCCGCCTGCCGGTTGTGCTCGTCCAGAGCGCCCATCACGTCGGAAGTCTCTTCGAGCATCTGCTTGGTCATGGCGATGGAGTCGGAGAGCTGCTCGAAGTCGAGCGCCGAGACGCGTTCGGGGGTGGGGAGCGTGACGACCTGATCGTTGACGAGACCGAAGAAGTTCTCGATGGACTGCAACTGCCCCTCGACAAGCTTCACAGACTTTTCGAGATCGCCGAAGGCGGCGACGCGGCGCTTGAGAATCTCGACGTTCGCCTGCTGGATGCGGCGCGCACGCTCGTCTGGCGAGTTCTCGACGGCGCGCTCGGCTTGCGTCAGTTGGTTCTGTACCGCCTGCCGGTTGATCGAGCGCAAGTGGTGTTTGCGCCGGCGGTAAACGTCGAGCAGATCGACGAAGTCTTCCCACCGCTGCTCCAACGTTTGAATGTTCTGCGGCACTTCGCGCGCGCCGGAGAACTTGAGATAGTTCTCGAAAACCTGCTTCTTGAGCCACTTCAAATAGAGCACGGCTTCGCGCTCGCGCGGGTCGAAGGTTTCGATCAGGCGCTCGCGCTGCTTGCGGCGCATCTCGTAAAGCTGCTTCTTGTTGCGGCGGTCAACGAGCTTGCGGTAGAGGTTGCTCGCGGGCACGGTCGCGAGGTAGGCGCCCTCGGCGATGAGCGCCGCGCCGAGCGGGATGATCGAGCCGGTGTAGGCAGCGGCGACGGCGAAGCCCGCCATGCCCCAGAAGTTGACGGGCTCTTTGACCGCCTCTTTCAGATACTGTAGATCGACCTTCTTGATGTCCGCCATGATGTCCGCCATGCGACTCGCTTCGCTCACGCCGACTCGCTTCGCTTACGAGCGACCGTTGCCGCCCGACGTGTCGCTCGCGGGCGGGAGTGCGTTCTGCTGCGACGAGGACGAGCCGCCGAGCAGCCCCATGCCCCGCTTGTATTCGAGCAGCTTGTCCTGCAACTGCATGTCCATAACCTCGCGCTCGATGTCCTGCATCTGCGCGTCAACGGAGGCCGCGCCGAGCTGCATCTTGGCTTCGGCGGCGGCGGCTCGCCGGTCGATCTTGTCGCGCATCTCGTTGAAGGTCGAGGTGTCGTCGCCGATCTGGAACGACTCCATCGTCTGCGCGAGCTGCTCCTGGAGCTTCGCCTGCTTCGCCTGATTGATGAGCTGCATCGCCTCGGCGGTGCGGTGCTGCATCTGGATCATGTAGTTGTCGCGCGCCTTGAGCGCCTGCTTGGATGCCATCTCGGCGG
Organism: Pyrinomonadaceae bacterium; assembly: GCA_045807785.1. Classification (GTDB taxonomy): domain Bacteria; phylum Acidobacteriota; class Blastocatellia; order Pyrinomonadales; family Pyrinomonadaceae; genus JAIVGV01. Next base: position 10,371 of record JBJMGS010000245.1, read on the forward strand.
TCTGAAGTTGCTGCGTGGTGCGATTGTGGTCGAGCTGCGCCTGCTGGAGCTGCCCGATGTAGGCGGTGGCGAGATCGTCGCGCCCCATCTTGATCGAGGCTTTGATCTTCGAGTCGAGATCGACGACCTGCTGGCCGAGCCGCTCCTTGTGCTTCGAGAGCAGGCGCTCAGTCGCCATCACGTTCGCGACCGAGTTGTTCAGCTCCGGCACACGGTCGCGCATCTCGCGGATCGTCTGTTGGAGGATCAACTCCGGGTCTTCGGTCTTCTCAATCAGGCCGCCGAACATCGCCTTCAGCGAACGCTTGAACCTGCTCCAGCTACTCATCTTCAGCCGCTCCTGCTGCCGCCGACTCTCATCCCGAAAGACGTGAGACGAAGGCGAATTTTTCCACGCGCTTTTCGCGCAAATCATTGTACGAACGCGCCCGCCGCGCGGTTGCAACTTCGCCCCGCGCGCCGCGAGCGCAGTATAACAGGACTCTGGAAGATTGCGGAATGCGGATGCTTCAATTGCGGATTGCGGATTGTGGACTGCGGATTGAAGAAGGGTTGAAATGCCGGGCACGGGTTTTGGTTCCATATCCGCAATCCGCAATCCAAAATCCGCAATCCGCAATCACGCCGGCTTGCCGATGTCGCGCCGATAGTGCAGCCCGTCCCAACTGATGCGCCCGGCGGCGGCGTAGCAGCGCGCGAGGGCGCGTTCGAGCGTCGCGCCGGTCGCGGTGACGCCGACGACGCGCCCGCCCGCCGTGCGCCACGCGCCCGTGGGGTCGCGCCGCGTGCCCGCGTGGAAGATGTGGACGTGCGGGTCTGACGGCGCTTCGTCGAGCCCCTTGATCGCGTCGCCCGTCTGCGGGCTTTCCGGGTAGCCGCGCGAGGCGAGGACGACGCACGCCGAAGCCTCATCCGACCAGTCGGCGCGCACGCCGCCCAGACGCCCACGCGCGACCGCCTCGAAGATCGCGCCGAGGTCGCTGTTTAGACGGACGAGGATCGCCTGCGCCTCCGGGTCGCCGAGCCGGACGTTGAACTCGAGGACCTTGGGGCCCTGCGGCGTCAGCATCAGCCCGGCGTAGAGCGCGCCGCGGAAGGTGAGGCCCCGGCGCTTCAGCTCGGCG
>JBJMGS010000246.1:0-10460 GCA_045807785.1 Pyrinomonadaceae bacterium
CAACTAACGACTACTCCGCAAATTAACTTCTTACTATTTATTTAGAGCCTTTCCTCGGTCTGCCCACCTTGCGATTTTCTACCAGCTTCACATCTTTCTCGTTAATGGAATAATCCCTACCAAACTTCTGTGCTGGCAATCTCCCAACTTCAATAAGTGCCTGAACTCTTCTAGGCGTGACTCCTAGTTTTTGTGCAACTTGTTTTGTTGTTAAAAAATCTTCCATGGGAGATTTATAGGGCTAATTTATTTATTCGTCAAGATGAAGAATATAATAGATAATTTATTCTCGATAAAGTATAATATTAACTGGACAGAAACTTGTTCCACTAGAAACTTCAGTAAAGTTAGAAGTTTCTAAAACCTAAAGTTCTTTGATTTCACGTTGAGGATACAGAGGATTTATTTAAAGTGTCCAAAGATGTGTCCAAACGAAAACGGCTGCCATTACTGACAGCCGTAAGTCGTTGATTTTCTAAGTGGAGCAGAGGAGGGTCGAACTCCTGGCCTCCGCATTGCGAACGCGGCGCTCTGCCAACTGAGCTACTGCCCCGAAAGTCTCGAAAATATTAAAGACCGCGCGCCGAAGTGTCAACCGCGTGTGCGGCAGCCGCGTCCGTCTCCGGCAGACTCGCTTACTTGGCGGTGTTCTTCGAGAGCTGCGCGAGGATGCGTTCGCGTTCGTGGCGCGCCCACTCCAAATGCCGCTCGACGTACTCGCGCATGTCGCCCGCGTCCTCCACCCCCTCCACCTCCCCGTGGGCGAGGCGCGAAGCGGGCGATTCTGGGCGTTCGTTCCAGTAGGCGATCAGCTCGTCCAGCGCGGCGACGCAGGCGCGCCCCAGCTCCGCAAACCGCGGGTCTAAGTTCTCCACCGCGTCCTCGTACTCCTGCACGGCGCGCTGCGCTGTCAGTTGAATGTCGTCGCTCGTCATTAGTTCCCGCTCCTTACCTTGCGTGGATGAATTTCACCGACCGCGCAGACTGCGCGCCGCCGCTTCGACCGCCTCGCCAAGTCTTTCGACGCCGCGCCCGCCGCCCTGTGCCACTTCGGCGCGCCCGCCGCCGCGCCCTTCCACTATCGCGCAAGCCTCGCGCATGAGCGCGTTCATGTCACCCGGTGCGTCCGCGGCGCGCGCGAAGACGAGGCGCGCCTGATCGCCGTCGCGCGCGCCGAGCAGCGCGACCGCACCCGCGTGCGATGCGATTGACGAGGCGAGCAGCTTCAGAGACTCCGCATCGCGCCCGGCAACAACTCGCGCGACGATCTTCGTGCCGCCCTGTGAGTCGCCGTCGCCCGCCGCCTCGATCAACTCCTCCGCCTCGACCTTCGCCGCCAGCCCTTCGAGCGCGCGCACGCGGCGCGCGAGCTGCTTGTTCTCTTCGACGAGCCGCGCGGCGTGCGCCGGCACGTCCTCGCGCGCGACGCTGAACACGGTGCCCGCCTCGCGCGCCGCGCGGTTGGCGAGGCGATAGTCGGCGAGCGCGCGCACCCCTGCGGCGAACTCGATCCGCGTCAAGCCCTTGGCGCGCTCCCATGAGCGCGCGACGATGACGCCGACCTCGCCCGCGCGCCGTGCGTGCGTGCCGCCGCACGGGCTCAGGTCGAAGCCCTCGATCTCGACAACGCGCAAACTCCCCTCGCGCGCAGAGTCCTTGCGCAGCGGAAGTTTCGACGCCTCCTCCGGCGTCACGTCGAGCACGCGCACGGCGCGATCTTCCCAGATGATGCGGTTCGCGAGATCGACGGCACGCTCGATCCGCGCGTCCGAAGGATCGGAGAGTTCCACGTCGATCTCGCAGACGCGCTCCAACATGCGGAAGGATCGCGTCGGGGCATCGAAGAGTTGGACGAACGCCTGCGAGAGAATGTGCTGCCCTGTGTGTTGCTGGATGTGTTCGAGGCGGCGCTCCCAGTCTATCCGACCATGAACGCGCGCGCCGACGGCAGGTGCCGCGCCCTCGACGACGTGGCGCACGCCGCCGCCCGCGCCCTCGACGCAATCGACGACGCGCGCGCCGCCGAGCGTGCCCGTATCGAAGGGCTGGCCGCCGCCGGTCGGGTAGAACGCCGTCCGGTCGAGCACGATCTCTGTGCGCCCGTCGGCGGCCTCGCCCGCCGCGACGACGGTCGCGTCAAACTCCGTCAGGTGCGAATCCGCGTAGTAGAGATGGTCAGTGATACTCATCGAAAGTTAAAGCCTGCAAAAATATCATGCGTTCCAACTTCGCGCCTTTGCGCCTTTGCGCCTTTGCGAGAGAATTCGTCCTCACGCAAAGGTGCAAAGACGCGAAGGTAAGAAAGGACGCGCGCCGAGACGGGATATTGACGAAGACGACGCGGGTCAAAAGTCGGTCGTCATTATAGGGCAGGTATGAAGAATAAAGAACGTGGGCTTGAGTGAGTCGCGCGCCGCGCCGCGTCTCACCTTAAATTCTGGTAGCCGATCCGGCGGGGTTCGTCGGCGGGTGGCGCGATGATCTCGACGGGGCGTGGGACGACTTCGAACGTCATCGGGAGCGTGCCGATCAATTCGCCGTCCGCCTGGACGAGCACGCCCGCGCCCTCGGCGCGCACGCGCGTCGCGCGCAGGTAGCGGACGCCGCGCCGATCTTCCGCGACGCCGGACGCGCGCATTGCCTGCGCGAGCAGACGCAGGTAGCGCAGGCGGCTGCGCGAATTGATGACGCAGACCTCGAACTCCGGCGCGTCGAGCCGCGCGCGCGGCGTGATCGAGAGGTCGCCGCCGTAGTGCGCGCCGTTGCCGATGGCCGCGAAGGTCGCGGGAAAGGTCTCACCATTGATCTCGACGCGGAAAGGGACGGGCTGCCAGTTGGCGAGGTGCGAGAGGCCGGAGAACCAGAACGCGGCTTCGCCGACGCGGCGCTTGAGGCGCGGGCGCACGCGCCGGACGACCGAGGCGTCGAGCCCGACGCCCGCCATCAGGATGAAGTAGCGGCGCTCGCGCGTCGTCTCGTCGCAGGCGATGCCGGCGTAAACTCTGCGCACCGCGCCGCGCGCGATCGTTTCGGCGGCGCGTTCGGCGTCGAAGGGGAGCGAGAGTTCGCGCGCGAGCACGTTCGCCGTCCCCGCGGGGAAGACGCCAAGCCGCGCGTTTGTGCCGACGATTGATTGCAACGCCTCGTTGATCGTGCCGTCGCCGCCGGAGACGACGATCTCTCGGACGCCGTCCGCGATGGCGGCTTGCGTGAGCCGCGTCGCGTCGTGCGGCGCGCGCGTGAGAGCGAGTTCCGACTCGACGCCGCGCTCTCTGAGCAGTTCTCGAAAGCGCGCGATCTCAGCCACGCGCCGCGCGCCGCCTCGCCCCGCGTTCGGGTTGGCGATTATGACGACTGAGCGTTTAGTGGTTGAATTCATCGACGCCTTCGACTGCAAGGCTGATGCCGCTATACATAGAAGGATGAAGGATGAAGGATGAGGGATGAAAGAGTGGCTGATAAGCCTGACCGTTCATCCTTCATCCTTCATCCTTCTATAGACGCGCCCACCCTGACGGTCGGGTTTCTGTCTCGTCTAGTACGCTGAGTAGTTTAGCGGGCGCGCGAGGCGCAAGGCGAGCCGGACATCTGTCGGAGGTTGGCTGCGCGCGGCTTAGGTTGTTCCGCGAGCGCCGTCAGTGTTGCAGCGCGAGCAGCTTCGCGACGATGTCGCGCGCGGCGTGCGGGCGGGCGAGGCGCAGGGAGTGTTGGCGCATCGCGTCGAATCGCGCGGGGTCTGCGAGGAGGAGGTCGAGTTTGTAGGCGAGCGCGGGGAGGTTGTTGCAGCGCACGGCGCAGCCCTCTTCGAGCAGGTGATCGGAGTTGCGCTCCTCCTGCCCCGGAATCGGGTTGACGACGCAGACGACGAGCCCCTTGGCGAGCGCCTCGGAGGTCGTCAGGCCGCCGGGCTTGCCGATGAGCAGATCGGACGCGGACATGAACTCGTCCATCTCGGTCGTGTAGCCAACCGCCTTGACCGAGACGTGCGGCGCGCGCTCTTGTCCTTGCGACGCGACGCGCTCGACGCGGCGGCGCAGATCGTCGTTGCGACCGCAGAGCGCGACGACCTGCGCGGGCGTCTTCAGCTCCAGCAGCGACTGCACGATGTGCTCGACGGGACCCACGCCGAAGCCGCCCGCGGAGAGCAGCAGCGTCTTCACGTCTTGTTGCAGCCCGTGCTTGTCGCGCATCGCACGCCTGTCTTTCTCGACGGCGAAGATGGGGTCAATCGGAATACCTGAGACGGAAATTTTTTCGGCGGGCACGCCGAGCCGTTCGAGGTGCGCGCGCGTCTCGTCGAGCGCGACGAAGTACTGCTCGTAGTGGTGACAGAGCCACATGGCGTGTACGTCGAAGTCCGTGACGATGATGGCCTGTCGGGTGGCGGTGCGCCGCTTGGCCTGGAGCCAAGAGAGGATTTCGGCGGGGAGGAAGTGCGTGCAGACGGCGATGTCGGGCTCGTAGTCCTTGAGGAGTTTGACGAAGGGGCGCGTGTTCAGCTTGTCGAGCGCGAGGCGGCGGCGCTCGTTTCGCCAGGGCTTGTCGAGCGCGTCGTAGAGCCAGCCCAACAGCTCCGGCGACTTGTTGACCATCTCGATGTACGCCTTCGCGTAGAGGTTGCGGAAGAGCTTGTTCGTGTACGCGAGCGTGTCCACGTTCAAGACCTCGCGCGCCGCGCCCGTCTCTCGAAACGCGTGTTCCACGGCCTGCGCCGCCCGCACGTGCCCCGCCCCGGCTGACGCCGACAGGATGAGAACTTTGTTGAACATGGAAGAGCTTTTAGCTGTTAGCTATTAGCCGTTAGCAAGACCCGCGCGCTCAACTAGCCGACGAATTGCCACTCAAGAATGTGCAGACTCAAAAAGCTGAAAGCTAACAGCTAATAGCTAACAGCTATTCGAGCCTGTAGTTCGGCGCTTCCTTCGTGATGATTACGTCGTGGACGTGCGACTCTCTGAGTCCGGCGGCGCTGATGCGGATGAAGCGCGTCTTCTCCTGAAACTCGCGGACGTTGCGGCAGCCGGCGTAGCCCATCCCGGCGCGCAGGCCGCCGACGAGCTGCGTCACCATGTCGGAGAGCGTGCCCTTGTAGGGGACGCGTCCCTCGATGCCTTCGGGGACGAGCTTGGATTCGATCTCAGTCGTGTCCTGCGCGTAGCGATCCTTCGACCCCTCGCGCATCGCGCCGATGGAGCCCATGCCGCGGTAGGCTTTGAACGAGCGACCCTGAAACAGGATCAGTTCGCCCGGCGACTCTTCCGTGCCCGCAAACAACGAGCCGATCATGACCACGTCCGCGCCCGTCGCAATCGCCTTTGCCACGTCGCCCGAAAACTTGATGCCGCCGTCGGCGATGATGGGAACACCCGTGCCGCGCGCCGCCTCCACGCAGTTTTTGATCGCCGTGATCTGCGGCACGCCCGCGCCCGTCACGACGCGCGTCGTGCAGATCGAGCCGGGGCCGATGCCGCACTTCACCGCGTCCACGCCCGCTTCGATCAGCTCGCGCGTGCCCTCTGCGGTGGCGACGTTCCCGGCGATGAGCTGTGTGTCGGGGTGACGCTGGCGGATTTCGCGCACCGCATCGATGACGCGCGACGAGTGCCCGTGCGCCGTGTCGATGACGAGGCAATCGACGCGTGTCTTCACGAGTTCGTCGGCGCGCTCTCTGAAGTCGCCGGTTGCGCCGATGGCGGCGGCGACTCTCAGGCGTCCGAGATCGTCCTTCGCCGCGTGCGGGTACTTGATCGCCTTCTGAATGTCTTTGACGGTGATCAGCCCCTTGAGGTGTTTGTCCTCGTCGATGACGAGCAGCTTTTCGATGCGGTGCTTTTGCAGGACGACGCGCGCCTCGTCGAGCGTCGTGCCGACGGGGACGGCGACGAGCGGCTGCGGCGTCATCACCTCGGAGACGGGAATGGCAAAGCGCGTCTCGAAGCGCAGGTCGCGGTTCGTGATGATGCCGACGAGGTGGCCGCCCTCGTCCACCACCGGCACGCCGGAGATTTTGTAGCGCTCCATCACGGCGAGCGCCTCGGAGACGGGGCGGTCGGGGCGGATCGTCACCGGATCGACGATCATGCCGGACTCCGAGCGTTTAACTTTATCGACCTCCTCGGCCTGTCGCGCGACGCTCATGTTCTTATGCACGACGCCGATGCCGCCCTGCTGCGCGATGGCGATGGCGAGCGCGGCTTCCGTCACGGTGTCCATCGCGGCGGAGCAGAGCGGGATGGTCAGGCGGATGCCGCGCGTGAACTGCGTCGTCGTGTCGCACTCGGCGGGCAGCACGTCGGAGCGACCGGGAACGAGGAGCACGTCGTCGAAGGTCAAGCCTTCCGTGAGAGCTTCGTTGATCATGATTTAGATGAATGACTCCCTTCCAAAAACTCTGAGGGGAAGCGCCGGGGCGCTGCGTGCGGTTGAAGTAAGAATGAACGGGGCGCGTCGGAGAAAGGCGGAGGTTAGCAAAGCGCGTGGGGCGGGCGCAAGGAGGCGTTGGGCGCGCGGCGGCGGCGCGCGGGCGCGCGCGGTCAGGGGTGTTGCAGCAGTTTCTCGTAATCGTCCTTCGTGATGAGCAGCTCGACGAGCGACTTGCCGGGCTTCGCCTCGGCGGGTACGACCGCGGGGCGACCGTTGATCGTCACTTCGAGCGCGGACGCTTTCACCCTCGCGTATTCGAGCTTCAAACTCTGCTCGGCGCTGATCTCTTTCGACTGCTCGGCTTTCAGGATGCCGTCCGAAGAGGGCGCATCGTCAGCCGAGGTGCGCAGCCACACGTCCTCGCCCTTCGCCCGCAAGCCGATCTTCAGACCGGCGGGCGCGGGCGTCGCGGCGGCTGTCGTCGGCTGGTTCGCGTTGGTTGCGGGAACTGCGTGGTTGTTCGCGGCGTTCGTCGGCGCGGGCGGTGTCGCGGCCTGTTCGGTGCGGCGGTAGTAGTGGAGTCCGGCGTAGGCGGCGAGCGAGATGATAGCGAGGATGGCGAGGCTGAGCAGCCCGGTCAAAAGGGGCGAGCGCGCCGGGGCGTCGTCGGTGTAAATGCGCGAAGCCTGGCGCGTCGTCGGCAGGTCGTCGAACGACTCGCCGTGCTCGCGCACGACCTGCTGGTAGGCGCGCACGGCCTCGTCCTCGTCGTAGCCGACCGCCTTGGCGAACGCCTTGACGAAGCTGCGGTTGAAGATGCCGCCCGGCAGTTGGCGGTAATCGTCCGCCTCGATGGCTTCGAGGTGGCGGCGCGTGATGCGCGTCTGATCGGAGACTTCGCGGAGGGAGAGATTGCGCGCCTCGCGCGCCGCGCGCAGACGCCCGCCCAAGGAGTCGCCACCCGCCCGCCCGTCGCTGTGCTGGTCAGAGGATTTCGAGTTCACTTGGGACGCCGGTCTTTGAGAAAGGGAAGAGTCGATCCGCCGTGCCGGGGCGCAACGCTTGCGAGCGCGGCGCACCTTGCGGCGCAATATAGCCCGCGCCGCGCGCGACTGTCAAACTTTGTCCGGTCAGAAAGATGCGGCGGCGCGTGCCTTGATTCTTCGCGCGCGCGGTGCTACGTTTGCAGCCTCAGCGAACAGCAACGGCGTTTCAATTTTTAACTTCTACAATCAAGATTAGAGGAGACACTCTCATGCCTCTCGAAGCACTCGGAATGGTGGAGACCAAAGGGTTCGTCGGCGCGGTAGAGGCGGCGGACGCGATGGTCAAAGCCGCCAACGTCCAACTGATCGGCAAGGAGTACATCGGCGCGGGCTACGTGACGATCTTCGTGCGCGGCGACGTGGGCGCGGTCAAAGCCGCGACGGACGCGGGCGCAGCCGCCGCACGGCGGGTCGGCGAGCTGATCAGCGTGCACGTCATCCCACGCCCGCACGGCGAGGTCGAGCGCGTGCTTCCGCGCAACGGGCGCACCGGCTACAGCCCCGACGAGCGTGCCGTCGGCGCCGGCGCATCGCGCGGCGAACTCGCCGAAGGCGATCAGGGTCGCTCTCTGCCGGCGGGGGCGCGGGAAAACAATAAAGAGCGAGCGAAGTAGATGCTGGATGCTAGATGTCAGATGTTAGCCTCTGCTTTAACCAGCATCTAGCATCCGACATCTAACCTCTGCTTTTTGGAGGTACGTCATGTCGGTCGATAAAGACCTCGTATCGGTGCAGCAGGCGCGCGATCTGGTCGAGGCGGCGCACCGCGCGCAGGTCGGGCTCGCGCGCTTCGATCAGGCGCGGGTGGATCGCATCTGCGAGGCGATGGCGCGCGCAGCGCTGAAAGAGTCGGCGCGGCTCGGCGCGCTGGCGGTCGAGGAGACCGGCTTCGGTGTCGCCGACGACAAGCGCGAGAAGAACCGCTTCGCCGCCGAAGACGTGTGGAACGCTTTTCGGAACATGCGGACGGTCGGCGTCGTCTCCGAGTCGAAAGACGTGGTCGAGATCGCCTCTCCGCGCGGCGTCGTCGCCGGCATTATCCCTTCGACCAACCCGACCTCAACCGCCATCTTCAAAATTCTCATCGCGACCAAAGCGCGCAACGCCATCGTGCTCTCGCCGCACCCGTCCGCCGCGAAGTGCATCAACGAGACGGCGCGCGTGATGCGCGAGGCGGGAGTGAAAGAAGGCTTGCCGGCGGACGCCATCGGCTGCATGACGAGCGCGACCATCGAGGGCACGGAAGCCCTGATGAAGCACAAGCAGACCGCGATCATTCTCGCCACGGGCGGCATCGGACTCGTGCGCGCGGCGTATTCGTCGGGCAAGCCCGCGTTCGGCGTCGGCCCCGGCAACGTCCCCGTCTTCATCGAAAGAACCGCCGACGTTCCTGTCGCCGTGCAGAATATTCTGACGGGCAAGACGTTCGACAACGGCACGATCTGCGCCTCCGAGCAGGCGGTCGTCGCCGACGCGCCCGTCGCGCGCCAGGTGCGCGAGGAGTTCGCGCGCCAGGGTGGGCACTGGCTGAGCGCGGCGGAAGCCGAACAACTCGCGCGTGTCGTCGCGACGCCGCAGCGTTCGCTCAACCCAGCCATCGTCGGCAGGAGCGTCGAAGTCATCGCGAAGCTGGCCGGCTTGAGTGTACCGCCGGGCACGCGCTGCCTGATGGTTGACGTCGCGGGCGTCGGTCGGGAGCACCCGCTCTCGATGGAGAAGCTCTCGCCGATCCTCGCCTTCTACGTCGAGGACGGGGTGGAGCGCGCCGCCGCGCGCTGCTTCGAGATTTTGAGTTACGGCGGCATGGGTCACACGGCGGGCGTCCACACGCGCTCGCGCGAGGTGGCCGTCGCCTACGGGCGCGAGATGCCCGCCTCGCGCGTTGTCGTCAACACGCCGACGACGCACGGCGCTATCGGATTCTCGACCGCGCTCCCGCCTTCAATGACTCTGGGGTGTGGCTCCTGGGGCGGCAACGTCACGTCCGACAACATCTCGCCGCTGCACCTGATGGACATCAAGCGCGTGGCGTTCGAGACGCGCGCCGTCGCCTCGAAGCGACCCGCGCGCGTCGCGCAGGCAGCGTCCGTCGAGATGAACGCGCCCGCGCCGCAGTCGCAGCCCGCACCCGCACACGGCGCGCGCATCAACCGCGAAGAGGTCGCGGCCATCGTGGATCGCTTCCTTGCGGGTCGCGGCACGCAGCAGCCCGCCGCACCGCTCCACACGGAGCTGCGCGCGAGCACGTCGCCGCCGCCCGCAGAGCCCGTCAACGAGATCAATCCGAACTGGATCGACACGAAGTCGGCAGCCGCGCCGCACGCCGAAGCCGCGCCGACCACGCGCGACGGCGGCGGCAACGGTCACGCCGCGAACGCGCCCGCCGCGCCGACAGCCGCGCCCAGACCGGCATCGCCCGGCAACGGCGGCGCACAGCCTTCGACCAACGGGCGCAAAGCCGTGGACTTCGTCTCCGAAGACGACGTGCGCCGCGCCGTCCAGAAGGGCGAGAAGATTTACGTCAACGCCAAGACGATCATCACGCCTTCTGCGCGCGACATCGGCGACCCGGCGGAGGTGTTTGCGAAGGTCTAGCTGTTAGCGATTAGCTGTTAGCTTTCAGCCAGAAGGGATCAACTTTCGATTTGTCTTCGTCTTCGGATTTGCTAACAGCTAATCGCTAACAGCTCACAGCTTCTTTTATGTTTCTCGCTAAAGTCGTCGGCACGGTCTGGTCAACGAAGAAGTCGCCCGACTTGGAGGGCGTCAAGTTTCTGATCGTGCATCCGATTGAGTTGGACAAGGAGCCGACGCGCAGCGTCGTCGTCGTGGCGGATCGGTTAGGCGCAGGCATCGGCGAGGTCGTGATGTGCGCTTATGGGAAGGCGGCGCGCACGGCGGTTGGCGATCAGGATATGGCGATTGAAGCGGCGGTCGTCGGCATCGTGGATCGCATGGACGTCCACGGGTCGCCTTCGGAAGACTTGAACGCCGAGGCGCGCGAACTGCGCGGGGCAAACGATAACGGAAAATATTGAGGAGAAGCGGGCA
>JBJMGS010000247.1:0-26292 GCA_045807785.1 Pyrinomonadaceae bacterium
ATCTTTTGTTCGAGACGGTGAAGTTCGTCGCGTCGAAGTCCGCCGTCATCGGCCCGGCGTCGCCCGTGTAGAGGATGCGCGTGTTGTCGCGGTTGAAGGTGTGCCAGTTCGAGTAGAGCGTGCCGGCGTTCGCCCCGTCGCGCTCATCTGTGACGCGCAGGATTTCCGTCCCGAAGGTCGGGTCGGTGAGCCGGCCGCCGGCGGGCGGCAGCGGCGGCGCGATGGGCTCTAAATAGATGCCGAAGTCCGTCTTGACACTCGCGCCCTTCTGCGCCGCACGGAGAGCGACGATCACGCACGCGCCGAGACAGAGCGCGAGCGCGCAGGCAACCGCGAGACGGTGCGTGAATGGCGACGTGTGGCTCATCTCTTTCAAACTCACGCGCGCGGCTCTCTCAACTCGCGCACGATACGCACGCTTGCAAGTCAAGCGCGCGACGATGCGCTTGCGACTATCTCTTGCGCTGCGCTTGCATCAGTTTCTTCGTTCTTCACATCGCCCGTCTCTTCATTCTTCACAAAGACGAACTCGTTACAGCCGAGCCCGACGCCGCCGCAGCGCATCTTCGCCAGGGTGAAGCCGCGCTCCCGGTAGAAGTCGAAAATCTCTTCGGGCGTGGCGAACTCGTAGGGGTAGCCGCCGACCCAGTCGATGATGTCGCGCCAGTGGCTCATGCCGCGGTTGCGGCTGTACTCAGTCCACGTCTTGAGGTACTCGTGCGGGCGCAGCTTCAGGAGCGCGCGCAACATCCCCTTCCCTTCCTCCGGCGCGGAGACGGCGAGCGCGAACGGCGTCCGCAGCGGGCGCGGCAGCTCGTTGTACTTGCGCTTGATCCAGTGCCAGCGGCGGGCTTGCGTCCCCGTGTCGTTGTAGATGGCGACGAAGAGCTTGCCGCCCCCGGCGACCGGCAGTGCGGCGTGCGCCAGCGCGCGCCACATCTCGCCTGTGTGGTGCAGCACGCCCCAGGAGTAAACCACGTCGAAGGAGCCGAGCGAGCGCACGAACGTTTCGTCGAGCACCGAAGCCTGCTCGACCTGCCAGTCCGCGTCGTCGGGGAAGAAGCGCCGGCGCAGCTCGCGCGTGCAGGCGACCGACTGCGGATCGTAGTCGAACGAGCGGACGCGCGCGCCGAGCCGACGTGCCGCGAGGCTGAAGAGGCCGCTGCCCGATCCGATGTCGAGGAACGTGCGCCCGCGCAAGTCCTCGACTTCGAGCATTCGCTTAAGCGAGGTCTCCGCCTCCGAGATGCGCTCATCGTCTAAGAGCGCGAGGAACTTGCGCCAGTTCGCGCCGAACTCGAAGCGCTCACCGCGCGCCACCTCCTGCGCGTGCGCGCCGCCTGCCGTCTGGGTTTCTTCCATCATTGTCACCGCGTCAACCGTCAGTAATAAAAGTGGTAATAGACGAGCTTCGCGTACTCGCCCGCGACGACGCGCCAGCCGCGCGCTTCGAGCCACCAGCGTGCGGGCGCGGGCGTCTGCCCGCCGGGCTCGACCGGCACGATGCCGATCTCTACGCCGCCGATCACGCGGCGCAAGACCCACAGCGCGCGGCGCGTGTGGTACGCCGAGGTGACGACGAGCAGCGAGCGCGTCTGGTGCAGGGTGGCGTAGTCGCGCAGCTCACACGCCTCGTCGTAGGTCGAGGCGACCGGCGTTGGCAGCACCGTGATGCGCTCGCGCGGCACGCCAGCCCTGGTCAGTTCGGCGACCGCACGCTCGACGAAGAACGGGTTGCGCTGCTCCGCACTCGACCAGCCGCCGCGCTCATTGTCATTCGTCAGCAAGACGACGGGAGCGCGCCCTTCCGCGTAGAGCCCTGCCGCCAGCCGCGCGCGCTCCTCAAAGACGGATGAGCCGGCGAGCACGACGAGCGCGTCGGCGTGCGCGATGTCTGCGCGGACGACGAGCGAGCGCGCCGCCGCCCAAGCCAGCAGCGACCACAGGGCGAGCGCCAAGGCACACGCGACGAGCAGCCGCGCGGCGCGCGATCTTGGTCTGGCTACCAGCAAATCCCCTGATAGCCTTCGCCGCTGACGCGCCCCTCAAAGAGCCGCACCAGGTCGATGACGATCTGCCCGCCGCGCAACTGATCTTCGACGACGCGAAACTCCTCCGCCTTGTTGCCGACGACGATCACCTCCGACGCTTCCAACACTTCCGCGACGCTCGCGCGCATCAGCGAAGCGACGTGCGGTATCTCGCGCTCGATGTACTCTTTGTTCGCGCCGAAGAGGCGCGCGAGCGACACGTCGCGGTCGTAGAGCGCGAGCTGCAAGCCCTTACCGATCAGCGTCTCGATGACGGCGACGAGCGGCGACTCGCGCAGATCGTCCGTGCCCGCCTTGAAGCTGAAGCCGAGCACGCCGACCTTGCGTTTGCCCGTCGCCAAGATCATCTCGACCGCGCGCTCGATCTGCCTGCGGTTGCTCGCGAGCGCGGCGGCGAGCACGGGCACTTCAACATCCAGCTCCTTCGCCTTGTATTGCAGCGCGCGCAAATCCTTCGGCAGGCACGAGCCGCCGAAGGCGAAGCCGGGCTTCAAGTAGTAGGGCGACAGATTCAACTTCCTGTCTTCGCAAAAGACGCGCATCACCTCGTGGCTGTCGATCTCCAGGCCCTTGCAGACGTTCCCGATCTCGTTGGCGAACGAAACCTTGAGCGCGTGGAAGCAGTTGCACGCGTACTTGACCATCTCCGCCGCCTTGACCGAGACGACGTGCAGCGGCGCGTCCACGCCCGCGTAGAGGCGGCGCACGCTCATGGCGATCTCTTCGTCGTCGGCGCCGATCAAAGTGAAGGGCGGGGCGTAAAAATCTTTCAGCGAAGTGCCCTCGCGCAAAAACTCCGGGTTGATGCAGACGCCGAAATCTCGCCCCGCCTTCTTCCCCGAATAGACTTCAAGCGTCGGCACGACGACAGACTCAATCGTGCCCGGCAGCATCGTGCTGCGGATGACGACGATGTGCCGCCCGCGCTTCTCTTCAATCGCCGCGCCGATCTCCTGGCAGACGCGCTTGACGTAAGTCAGATCGAGCGATCCGTTCGGCTGACTCGGCGTGCCAACGCAGACGAGCGAGATATCGGACTCTAAGACCGCCGCGCGCGAGTCCGTCGTCGCGCGTAAGTTTCCCGCCGCGCGCATCTCCGCGATCAACTCGCCGATGCCTGACTCGACGATCGGGCTCTGCCCGTCGTTGATGATCCCGACCTTCACCGGGTTCACGTCAACACCGACGACTTCGTGCCCCTCCTTGGCGAAGCACGCCGCCGACACGCAGCCCACGTAACCCAGCCCGAATACGCTCAATCTCATCTCTTAATCGATCCCCTCTATGTCTTAATCCGATCCGCGCTATCGTTTGAAGTCGTCGATGATCGCGCCCGCCGCCACATCGTTGATCAACGCCTCGTTGCGCGGCGTGCGCGCCATGAGCACGAAGCCGTCTTCGCCGCCGACCGACTCGCCCGCGTCGAAGCCCGAGAAGAAGTTCGGCAGGTCGCCCCACGCGACGCGGCGCTCGTCGCCCTCGACCCAGTTCCACTCCGGGAGCGGGCGAGAGGCCATGAAGCGGCGCGAGAGCCAAACGTCGCCGCCCGCCGCCCAAGTCGCCTGAACTTTACGCGCGAAGTCTTCGCGCCACGTCGCGATGCGCGCCGCGCCCGGCTCCAACACATTATAGACCTCCAACTGCCCGCGCCGGTTGACGGGGTGGAACGGGTAGTTGAAGTAGAACTCCGACAACTCGTCCTGCAAGTGCACGGTGGCGATCAGGCTGTGCGGCTTGAGCCGCGCGGGCAAGTCCGCGAGCCGAGCCGCCACCGCGTCCTGCTTGCGTCGCAAAGTCGGCTTCGACATCGCGCGCACGTTCGAGACGACGACGACCGCCGCGAAGCAGAAGGCGACGTACTTGAAGAACGGCGCGCGTGCCCTGCCGTCTCCTTCCGTGTCGAGCGCGCGGGCGAGCGCGACGAAGACGAAGGGAAAGAGCGGCAGGTAGCGCTCCGGCATCCCGCCCTCGAAGATGAAAAGCGCGAAGACGAAGACCGGCACACACGCTAACGCGAGCCAAACTAAAGTGCGCCGACCGGCGCGCGACCTGATCAGTCGCAGGACGAGCGCGGCGGCTGTGATGTAGAAGACGGCGAGTTGCCAGAGACTCGCGCCTAGCAGTTGACGGATCGAGACGGGGCTGTAGGGGTCGTGGAGCAGGTATCGTTTGAAGAGGATGCCGTCCTGCCCCATGTAGATGAAGGAGCGCGCCAAGCCGAAGACCATGCGCGTGAATCCGGTGCGGTTGTAGCCGTGACCGGCGGCGGCCATCCACTCCTTGAGTCGCGCCGCGTCGTGTATGCCGAGGTGCGCGAGCACCGCGCCGTAAGCGACCGCGCCGACGAGGGCGCACGCGAGCGTCGCTTTCAGCGCGTTCCTGATCGGGCTTCTATTACCGCCGCCGCTCAGGAATAGCGGTGTCGCGAGAGCGGCAGGTACGACGAGCACGTAAGGAAACCAGACGCAGACCGCGCCCGCGAGACTCGCCCCGGCACCCAGCGCATTGATGGCATTGCGCGCCGCGCCTACTTTGTCGGCTGTGTCGCGCGTGATCAGATACATGCCGAGCAGCAGGAGCGCGAGTCCCGGCACGTAGGCGCAGCCGGTCTGCGCGTAGTCGAGGAAGGCGTGCGACGCGCCGAACGTGATCGTCGCCAGCGCGACGACGAAAGCCCGGCGGCTCACGCGCGCGAGCAGTCGCCGCAGCAGGAGCAGGCACGCGAGACCGGCGATCCAGTTGACCCACATCAGCGCGAGCGTGACTTGCAGACGTTCGTCCGCGCCGACGGAGAGGCTCGTCAAAGGGCGCAGCAGGTGCAAGGCGACGTAGCCCGCGGGACGCCAGAGGAGGTGCCCGAACTCCCAGAAGGGATTGTCCCAGATGTACGACCCGCCGTGCTCGTAGGCGCGGATCGCGGTGACGTAGCCGGGCGTGTCGCCCATGAAGTAGGCGTCCGTCAGCCACGTCGCCAGCGCGTAGATGACGAGCGTCGCGGCGTCGGCGCGCCCGTCACGCCGCGCACCTGTCTGTGCTCCGGGCTGAATCATCGATTCGTCGCCGCCGCCTGTTCCGGCTTGCGGCACAGGACGAGGTACTGCCCGCCGAGCGGCAGGCGCGCCGCGAGCGGCTCCAGGCCGCGCAGGAAATGAAGCGCGCGCGGGAAGATGAAGAGGAAGTCCGTGCCGAGGACTTCAAACCCGCCCGCACGCACGAGGCGGCGCGCCTCAGGCGGCGACAGGGTGATCGCGTCCTCGTCGAACGCGCAGTTACTCATCACGTAGCGCGTCCCCGGGTTCCACGGGTTGTTCTCCCAGAGCGCGAAGAGCCCGCCGGGTCGCAGCGCGCGATGGACGATCCCGACGGCGCGCGCCCGCTCCTGCAAAGGGATGTGGTGGAAGACGCCGTTCGAGAAGGCGAGATCGAGCTCCGCCGCGGGCCGGTAGTCGTCGAGCGTCTCGAATTTCGCCCGCCCGCCCGCGCCGTAGAGGTTGCGCGCCACATCGAGCGAGCGCGGCGACACATCTATGCCGACGACCGACTCCGCGCTGAGACCTTCAAAGAGATAGGGCGTGGAAGAGCCCGTGCCGCAGCCGAAGTCGAGCACGCTGCGCGAACTTGCGCCCCGTTCGCGCAAGCGGCGCGCGAGCCACTCGACGCGGCGGCGCGCGAAGTAGTGCTTATCTTCGCCCGTCGCGGTGAGGCTCGCGCCGAGCGCGGCGTCGTAGTCGTCCGCGAAGTCGTCGAACTCGGGGTTATTGATCATCTTCGTTCGAGTCGGATCAGCGTCCGCGCTCCGCGGTCCGTCAGTTGATCACTTGTGCGCGTAGCGTTCATTTGCGTTTGAGTCCGAGCACGCTTAGGTAGAAGCTCGACAGCACGGTCTGGAAGCCGATCGTGAGTGCGGTCGCCGAAGGGATGACGAGGCGCAGCGTCTGCGACGGATCGAGCGGGCCGAACGCGCGCGCGTCCCAGGAGCTGAAAGCGTAGATCGATCCGGCGAAGCCCCCGGCGAGCAGCAGCAGCCCGACGACGAGCCCCGTCTCCAGCGTGACGTAGCGGAACATCCGGTTGAGCCGCGCGTCCTCCGGCAGCAGCCGCTCGCTGATGGCGAAGACCTTCGTGAAGAGCGCGAAGACGACCGCCTGATAGCCGATGATGACGGACACGGCGGCGTAGAGCAGCGTATGCACATCGAGCGTCGCGCCGCCGACGACGCGCGGTCCGGCTTCGAGCCACGCGCCAGCGGCGAGACCGGCGAGCATCAAGAGCGCGCCGGGGTAGAAGAAGAGCCAGCGCGGGCTGTAGAGCAGCATGAAGCGCAGGTGACGCCAGCCGTCGCGCCAACTGCGCAGGTGCGGCGGGCGGCTGCGACCGTCGGGCGAGAGGACGGTCGGCACTTCGACCACGCGCATCTTCTTCAAGACCGCCTTGACGACCATTTCACTGGCGAACTCCATCCCGGTCGTGCGCAAGTCCATCCGCAGTGCCGATTCGCGGCTGAAGCCGCGCAAGCCGCAGTGGAAGTCGCCGCACGGAGGGTTCCAGAACATGAGCCGCGCGAGCCCCGTCAGCACCGGGTTGCCGAAATACTTGTGCAGCGGCTTCATCGCGCCCGGCTTGATGCCGCCCTTGAAGCGGTTGCCCATCACGAGATCGTAGCCCGCACGCAGCTTCTCCAGAAACGGCGCGAGGTTCGAGAAGTCGTAGCTGTCGTCGGCGTCGCCCATGATGACGTAGCGACCGCGCGCCGCGCCGATGCCGCCCAACAGCGCGCTGCCGTAGCCCTTCGCGGCGACCGGCACGACGCGCGCGCCGAGGCTTTCTGCGATCTCCTGCGAGCCGTCGGTGCTACCGTTGTCGGCGATGAGGACCTCACCCGCCACGTTCAACTCGCGCAAGCTGCGCTGCGCCTTCTCGATGCAGACCGCCAGCGTCTCCGCCTCGTTCAGGCAGGGCATGACGATTGACAGTTCGAGCGGCGGGGCGTCTCCCCCCCCCGCCAGCTTGTCCGCCACCACATAGGTTTCAGCGATCATCTCGATTTCCTCCACTCAAAAGCTCCCGCGTGATCTACCGCACGGCGCGCGTCAGTCGCCGACCCGTTCGACGACGGGCGCAACCCCGTCAACCGGGAGCGTGCCTTCACCGCCCCTCTGCCCGTAAGCCCGCGCGGCTCTTCCGCACAGCGCGGCGAACTCGGCGGCGACACCCTCCCAGCCGTATCTCTCCCTGACCAAGCCCGCCGCATTGGCGGCGAGCGTGCGTGCCAAGTCCTTGTCCGCGAGCACGCGCGCGAGCGCGGCGGCAAACTCTTCGGGCGTGTCCGCGAGCAACAGGTGCTCGCCGCCTTTGACGGGCAAGCCTTCCGCGCCGACGGTGGTCGAGACGATAGGCAACTCCATCGCCATCGCCTCGTAAATCTTCAAGCGCGTGCCGCCGCCGACGCGGATCGGCACGACGTATCCGGCGGCGCGCTCCATGTACGGGCGCACGTCATCGACGCGTCCCGTCACGGTGATCGAAGGATCGCGCCGGCTCTGCTCGACGAGGCTCGGAAACGGGTTGCGCCCGACGACCGTCAGCGTCACGCCGGGGACGTGTGCGCGCACGCGTGGCATGATCTCTTTGACGAAGAACTGGATCGCGTCCTCGTTCGGCAGCCAGTCCATCGAGCCCGTGAAGACGAGGTTGTGCGGCTCGCGTGCGACCGTGCCTGTGGGGCGGAAGAACTCCGTGTCCACGCCGGTCGGCACGTCCGCGACGGCGCTGACGCCGTACTCGCGCCGCATCGTCTCGGCGTCCTCGCGCGAGACGGCGACGACCCCGTCGAAGCGTCGGCACGCGGCGCGCTCGTAGGCGAGTGACTTGCGCCACTGCCCGCGGAGGTAAAATTTCTTCAATGGGTTTCGCTGCACCTCGTAGTGGCGCCGCCAGATCATCGCCTCAACGTTATGCTGGAAGAGCACGGACGCCACGGGCAGGCGCGCAGGCACGTTCACGCTCGGGTTCAGAAAATCGCAGACGAGCACGTCGAACGGCTCGCGCGCGACGAGTCGCTCGATCTCGCGCCGCATCCCGCCGGAGACGTACTTCTGCATGAAGTACGGCAGCGGCGAGAGGAAGTTGCGCGCCAGTTCTGCGTAAAACCCCGCGGAGAACTTCGCGCGCGTGCGATGCGGCACGCAGACCAGCTCGTGACAGTATTCGGTGGCGCGCTCGCGCGCGTCCGCCGCGGCGGTGCCGTCGTCGAGCGTCAGGTACGTCACGCGGTGCTCGCGCTTGAGCGCGCGCAGCATCTGGTACGTGCGAATCTTCCCGCCCTTATCGACGGGGTGCAGCAGTTCGGTTTTGAGCCAGAGAATGTTCAAGGTAGCTGTTAGCTGTTAGCTGTTAGCTGTTAGCTGTTAGCTGTTAGCTGTTAGCCTGAGGGCCATGCCGTTTCGGCTTGGCTAAAAGCTGACTGCTATCGCTAACAGCTAAACGGTCGTGACGAGTTCACGCACCGGTTCCGGCGCCGTCGCAGCTTCGCCATCAACGAAGCGGCGTAGCCACATCTCGAAGTTGACGAGTGCCCAGAGACGCTCCGCATGGTTCTCGCCCGCGTCGTGCCGGGCGACGAGCGCGCGCACGTAAGTCGGATCGAAGATGCCGCGCTCCGCCGCGCGGGAACTCAGCACGTACTCCTCGACGACGTGCTTGAACTCGCCGCGGAACCACCTGCCGACGGGCACGGGAAAGCCCATTTTCTTGCGCGCGAGGATCGGCTCCGGCAGCACGCCCCGCATTGCTTGGCGCAGCACGTACTTCGTCGTCCAGCCGCGCCGCAGTTTCAGCCGCACCGGCAGGCGCACGGTGAACTCCACGAGCTTGTGATCGAGAAACGGCACGCGGCTCTCGATGGAGGCCGCCATCGACATCTGATCCTGCTTCATCAGCAGCTCGTGCAGGTAGGTCTTCGTGTCGGCATAGAGCATCCGGTTCAGCGTCGAATCCGAATCAACCGACTCGAAGTAGCGGCGCATGTCGCGGTAGGGGTCGAGCACGCCCGCGCGATCTTTCGTCTCAGGGCTCAGCAGGTCGCGCTGCATGGCGCGGTTGAAGACGGCGAAGTTGTCGAAGTAGGCGCTCTCGACGTCGGGCGCGAGGCAGAGGAAGGTGCGCGTCAGCTTCTGCCGGACACGCGACGCGGCGGGCAGCGCGCGGATGCGCCGCTCGACGAGGCGCCTGAGGCTCGCGGGCGCGACGCGGTTGTAGGCGGGCGCGGCGGCGAGGTTGTAGAGCGTGCGCGCGTAGCGCTCGTAGCCGCCGAGCAGCTCGTCGCTGCCCTCGCCCGTGAGCACGACCTTGACGTGCTCGCGGGCGAGCTTCGAGACGAAGTAGAGCGGCACGCTCGAAGGGTGCGCTAGCGGCTCGTCCTCCTGCCAGATCATCCGCGGCAGCGCGTCGAAGAACTCGGCGGGCGAGACGACGACCTCGTGATGATCCGTCTTGAACTTGTCCGCCACCATGCGCGCGTAACTGAGTTCGTTCGCCTCGCGCTCGGCGAACGCGACCGAGAAAGTCTTGATCGGCTCGGAGACCATCCCGCTCATCAAGGCGGCGATGGCCGACGAGTCGATGCCGCCGGAGAGGAACATGCCGAGCGGGACGTCCGCCATCAGGCGCAGTCGGACGGAGGTGCGGAACAGCTCAGCCCACTCCGCAATCAGGTCTTCGTCGCGGCGCGCGCCTTCGGCGCCCTCCTCGGCGAAGCTCACGTCCCAGTACTGTTTAATCTCGACCGAGCCGTCCTCACGCCACAACATCGTGTGGCCGGGCGGCAGGCGGCGCACGCCCGCGAACAAAGTCTCGTCGTTCGACGTGCCGTGGTTCGCCAGATAATCCGGCAGCGCGGCGTAGTTAATCTCCGGGCGGACGGCGCGCGCTTCGACGAGCGCCTTAATCTCGGAGGCGAAGTAGAGCGAGCCGTCGTCCGTATGGACGTAGTAGAGCGGCTTGACGCCGAGGCGGTCGCGCGCGACGAACAGCTCGCGCCGGTCATCGTCCCAGATGGCGAAGGCGAACATCCCACGCAGATGTTCGACGCACGCCGCGCCGTGCTCTTCGTAAAGATGGAGGATCGTCTCGGTATCGCAGTGCGTGCGGTAGCGGTGCCCGCGCGCTTCGAGTTCGTCGCGGTAGTCGGCGTGGTTATAGACCTCGCCGTTATAGACGATGTGGAGTCTGCCGTCCTCGTTCGTCATCGGCTGGTGACCCGCCGCCACGTCCACGATGCTCAGACGCCTGTGACCGAGCCCGACCGCGCCGGAGATGTAGAGCCCGTCGTCGTCCGGCCCGCGGTGCGTCAGCACGTCGCGCATACGCGCCACGGTACGCTCGTCCGCCGCGCGCCCGGAACGTCTGGAGAATGCGATGCCGTTAATTCCGCACATGAGAAGTTAGCGATTAGCGATTAGCTGTTAGCAATGACTTTTCATCGTCGCCGAGTCTTTACTAGCCGATGACGACGTAGCTGTGGTTAAGGCGGCGACGGCGAATCCCCGCGTCGGTTTCGACGACCAACTCCGCCCCTTCGCGATGCGCGTGCGCGAACGCGACGGGCGAGCGCGACTCGATGATCGCCTGATCGTCGAGCCGGCAGTTGCGCCCGTTGATGAGCACCATTTCGGCCAGCGTGCCGTCCTCGTCGAAGCGCGCCCACGTCCATTCACAGTCGGAGACCAGCCTGCCGTCCGACGCGGGGCTTCCGTCACCACTCAGCAGCACGTCGCGATGCGTCGCGTGCCGCAACTCGTAGCCGACGCCGCCCGCGACACTTGTCCGGCGCGCGCGCGCGCCTGCCGCCATCGGCAGGGGAAGCGCGAAGGTAACGAACTCCTGCGCGCCCTCGCCTTCGCCAGTGTAGCGACACACGGATGCGCCCGTGCGCGCGCCGTAGCACCGCGAGATCCAACCCTGCTCCGCGCGCCACGCGCCCGCGCCGCCGAATGCGCAGAGCGTCAAGACGCTCTCGCCGTCTGCGGCGACGCCGACCGTCGACGCGTCGTCGTCCGCCGCGAGCCGCGGCTCGGCACCGGGCACGAAATGGAAGTTGAGCTCGTAGCGGTGCGAGCCCGTCGCGCGCACGCGGTCGCGCACGATCCAGTAGTCTTGTTTGAGGAAGAGCACGGCGCGCTCGTAAGACTCGTGACCGTCGAGGCGCGCGTAGCCGTCGTGCGTGCCGGCGAAGTAGTCGAAGCGCGGGTGTGTGTGCCAGGCGTGTGTGCGCGCGTCGGCGACGTGCCACCAGCGGAAAGGCCCGGCGGGGACGGACGAAGACGCGCCGTCAATCGAGAGCGTGTTGTGCGCCTGTGAGGTGCGGAAGTGGTCGCGCCATTCGCCCGAGCCGGTGTAAGTGTAAGTGCCCGGATCGACGAGGAGCGTGCGCCCCCCGGCGGCGAGATCGAACGAGAGCGCATCGGCATGCGCGTGCGCATAGTTCAGAGACGAAGCGCCGTGCGCGCCGCCGTCGATGAGCATGAAGTTAGAGTCGCGCGCCCAGCCGTCGCGCATGACGTAATAGCCGCCGTCGGCGAAAGCGCGCGACGCCGCGTGCGGCTCGCGCGGCGCGAGCGCGTCGTAATCGCGCAAGCCTTCGACGCCGAGGAGCCAGAGCAGCGATTCCGGCGCGTCGCCCGCGACGTGTTTGTAGTCGCCGCGACCGAAGGCCACAGCGCCGACCGCGAGCGTCGCGCGAAAGTCGTCCGCCGCACGGTCGTCGAGCGGAGCGAGCCGCCCGCCGTCGTCATCGCCGACGAGCGGCGTCGTCCCGTCGGGTCGCGTGACGAACATCAGGTGATCGAGCAGCGCGGTCAACTTCTCTTCGAGCTGACGCCGCACGTCAGCCGACAACGGTTCGTCGCTGTTGGCGCGCGCGAGCAGCAGGAAGTGCGTGTAGAAGTCGGCGGTGTAGCGGTGGTAGTAAGTCGAGCGTTCGAGATAGACGCCGTCGGCGAGGACGTGCCGGTCAAGCTGCTCGACGAGGATGCGCGCGCCGAGGTCGCGCCACCGCCGCGCGCGTTTGAACTCGGGGAGCAGCGTGCCGAGGCAGTAGAGACCGAGCGCCTCGCCCGTCAGGTGCGTGTTCGGCGAGAAGTAGGTCGAGAGATAAGTCTCGACGTGACGCGCGTGCAGGTAGAGGAATTTCAGGAGTCGCAGGTAGAGCGCGGGCGTGAGCGCCGCCGAGTCGCGGAAGAAGTGGAGCGCCCAGAGCCAGGAGAGTGCGCGGAAGGAGACTTCGAGGCTGCTCGCCCAGTTGACGCCGAGCTTCGGCGGGTTCGCGTCGATCCACGCGGCGGCGTGCACGGCGAACGTCTCGGCGTAAGTCTCGTCGCCCGTCTGCCAGTAGGCGCGACCCAGCGTCATGAAATGCTGGTGGCGGTTAAGCTCCCAGGTGAACTTCTTGTCGCCCGCCACGCGCGGGTCGAGAAAGTCGATCTCGCTCCAGTGCGCAAGGGGCGCGCGCACACCCGACGTGGGTTCGAGAAGCCAATCGATGGGCGCGCCGAAATCCAGTTCGCGCAGGCCGAGGAGATCAAACTTCCCCGCCCTGATCGCTGCGGCGCGTGCGACGAGAGACTGACGCGCCTGTGCGCCGAAACGCCTCTGCAACTCGGCGCGCGTCGCCGCCGGAGCATCAAAGGCGGCGAAGAAGCGCGGCGTCGCGCGTTCGCGAAAGTGCGCGAGCAGGGTCGCGGCGGTCAGAGGCGTGCGCTCCGAGTGCGCGGGCGAGAGCAGGCGGAAGAATGCGCGGTCTTCGGGGACACGACTCTGCGACGAGAGACCGGCGCGCTCGGCTCGCGCGCTGAGAGCCTGCGCGCCGCGCACGCGCAGCTCCGCCGTGCTGCGCCCGCGCAGCTTCTTCAGCGTGTGCAGCCTTCCCTGCCGTTCCGTGACAGTCGAAAGTTTCATCGCGTCGTTCGGTCGGGCCGCCTTAGCGCGCGCCAGACGTCTGCCCCTCGTGCGGCTGGTCGCGCGTTCGTCACGCCGCGCACTCGTCGAGTAGCACGCGCCCGGTCATCTCCGCGGGCACGGGCAGCCCCATCAGCGTCAACAGCGTGGGCGCGAGATCGAGGTTGTCGCACGACTCGATGTGCCCGCCGCGCTCGATCCCAGCGCCGTAGAGCATGAGCACACCCTGCGGGTGGTGGAAGCCCGACTTGACGAGCCCCGTGCTATAGACGATGTCTTCGAAGCGGTAAGTGCCGTCGCCGCCCGCGCGGTGCGGGAAGTGGCAGCGCGAGTCCTCCGACACTTCGTCGTAGTGGCGCAGCGTGACGGTCAGGCTGTTGTCGAGCGTCTGCAAATTGAACATCGGCTGCGCGGGCGTGTCGATGTAGGCGGCGGAGAGCGCGTCGGTCACTTCCCGCAGCGTCTCCGGCGTGTCGGCGTAGATGTTGAACTGATCCGACATCGTGTTGAGCGCCCGCGCGCGACCCTCGACGTTGAGGATTTCGAGCAGACGCTCCAGCGAGCGCATCTGCGCGATGTACTTGCCGCGGCGCAAACTGCTGATGAACGGCTGCTGCCCCATGCTCGAAGCGACGACGAGCACCGTGTCTTCGTCGAGCAAACTCATCATGTCGCCGAGCAGCGCGTCAGCCGTGCGGTAGCCGTGGGCGATGGCTCCGCCGTAGTGGCGCACCTCCTCGTCCGTCGCCGCCTGCGGGAATAGCTCCGGCTGCATCGCCTTCCAGTAGGTGTGCATGTAGTGGGCGACGTGGTTCGAGTGGAACGAGGCGAAGTCAGGTCGGTGCTGCCGGTAGAGGCGGCTGAAGAAGTCGAAGTTGACGGCGGGTTGCAACGCCACGCGCTGCCAGCGCGAGCGCGGCTCGCTGCGTTCGCGCGCGAGTTGGCGCGCGACGCGTGTCATCGTCTTCGGCTTGAGCCCGAGCGCGACGAGCTTTGCGCCGAGCTTCGCCTTGAACACCACCCCGTCGCCGTCCGTCGGCAGACGCACGGAGCGCGTGTAAGTCAGGTTCAACTCCTGGATCGGTCGCAGCGACGCGGGGTGCGTCTGCGCGTCGGGCGCGAAGGTGTCGGGGATATAGAAGCCCTTGACCGGGCGCGGCGGCCACGAGCAGAGGCTGCCGTACACGCCGACCGTCAAGCCCTGCTCGTCGCACAGCTCCCAGATGCGCTTGGCGTGGATGCTTTCGGGCGGCTGCTGCAAAAAGAAGACGTTGTGATCCGACTGCGGTCGCCCCGTATAGACGGTCGTCCAGGTGATCCACGGGTCGAGCTGCGGCGGCAGATCGACGCTCAAGGGCGCAGCCCACGTCCCCTCAGCCTTGAGTCGCGCGAAGTTCGGCAGCTCTCCGCGCTCGATCATCGGATCGATGAGCGTCCAGGTGATCTCGTTCAGCTCGACCAGCAATACTTTCTTCCGCGTCATATTCTGTCCTCTCAAAGGTACAGCCCCCTCGTCAGCTTAAAGTGCCGCCCCGCCGCCGAGGCATGGCGCGTTCCGGCTCGGACGCACCGCGCGCCAGCTCATGATAGAGCTTCAGCCACGCGCCGCGCACGGACGCCCAACTGTAATTGTCGCACGCGCGGCGCGCCGACTCTGTGACGTGCGCCGCCAGCTCTCCGTCTTCGAGCAGGCGGATCGCGCCAGCCGCGAGCGCCTCGTGATCGCCGCGCGGCACGAGCAGGCCCGTCTCGCCGTCCGTCAGGATGTAAGGAATGCCGCCCGCGTCCGTCGTCACGACGGGCAAGCCCGAAGCGTATGCCTCGATGATCGAGCCCGGCATGTTGTCTATATCCGAGCTGTTCAGGTAGATGTCCGCCGCGTCGTACAGCTCCGGCATTCGCGCCGGCGCGACGCGACCGACGAAGGTCGTGTTCTTGAGATCGAGTTCGCGCGCGAGCCGTTCGAGCAGCGCGCGCTGGCTCCCGTCGCCCGCGACCGTCAGCGTCGCTTCGGGGAAGCGCGCCTGCACGAGCGCGAAGGCGCGCAGCGTGCAGCCGACGTTGTAGAGCGGTTCGAGGTTGCGGTTCGACAGAAAGACGGGGCGTAAGGGTCGGCGCGCACGGAAGCGGAAGCGTTCGGTCTCGACGATGTTGAAGATGGAGCGCGCGCGCAAGTCGAAACGCGCGAAGACGTCAACGAGGTAGCCCGACGGCGCGACGATCACGTCCGGCAAGCGCAGGAGTCGGCGCGCCGCGCGCGAGCGCCGCAGGTGATCTTCCGCCTCGCCGCTGCGGTAGTTCAAGACAATCCGCTTGCCGTAGAGCTTCGCCGCGAGCACAGCGGGCGTCGGCGAGATAAGGAACGAGAGGTACGAAGCCGAGAAGATGTGGAGCACGTCGTAGCGCCGCACCTCCCGCGCGAGGCGCTGCCAGTAGAGCACGCTCGTGCGGATGCTGCGCACGCCCTTCAACGCCTGCCAGCGGCGCAGGGGGCGCGGAAACTCCGGGTTGATCGGCAAGAAGCCGACTTCGAGCGTGGGCTCGGCGCGCAACTGTTCGAGCAGCCGCGCCGCCTGCACGGCTTGCCCGCCGAGGATGTCTAGCCCCGGTGCGACGATGAGCACGCGTACGACGGGCGACGAGACGGAGGACGACGACGCGACGCGCGATACCGGTGACGGCACGACGCCGCCCGACGCTTCGCCGGCGCACGTCTCATCAACGCCGTGCCGCGCCGTCTCGTCTTGCAGTGTCGTCGTGATCGTTTCGCTCGTCATCGTCGCCTTGCCGCTAAACAGTTGCCTTCGCCGCCCGTTCCCGCCCGCTCGTCGCTCGTGTCGCGCGCCCGAGTAATCTCTGGTAGAGCTGCTCCGTGCGTTCGAGTTGCGCGCCACAGGAGAATTTTTCTTCGACGACCGCGCGACCGCGCCGCCCCATCTCACGCGCACGCTCCGCATCCTTCAGCAACTCGACGATGCGGGCGGCCATCGCCTCGTCGTCGCCGGGCGCCACGACAAAGCCCGTCTCGCCCTCGACGACCGCCTCGCGCGCGCCGCCGATGTCGGTCGCCACGACAGGGCGCGCCGCCGCCATGTATTCCGTAATCGAGTTCGAGAAGCCCTCGACGCCGCGCGAGCTGAGCACGCACACGTCCGAGACGTTAAGCAGCTCCGACACTTGCGCGCAGCGCCCTGTGAAGAAGGCGTCATCGCGCAAGCCGAGCTCGGCGGCGTAAACGCGCGTCTGATCGAGCAACTCGCCCTCGCCCGCGAGCACGAACGCGGCCTCGGGCACGGCTTCGCGCACGCGCCGCGCCGCGCGCAGGAAAGTCGCCTGATCCTTCTCCGCGTGGCGCATGTTCGCCACGATGGTGACGAAGCGGCGCGCGCCTGCGGCTGGCAGACTGAAGAGCCGCAAGGCTTCCTCGCGCGAAAGTTTCGGCTGCGGCGCGACGCGCTCCAAATCCATGCCGTTGTAGATCGTCAGCGCCTTGCGCGCGGGCACGCCCGACGCGACGAGTTCCTGCCGCACAGCGTCGGCGTTGGCGACGACCGTGTGCGCGAGCTGGTAGGCGCGACGCTCCGTCCAGAGCTGCGCGCGTGTTTTCGTCCCGGCGGTCTCTCGCCGCGCGGCGATGCGCACGGGGACGCGGGAGAGCGCCGCCGCCGCCATGCCGAAGACGTTCGTGTAGAAGTCGAACGTCTGCACGACGTCGATCTCCTGCTCGCGCAGGTAACGCGCCGCGCGGCGCAACTGCGTCGCCATGTTGCGGTCGTAAAAACTCGTGAGCGGGAACGACGGGATTTCGCCCAAGCCCAAATGCTCGACCTCGCCGCGCAGCACGCCGCCGTCCTTCAGGCACGCGACGCGGACGCGGTAGCGCCCCGTCGCGTGCAGCAAGCGCGCGAGCTGCACCGCCTGGCGCTCGCTGCCGCCTTGGTCGAAGCTGCCGGTAAAGATGAGTACGTTCGGGGTCATGGGGGTGAAGCTGTTAGCTATTAGCTATTAGCTGTTAGCTGTTAGCTGTTAGCTGTTAGCTGTTAGCTGTTGGCTAGAATCTTTCTCGCTGGCTGATGGTTCTCCCGGTTTGGCTCAAAGCTAATCGCTAAAAGCTAACAGCTAGTCGCTAACAGCTGACCGCTAACAGCTCCTCGCCGTGGGCGTTCGCGACTGTGGCCGCGTCGTTCTGCTCGTGTCTGAGCCACGTTTCGAGCACGAAGATGTACCAGAGTTGATTGGGCACGCTGCCGCGCGTGGCGGTGCGAGTTAAGAGAGCGCGCGCGGCGGCCGCGTCGATCCAGCCGTGTCGTTCGACGAGCGAGTCGGTCAACAGCTCTTCGAGCCGCGCGCGCCAGCGACCCGCGAGCCAACGCTGGACGGGCACGCCGAAGCCGCGCTTGCGCCCCGCCGCGACGCGCTCGCCCAGGTGCTTTCGCGCCAGCTCGCGTAAGACCGCTTTCTGCTGCCCGCCGTGTAGTCGCACGTCGTAGGGCAGGCGTGCGGCGAACTCCCACAAGTCCTGATCGAGGAACGGCGAGCGCGCTTCGAGCGCGTGGCGCATCGTCGCGCCGTCAACCTTCGTCAAATACTCGCCGACGAAGCGCGTGCGCCGGTCGTAGTCTAAAAACTCCGTGAGCAGGTTCGACGCCGACGCATGCGCCCAGGGGATGAGGCGTTGCTCGACCGTCGCGTCTTTGAGCCGCGCGCCGAGCAAGCCCTCGCGCCGATAGACGGGCAGCCCGTCGTGCGCTGACGCGACCGCGCCCAAGCCGCCGGTCGCGTAGTTGAGAAACGACGCGCCGCGTTTCAACGCCCCGACGCGCGGCACAGCCGCACCCGCTTTGAGCCAGACGCCCGCTGCCGTCGTGGGCAGGCGGCGCGCGAGTTTCTCGGCGAGTTGGAAGTGCCTGTGTTCGGGGTAGCCCAAGAATACGTCGTCGCCGCCGTCGCCGGTCAGGAGCACGGTCGCCTCGCCTTTGACGGCGCGCGAGACGCGCAGCATCCCCAACGCCGACGCGCAGGCGAACGGCTCCGCATAAGCCGACACTTGTTCTTCGACCGTGGGTGCGTCGTCCGCCGAGAGCGCGAGCACGCGGTGCTTGATCCCTAAGTGCGCGGCTGTCGCGCGCGCGTCCTCGGTCTCGTCCCACTCGTCGCCGGGCGTGCCCACGGTGAACGCCGTCACGTCTCCGCCCAGCCGCGCAATCGCCCAGCAGACGAGACTCGAATCCACGCCGCCGCTCAGGAGAGACCCGACCGGCACGTCGGCGAAAAGACGCATCTCGACGGCACGCAGGAACAGTCGCTCCGTCTCCTCGACCGCCTCCTCGAAGGAAGGCGCGTCTTTAGCTTGCACGGCGGGCGGCGTCCAGTAAGTGCGCGCGCGCGTACCTGCTTCTGCTGACCACTCGACGATCTCGCCCGCCGCAACTTTCGTCGCGCCCTCGTAGATCACGCGCGAGTCGGGCACGTAGCCGAACTCCAGATAATCCACGACCGACTGCTCGTCTAACTCGCCGACGAGCCCGGCGCGTTGCAGGGCGCGCACGTTGGAAGCGAACGCGACGCCGCCCGTCGGCGTGGTCGCATAGACGAGCGGCTTGACGCCGAGGCGGTCGCGCACGAGGAAGAGTTTGCGTGTGTTGTCGTCCCACAAACCGAAGGCGAACATGCCGCGCAAGTTCTCGACCAGCCGGTCGATGCCCCACGCGCGGTAGCCTTCGACGAGCACTTCGGTGTCCGTCTGGCTGTGGAAGACAGTGCCCCGCGATTCGAGTTCGCGGCGCAGCTCGCGGAAGTTATAGATGGCTCCGTTGAACGTGACGCCAACCGTGCCGTCGCGCGAGAGCATCGGCTGGCGACCCGCCTCGGAGAGATCGAAGATGGCGAGGCGGCGGTGCCCGAGCACGCACGCGCGCCAACCGTGCGCGCCCTCACCGTCGGGGCCGCGGCGGGCGAGCGCACACGTCATGCGCCGCACCGCGTCAGTCGCGCCGCGCGCGTCAGTAAATCCAGCGATGCCTGCGATGCCGCACATGATCGAGAGACCAGACCTCGTTAAAT
Source organism: Pyrinomonadaceae bacterium (assembly GCA_045807785.1). Taxonomy (GTDB): domain Bacteria; phylum Acidobacteriota; class Blastocatellia; order Pyrinomonadales; family Pyrinomonadaceae; genus JAIVGV01. The sequence continues at coordinate 19,068 of JBJMGS010000247.1, forward strand.
TCTTAAACGCTCCGACGATCCACTTTAACCGACCGCGACGGGCAGAGCTTCGTCCGCCGCTGCGTGTGTGCTGGCGCCCGCGCCGTCGATGAAGACGCGGTGCCAGAGTTCGAGCATGAAGAGCGCCCAGAGCGGCGCGGCGTGATCGCGCCGACCGCGCTCGTGCTCCGAGAGCAGTTGCGCCACGTAGCGTGGCTCGGCGTAGCCGCGCTCGCGCGCCCGACGGTCGGTCAAAGTGTCGCGCATCTGCTCGCGCAGTTGTTCGTTGATCCACTGCTGGACGGGGACGCCGAAGCCCTGCTTCGCCCGATGAAGAATCTCCGCGGGCACGAAGTCTGAGATGGCGCGTTTGAAGATGTGCTTCGTCTCGCCGCCGCGCAGCTTGAGCGAGGCGGGGATGCGCGCGACGAACTCGATGAGTTTGTGATCGAGCAGCGGCGCGCGAGCTTCCAGCGAGACCGCCATGCTCATGCGATCAACTTTCGTCAGAATGTCGCCGGGCAGGTACGTCTTGCTGTCGAGGTAGAGCAGCGCGTCGAGCGGCTCGCCTGTCCGCACGCGCGAGGCGAGCGCGCGAAAGTTCGCGCCCGACGCGCCTTCGTCCGTGAGTTGCGCGCGGAAAGCGTCCGTGTAGAGCGCGCCGCGCGTCAGACGCGTGAAGACGGAGACGCTGTCGAGGAAGCGATCCGCCGCGTCGAGCGAGACGTTGTGCAAATAGTTGCGCCCCCACGCGCCGTGCGGCAGGCGCTCGCTTAAAGGACGCATCAGGCCGCGGCGCACGACGCGCGGCACGCGCTCGAAGGGCGCGCGCCGCTGCTCGACGAGGTAGCGCGTGTAGCCGGCGAACAGCTCGTCGCCGCCGTCGCCCGAGAGCGCGACCGTGACGTGCTCGCGCGCGAGCTTCGAGACCATGTAGGTCGGCAGCGCCGAAGGGTCGGCGAACGGCTCGTCGAAGTGCCACGCCAGCTCGTCTACGATCTGCACGATGTCGGGCGTGACAACGAACTCGTGGTGCTCGGTGTTGAAATATTTGGCGGCGACGCGCGCGTAGCGCAGCTCGTCGTAGCTATCCTCGTTGAAGCCGATGGAGAAGGTCTTGACGGGACGATCCGTGTGCCGCGCCATCAGCCCGACGACGGCGCTCGAATCGACGCCGCCGGAGAGGAACGCACCGAGCGGGACTTCCGAGATCAGGCGGATACGGACTGACTCGTCGAGCAGCGCGCGCAGCTCTTCCAAGTAATCATCCGCGCGCCGGCTCTTCGCGTCGCCTTCCCCATCGAAGGGGAAATCCCAGTACTGACTGATCGACAGACGCCCGCCCACGTAGGTCAGGTGGTGGCCGGGCGGAAGCTTGTTGACGCCGCGCAAGATGCAGAGCGGATCGGGCACGTAGCCGAACGTGAGATAAGCGTCGAGCGCCTGCGCATCAATCTCGCGCTCGACTTCCGGGTGTTCGAGCAGCGACTTCAACTCGGAGCCGAAGACGAGCGTGCCGCGTTCGGTGAGCGCGTAGTAGAGCGGCTTTTTGCCGACGCGGTCGCGCGCGAGGAAGAGCGTGCGTTCGCGCGCATCCCAGATGGCGAAGGCGAACATCCCGCGCAAATGTTCGACGCAGGCCGCGCCATACTCTTCGTAGGCGTGGACAATTGCCTCTGTGTCGGAGTGCGTGCGGAAGACGTGACCGCGCGACTGAAGTTCGGCGTGCAGCTCTTTGAAGTTATAGATTTCGCCGTTGAAGACAATGGAGACAGTACCGTCCTCGTTCGAGATCGGCTGGTGACCGCCGGAGAGATCGATGATCGAGAGGCGGCGCATCCCGAGCGCCACGCCGTCCGTGACGAGCGTGCCCTCGTCGTCGGGGCCGCGGTGCGTGATGACGCGGCACATGCGCGTGAGCACGGCGGCGCGCTCGCGCGCGGGCGGCGCGTCAAGCGTGTTCACGAATCCGGCGATGCCACACATAAATAGAGTCTCGAAATAGTCAGACGACCGGCTCGACGGCGCGGCGCGCAAAGCGCCCGACGCGCGGGAGCCGCGACAGACGGCGAGCGAGCGACGTGCGCTCGTCCGGCGTCATGATCCGCAGCGCCCAGATCATTAGCGCGTAAACGCCGGTGAAGGACAACCCGCACGCGGCGAGGACGAAGAAGGGACGCTGCCCCGAGAGCAGCGCGCGCACGAGCCACGCCGCCGCGCCCGCGACGGTCGCCGCGCCGGCGAGCTTGCCCACGTCCTTGAGCAGGACGACATCGCGCGCGCGCACGCCAACGATGCGCCCGGCTTTGACGAGCGTGACGACGCGCTCGACGAAGTTGAAGCAGACGACGAGGGTGATGACGCCGACCAGACCGAGCCGCGCCGTGCCGAACCAGAGCGCGGCGAGCATAGCGGCGAGGAGCACCGCGCGCAGCCGCAGCAGGAAGAAACGGTGTTCGGCGTAGGCGCGCATCACGGGGTCGTAGATGCCCGACATGAAGTAGATCAAAATCATCGTCAGGTTGATGACGAAGATGGGCGTGCTCGCCAGATACTTCGCCGTGAAGAGGAAGAGGATGAAGTCGCGCGCGACGACCAAGAGCAGCGCGTAGAGCGCGAAATAGACGAGCGCGAGCTTGCGCATCATCGCCGCCGTCAACTCGATGATCTCGCGCGGTCTGCCCTCCTTCTGCAACAAATTCACGCGCGGGATCATGACCGCGCCGACCGAGTCGCTGAGGATGTGGATGAGGGGGAGATCGAAGCAGCCGGTGGAATAGACGGCGAACGCGGCGGCGCCGAAGAAGTGCGAGACGAAGTAGTTGTGGACGTCGAGCTGCAAGGCGTAGAGCAGCCCGGCGAGCCCGAGCGGCAGCGCGTAGCTCAACTGCCGCCCCAAGAGCGAGAAATCGAGTCCGCCCGCGAAGGCGCGGAACCGCACCTGCATGTACACGAGGAGCGCGATGGCCTGCACCACGCCCTGCGCGATCGCCGCCCAGAGCAACGCCGCGACTGTGCCGAAGACGAGCGCGGCGGAGAGCATCAGGATCGCCCGCGCGACTTGCAGCGTGACGATGAGGACGGTCGCGATTCTTACTTCCTGGTTAGCGAGCGCGAGGTATTCGAGGTGCGACGTGCCGACCCACAAGAGCAGCAGCAGACTGACGAGCGGCGCGAGCGGGACGAGTTCGGTGCTGTTGAAGACGGAGACGAGCAAAGACGGACGCAGGTAGAGCGCGAGCGCCGCAACGCCCGCCATGAGCGCGAGGAAGAGCGTGATGTTGAGCACGACTGCGCCCTGCCGCTCGCGCTCGCGCGGCAGAAAGTAGAACGCGCTCATGTGGAAGCCGAGCGGCAGCACGCTCGTTGCCGTCCCGATGACGAGGAAGACCTGCCGATAGACGCCGAGCGCCTCCTGGCTCAAGCGGCGCACGAGCAGCAGTGGCAGCGCGAACGTCGCCGCGAACGCCAGCGTGCGCGCCACCATCAGCCAGAACGCCCTGACCGTCAGCGACCCGCCCTCTTGTTTCGTCTCAAACGCCATGCGCCACCTTGTCCGAGTCCTTACCCCCTTCGTTCGTTAACGCGACGAAGAAGAATCGGCGAGTTAATCTCCGGCGGTTCAACTCGCCGTGACCCGCCGTTTCGCCGGCGTGCCTGCGAACAGCCCGCGCCAGAAGCCCGCTCCCCAAGTGCAGTGTACGACGAAGAACGCCGCGACGATTGGCGCGACGAGTTTGTAGTCAACCTCGCGACGCGCGAGCGAGACGGCAAAGGCAAGCGACGGCGCGAGGTACGCGCCGAGCGCGAGCGGCAGCAGCCACCACGCCGCGTGCCAGAAAATTCCGGCGAGCGCCACGGCGGCGAGCGACGCGACGAACGCAGGCGCGACGGCGTGCCGCCACCTGACGGAGCGCGGGTGCTGTCTGAGCATCTGCGCCTTCCAGCGTCCGTAGCGGAAATACTGGCGCGCGAGCGCGCCGAGCGTCGGGCGCGCGTAGTAAACGGTGTGCGCCGCCGTGTCGAGCACGACGCGACCTCCTTGCGCGCGGACGCGGTAGTTAAAGTCGTAGTCTTCATTGGCGAGCAGCGACTCGTCGAAGCCGCTCAAACTCTGCCACAGCGACTTGCTGAAGACGCCGAAGGGCACGGTGTCCACTTCGCGCGGCGCGCCCGCGTGGCTGATGCGGTACTGCGCGTCGCCGATGCCGAATGGGTGCGCGACGACGAGCGCGACGGCGCGCGCCGACAGCGTCTCAGCCGCCGGGCGGATGCGGCAGGGCGCGCCGATGACCGTGTCGTCCGCGTCGTCGAGCAGCTCGACGCAGCGGCGCAGGTAGTTCTCGGACGGGACGGCGTGCGCGTCCATACGCGCGACGATCTCGCCGCGCGCCGCGGCGATGCCGAGGTTGAGCGCGGCGGGGATGTGGCGCGCCGGGTTATCGATGAGCCTGACGCTGGCGCGCAGCGTGCGCGCGACGCAATCCGAGACGACGGCTCGCGTCGCGTCTGTCGAGCCGCCATCCACGATGATGATCTCGAAGCGATCCTCGTCGTACTGCGACGCGAGCCGCCCGATGACCTCGCCGATGAACCGCTCCTCGTTAAAACACGGGATAACGATTGAGACGAACGGCAGCGCCGAGCCCGCCGACGCCGCACGCGCCAGCGTGGCGTCCGGCTCCGTCGGCGCGGTCGCGGTCAGCGTGTGCGCGTGGGGCTCAAGCATAAGTCTCGACGGCGTCGTGCGCGTCGGCGCTCGCCTCGGTCGTCGCGGTTTCAGATTCGGAGATGCCGGCGGGCTGCTCGTCGCCTTCGGCGAGCGCGGCTTCGTAAATCCGGCGCAGGGCGACGGCGTAGCCGACGAGGTAATAGACGTAGAAGTTGTAGGCGACCGAGGCGAAGAAGCTGCTCACTATGTAGCCGACGAGCGTGGCTTGTAAGCCGACGGCGAGATAGTAGAAGTGCGAGGCGCGGCGCGAGGCGAAAGTCTGGCGCTCGATCTCGCGCAGCCGCCGGAGCGGCGCAACGATGAACCAGACGTAGATGACGAGCGCCGCGAGCCCCATCTCGGCGGAGACCTGCGTGAAGGCGTTATGGCTGACGAGTTCGTGGATCGAGACGGTGTGGAAGTTGCCCATGCCGACGCCGAGCAGCGGGTGCTGCGCCGTCACTATCAGCGAGCGGATGAGCAGCGCCTGTCGCTGGCTCGACGATCCGGTCAGGTCGGCGCTGACGCTCGTGATCGTGCCGAGCCGAGCCGCGTACTCGCCGGGCGCGAGCGCGACGAAGCCAAGCGCCGCGACGACGACGCACACGCCGACCGCGAGCTTGTGCTGCCGCCCCAACTTCCACGCCAGCACGCCGCCCGCGCCGATCAAGCCGAGGAAGCCGCCGCGCGAAAACGTGACGACGATGCCGGCGACTAAGAGCGCGGCGCAGACGGCGTAGGCGAACTTCGAGAGCGGGTTGCGCTTCGTGAAGCAGAAGGCGACGGCGACGGGCAGCATCGTGACGAGGTGCAGCGCCATGTCGTTCGGGTTGCCGAACATGCCGCCGACGGCGCCCGCCACGCGCTCTCCCTGATCCGCCAGCCGCCCCGCGCGGTAGTCGGCGATGGCGCTCACGGCGAGGAAGCAACTGACGGCAAGCGCGAGCCAGAGCAGCGCGCGCAGGCGACGCTCGGTGCGGACGGCGTTGACCATCACGACGAACATGAGCACCGCCCGGATGAATGTGCCGTTGAACTCGTCCCACGCCTCGCCGCGGTTGAGCGCGAGCGGGAGCGAGAGCAGGGCAGCGACGACGAAGAGCAGCACGAGGTTGACCTCGCGCGGTCGCGCCGTCAGGTTGCCCTCGAGCGTGAACTGCGTGACGAAGAAGACGGCGAGCGTCGGGACGGCGATCCAGAACGCCATCGTGGTGAAGCCGGAGAGCGCCGGGAACAGTTCGTAAGGGCGGAAGTAGAGGACGACGGTGAAGAGGAAGAGCCCCGCGAAAGAGAGCGTGTGCCCGCGCCGATCAAGCTTCGCGGGCGCTGCGGCGGCGGGCTGATCGCGCGGGGCTGTGGCGGGCGACGTTGTCGGCGCGACCCGGTCGAGATCGCCCGCGTCAGTCTGTGTGCGGAAAAAGTGATCGTCTCCGTCGTGCGCGGGCGGGGCGAACAAGGCGTCGGGCGTGGCGTCGTACGCGCCTAACTCCGCGGGCGCGCGGCGACGCGCGGGCACGGTCGGCTCGTAATCGCTGGGGTAGCGGTTTCCCATCCTACGGCACTCTCGCAAAACTGCTGCGCGACAAGGCAGAGACCGCGCCTGCGTCGGGCGTGGGGACGGGCGAAAGCTGTCGCCTTGTCTCGTCGATTCTTCCGCCTCGCCCGACGCCCAGTCTTCGTCGCCCTCGACGCGGGGGCAAACCGCTTCGGGAGCCGCGGGCGCTTTTTTTGCGCCGCCGAATGGACGACCGGCACGGGCAGAAACGCTCACAAACCCTACAGCCTGTCACTGTAGGCAAAAGCGGTCGGCAGCGTCAAGCGAGCCGACCGCATTGGCAAACCTCGGGCGCGTGCGCCCGCAAAACTCTCTACACCGCGACGCCCGCCTCGTCGCCCACGAGCACCAGCGTGCGCACGCGCTCGCGCAAGCTGAGTTCGAAGCGGCGAGCCTGTTCGATCTCGGAGAAGGCGAGCGCGCGCAACTGCTGCTCGATGCGGCGGCGGTAGTCGGAGACGAGCGAGTCGGAGACGCCGAGCCGCGCGGCGGCTTCGAGCTGCGTGACGTGATCGGGGCTCAGGTAGCAGTGCCAGAGCACGCCGAGTATGCGGTCGTACTGCTTCGACTTGCCGCGCACGGTGGCGTGCAGCCCCTTCAAAAACTGATCGACGTAGCCGGCGGCGGCTTGCTCCGACTCGCGCCTGAGCAAGTCCTGCTCCGGGTTCTCCCTGCCGTCCACGGGCTCGAAGACGCGCCCCTCGTCCGAGTCGTCGCCGCCGCCCAGGGGGACGAGGTAGATGTCCATCACGGGCAGGCGCGACATGACGAGGCTGCGCAAGCTACGCACGTCAATCGGCGCGTCGCAGGCTTCGAGCACCGAGACGATCAGGTCTTCGAGATCGGAGTTGCTGATGATGATCTGCGCGTCGCCGGTGCAGCCGACCATGCGGGTGTCGCGCTGTCGCACCGGGATCATGTGCGCGCGCTGTTCTAGTTCCTGCGCGCCGCGGCGGGGCTTCGCCTCGTGCCACTCGGAG
>JBJMGS010000248.1:0-12677 GCA_045807785.1 Pyrinomonadaceae bacterium
CGCCTTCCAATCGGGCGTGCATCCGAGATGCGTGCAGCGCGCGAAGATGACGAACAGACGTTCCGTGTTCTTGACGACCCAGATGCGGTGCTGCTGCTGGAACTTCGTATCCACGCCAAGACCGTAGTCGCTGGGGAAGCCGATGCGGAAAGTGCTCGACGGCTCGAAGATCGAGCGCGGCAGGAAGAAGCGCGCCATCGCCAGAAAGAGCGTCAACGTGAAACCCGCGATGGTCGCCCAGACGATCCGTCGGCGCATCTTGTTGATGGGCGGATCGGGGATGCTCTCAACTAAGGTCGTCGGGCTCTGCTTCGTCGCCGCAGCCTTCGGGATGCCCTTCGCGACCGCCGCTGTCGGCGTCGTCGAAGCCTTCGCCGCGCCGGGCGCCACGCGTGCGGCGGGCGGCGCAGCGCTCGGCGTCTCAGCCTTCACCGGCGGCTGTCCGGCGCGCGCCGGCGCGGGGCTGCCCGGAACTTCCTCTGCGCCCGACCCGACCGCGGCGGGCGAGCCTGTGGTTGCGTCAGCGGGCGGCGTTGGAGTCTTATCGCTTTCCAAGCACGAACCTCCGGAAGCAAGAATCTGATCCGAATGCGCTCAAAGGGTAGCAGGCGTGCGAAGAGTCTTTGACAGATCACGGACGGGAACGGCTGGGTACAACTTACCGCACTAAAGAGGTCGCGGACGCAGGTGCGCTCCCGATTCGTCTGTGCTGCGAAACTATGAAGAGCTATCGAGTCTCTGATAAAAACTAAAAAGTTCTGCTCGACGTGGCAGCAAATATACTCAACTGTCGCGCGCGTGGCAAGAAAGTTTTTCTCAACCGTGCGACGCGCTCCGCCGGACTGATAACGACCGACGACTTAAACGGAGACGAAACCATGAACGATCAACCGAGCCGGCGCGTGCGCGTCTGTATCTACACACGACCCGGTTGCCATCTCTGCGAAGAGGCGAAGGCGGAGATGGCGCGCGCCGATTGCGCAGACCTCTTCACGCTCGAAGAGATTGACATCAACACCGACCCTGATCTCGTCCGGTGCTATGGCTACGACATCCCCGTCGTCACCATCAACGGCGCGCACGCCTTCAAGCATCGCCTCGTCGCCGCAGACTTCCGCCGCGAGCTACAACAGGCGCTCGACACAGGAACCTCATAAAGTCCGCGACAACGTGGCGACGACCGTAGGGGCGTTGTGTCACTCGAAATGCAGCGCCTCGGCTTTCGCCGCAATCGTTTCGTATAACTGCGCGCGCTCGCCCGTGTAGGTCGTCTGCCGGTAGGCGTGCAGTAATTCTTTGAGCGACGCCAGGTCTCGATAGACGCCCGCGTCCTCGACGGGCGGCGTGAGATAAGAGATCAGTTCCGCGTAAGAGCGACGGCGCGCGATGGAGCCTTCCGAAGGATTGTTGACGCTGTAGGCGTAGAGGTGTGGCAGCTCGCCGATGAGTCTGTCCGACCAGCACTCCTCTGACATCCCGACCTGCTTGCCCGGCATGAATTCGAGCGCGCCGTGCGTGCCGACGTGGACGACCGCGTCCGCCCGGAAAACTTTTTCGACGAAGGCATAGAACGCGGCGAAGCCGTGGTGCGGCGCACCGCTGCGCGCCATGAGCATCTTCATCGGATCGCCTTCGTAACCGAAAGTCGGCTGCACGCCGACGAAGACGTTGCCGAGTCGCAAGCCCTGCACGAGGAGCGTCCCACCGAAAGAGTTGATCGCACCCGGCGCGCGCCCCCAGTCACGCTCGATCTCCGCGACGTGCGGGCACAGCGCGCGGTACTCGTCCACAGTCATGCGGTATTCGACGCGCGACGCGCCGCCGAAGCCCTCTTCATCGCACAGCAGCTTCTCTCTCAACTCGTCCGCGTCGCGTGGCAACTCTATATCGTAACCCTCCGCGCGCAGGCGATTCAGCATCTCCCACAGGCTCGGGAACACGTCCAGCTCCGCCGCCGTGCCGACGTTGCCTTTGTCCGGCGGAAAGCAGAAGACGACGAGCGCGAGCTTGATCTCGGAGCGCGGCGCCGTCTGCAAACGCTGCCAGCGCTTCAACCGCCGCGCGATGCGCGTGCAACGCTCTTCCAGCGGCACGGGCTCCGCAGACTCCGCGGACGTGCCGCCGAAGACGTATGGCTCTGTCGCCCCATCAATCTCCGGGATCGCGACCTGCATTCCCGCCTGCACCGGATTCAAGCCCGTCCAGGACTCGCGCCACGCTTCTATCGTCTGCACGTCGAGACTTACCGCCGAGCGGTAAGGCACGCCCAAGGTTTTCAGAAACTCGACCGCTGCGTCGCTATCATTCATCGCGGGGCCGCCGACGAAGCTGAAGCCCGTCAGCGAGACGATCTGCGAGACGCGCGTTCGCTTCTCGTCGCCGACGAAAAACTTTTCGCACGCCTCGCGGTTGTCCATGAAGGTCGAGATCGCTGGCAGCACCGCGAGACCTTCACGTTCGATGGCGCGGATGAGCCCGTCGTAATGTTTCGTCGTGCGGCTCACGATCTGCGGACGCATCAAAAGCAGCCCGACGGTGTGCCGAGGATCGAGCAGCGCGAGTTTAAGTTTGCGCGCGCGCGCGTCGTGCCACGCCTGATACTTCTCGAACGTCTCGAAGAGCGCGGGCGCGTCCGGGTGGTAGATGGCGACCGCGGGGCTCGTCTCCGGCGGCGCGACACGAACCTTCGCGAGTCGCGCCTCGCCGCCGTAATGCTTGAGGGCGTAGAGCAGCATCGCGCGGACGTTGGCGGGCGTCGGCTGGAGGAAGTAGCAGAAGAGTTGCAGGTAGTGTTTGAAGTCGCCGACCCGTCCCGCGTTCGGGACGAGTTTGAGCAGCGCCGGCAGACGTTCGACGTAGCGCAGGTATTGCGTGTGGCTCGACTTCGCCTTGCCGCGACCGCCGCGCGCCTGCCCAGCCATCCAGCCGCCGACCCGGCTCACAAGTCGCCGCGCCCGACCGTTCGGCGACTCAAAGCCTTCGGCATCGTGTGCGTCAACTTCGACGCGAGCACCTGCTTCAAGACCGCCGCCCGCCTCACCCTTGCCCGCCTCCGCCTTGCCGAAGCGCAGCCGCCCCATGCGCGTCCGGCGCATCAGGTCGGGCATACAGTTGATGACGACGACCGCGCCCAGCCGCGCGTCGTATTTTTCGAGCAGCGAGACGAGCCGCGACGCGTTCGCCCCGTCCGTCACGTGCAGGACGAAGACGATGGTTGATTCGGCGAGATCGCTCTCGATGATCTCCCACTCGTCTTCATCAACGGACGCGCCGAAGTTGTGCGTCGCCACGCGCAAGTCCACGCCTTGCTCGCGCGCGATGTCGCGCCCCGCCTGCTTGAGCGGCGCGGGCAGACTTGAGCCGACGTAAAAGACTGTGACCTTCAAGCCCATCGCTTCGTTCTGCTTTCGCGCGTTCACGCGACGCCTTCGATGCGGTCTTCGAGTTCGTCGAAAATCTCGCGCAGGCGATCCAACACCTCCTGCTCGGCCTGCCAGAAGCCACGCCCCGCCGCTTCGAGCAAACGCGCGACGAGCGAGCGCGCCGAGTGTGGGTTGAGCGTGCGCAGACGTTCGAGCATCTGTGCGTCGAGCACGAAAGTTTCGGCCACCGCGTCGTACACCCAGTCGTCCACGGCGTCGGCGGTCGCGCTCCAGCCGAAGGTGTTGGTCACGCGGGTTTCGATCTCCGCGACGCCGCGGTAACCGTGCCGGAGCATCCCCTCATACCACTTCGGGTTCAGCGTCTTCGCACGCGTCTCAAGCCTGACGGTCTCCGCGAGCGAGCGCACCTTCGCCTCGCGCGAGAGCGAGTCTGAGAGGTAGATGGCGGGGCGCGCCGCCGCGTGCTTCTCGACAGCCTTCGAGACGCCTCCGAGGTACTCGAAATAATGATCGACGTCGGTGATGCCGATCTCGAACGAGTCGATGTTCTGGTAGGTGGCCTCAACGCGCGAGAGGGCGAGGTTCATCTCGCGCGAAGCCTCGCGCCCCTCGACGCGGCGACCGCGCGCGTCCGTCCCGTAGGCGAAGCATTTTCGCGTGACGAACAGCTCGGCGAGCGCGTCGTCCGTCTCCCACTGCGAGCCCGTGACCATGAAGTTGACGTTTGCTCCGTAGTTGCCCGGCGCGTTCGAGAAGACGCGCAGCGAAGCCTCTTCGTGCGTGCAGTCGTTCGCTTCGACTTGCGCGAGGATGTTGCGCCGCACGTAGTTCAACTCGGCGGGCTCGTCGAGCGCAGCGACCCGGCGCACGGCCAGATCAAGCAGGCCGACGGTGGGCGAGAAGAGATCGCGGAATATGCCTGAGACGGTCATCACCACGTCCATGCGCGGTCGCGCGAGCTCTTCGAGCGGGATGGGCACGACGTCCGTCACGCGGTTCAGCGAATCTCTCACCGGTCGCACGCCGAGCAGCCACAGCGCCTGCGCCACGCCCTCGCCCTGCGTCTTGATGTTGTCCAAGCCCCACAAGACGAGCGCCAACGCGCGCGGATAACGACCCTGCTCGCTGACGTGGCGTTCGAGCAGGAGATCGACGACGCGGCGGGCACGTGCGAAGGCGAGATCAGACGGCACGGCGTAGGGGTTGACCGCGTGCGTGTTGCGCCCCGTCGGCAGCACGCGCGGGTTCTGCACGATGTCCGCGCCGGGGCCGGGCTCGACGTAGCCGCCGCGCAGGGCGCGCGCCAGACTATCCAGCTCCGGGTTCGTCTTCAGACGCTCGCGGACTTCTCCGAGCAGATCGAAGACGGGGCGCGAAGCATCTGGCTGAACGCCGGCGCGTGCTTTGAGCAGTTGAACGGCGCCATCCTTCCCATCGCGTAGAAAGACGGCGACGGCTTCGCGCATCAGCGCGTCAATCCGCTCTTTCGCCCGCAGCGTCGCCTCGTCCGATGAAGCGTTGTCAGGCGCGGCGGTCGAAGCCGTGCCGTCTGGTTCAACTTGAGCCGCGCGCCGTTCAAGACCAGCGGCGATGAGATCGGGGAGAGCGCGCACGCCCGCGTCAGGCCGGTCGAAGGAGGCGACCATGCGCAGGAGGTCTGCGCACTCGCGCTCGCCCGACGCGCGACCGAAGACGTGGAGGCCGGTCGGGATGAGACGCTCTTCGATCTCGCGCACGCGCTCCACGAGTTCGAGCACGCGTCGGTCGCGCTCCTCGTCGGTCAACGGCGTGCGGTCAAGTTTCGTCATGCGTTGGCGGCGGAATCGAAGGGTTGCGGGAAAGACTTGCGCGCGCGCGATCAGGCGAAGCGCGCGCGGAGATAAGATAGGGAACGACGGTGCGTTTGTAAAACTTGCGGGGTGAAAAACTTTTCGCCGTCGCGGCTCGTGTTGAAATTATTTCTCAGGACGATGACGGAGCCGCCGTGAACGGGAGATGCGTGTAGCTGCCGCCGATGGCTCGTGCGAGCCGCTTCCCTTCCGCGTCGCCCGCGAAGCGCGCGCGCGTATCAACGACCAGAGCCTCGACGCCCGCCTGACGTAGTCGCTCGCCGATGGCTTCTACTTCCATCTCGATCCGCCGCTTGAGGCTCGCACGATCCTTTGCGCCCGATTCATCAAGCGCGACGTTCGCGCGTCCGTCTGTAAAGACGAGCAGGCTGATCCGCCCCGCGCCGTCCGCGCGCGCGCGTTCGATGATCTCATGTGCGCGGAGGAGGCCGGAGGCGAGCGGCGTCGCGCCGCCGACGGGCAGCGCGTCGAGTAGGCGTTTCGCCAGCGCGGGCGAGCGCGTCGGGCGCAGCAGTATCTCACCACGCGTCTCGCGGAAGGTGACGAGCGCGACGCGGTCGCGGTTGACGTAAGAGCGGCGCAGGAGCTGGCCGAGCGCGCCCTTCGCCTGACCGATGCGGTTGAGCGCCATGCTGCCCGACGTGTCTACAGCGACGACGTATAGCGTGCCGACCTTCCGACTAAAAACTTTGAAACGCAGGTCTGCGGCTTCGACGGCCAGACTCGCGCGCTCATGCCGACCAGACCGCGCCATCCTTTCAGCCGCCGCGCGCAGAGTCGCATCGAAGGCGACGGCGCGCGCCTCTGGGCGTTGTGTCACATCGCCGGAGTAGCGTCCGCGCGCGCCCGGCTGCGAGTTCGCATGAGAGCGTGCGCGAGAGGAAATGTCCTGCCGTTTCGTCTGCCGCGCTGCGCCCGCGCCCGGCGAAAGTTCGCGCAAGGCATTGAACTCGACGGGCGGCGCGGCGACCGTTGAGCCGCCCGTTGCTCTTTCGTCTTGCCCGTCACCGGGCGACGCCCCCTCAACGTCTGGCGCGGCTCGTTCGCCGCGGGTCGCGCCCGGTTCATCGCGCGTTGTGTTCCGGCCCTCGCTCTTTCGTTGCCCGGAGCCTTTGCCCGCCGCGCCGAAGACCTCTTCTGACACCTTCTCGATCTGGCTGCCGCCGCCCGTCTGCTCGAAGGGATCGCGACGCAGACGGTGACGCAGCGCCAGCGCCGCGACACGGCGCGCGTCCTGTTCGGTCGCCACCTTCCGCCCTTCGAACGCCGCGAGCGCACGCGACGCGCGCGCGATGGTCAACTCGCCACGGTGGCCGTCAACCGAGAGGCGCGCGCAAAGCTCCGCAATCGAGCGCACGAGTGCGGGCGGAACTAAGACTCGCGGCGCTGCGCGGCGGGCGCGCACGAGTCTGCGGCGCAGGGCAGACTGTTCGCGCTCGGCTGCGGCCCAGAAGGCGGCGCGGTCGCGGTCGAACAACTCGCGGCGCGTGACGATCTCGGCGCGCTCGTCCGCGCCTTCGGGCGTGCGCACTTCGGCACAGAGGCCGAAGCGGTCGAGCAGTTGCGGGCGCAGTTCGCCCTCTTCCGGGTTCGACGAGCCCACGAGGACGAAGCGCGCGGCGTGCTCGGCGGAGATTCCCTCGCGCTCGACCCGGTTGCGCCCCGTCGCGGCGACGTCGAGGAGTAGATCGACCAGGTGATCTTCGAGCAGGTTAACTTCGTCGATGTAGAGGAAGCCTCGGTGCGCGCGCGCGAGCAGGCCGGGCTCGAAAGATTTTACGCCCTCGCCCAGAGCGCGCTCGAAGTTGATTGAGCCGCAGACGCGATCCTCCGTCGCGTTGAGGGGCAGATCGACGACGGGCACGCGCACCTTCTCGCGTCGCAGCTTTGCGCCCGCGGCTAACTTCTCTCGGCACGAGTCGCAGAGTTCTTCGGCGTCTTCGGGATCGCAGTTGAATGGGCAGCTCGCGGCGCGCGTGAGCGGCGGGAGCAGCTCGGCGAGCGCACGCACCGCTGTGGACTTGCCCGTGCCGCGATGGCCTGTAACGAGTACGCCGCCGACCGCGGGCTCGATGACGCAGAGCAACAGCGCGAGCCGCATCTCGTCCTGACCGACGATGCGCGTGAACGGATAGACTGGTGCGGGCGGGCGCGTCAGCGAGGCAGAGCTGCGTGTGCGACCTTTCCTGCTGGGCATGATTTAGGGAGGTTCTGGGGCGTCAGATGTTTAAGGCTCAATCGACATGCGCGCGACGTCGGCGAGCTGTTGCCGCTCGACGCGCCCGTTCTTCAGGAAGATGACGACAAACCGGCCTTCGACCGAGACGCGACGCACTTCGCTCATCTCGCGCACGATCCTCTCGCCGCCGCGCATCTCCAGGATGAGTCGCGAGCCCGGAGATTCGAGACCCAGCGCGGTCGCGCCGGGGCTGGCTGGCTCGGCGCTCGCAGGCGCGGCGGCCTCAGTCGAAGGCGATGCAGTGTTAGTCGTCGCAGGCTTGTTCGATGCCTTAGCGCGAGGCGTGCGCGAGCCGCGCGCGCGGTTTGTGCCAGCTTTTGTAGGAGCGGATTCGGTCGGAGTGTTCTCAGTCTTAGCACTTGGCTCGGCGGACGCGCTCGTGCTCGGCTCAGCCTTCGCGCTCTCGGTAGAGGCGGCGGAAGGCTGTGTGGTTCCGCGTCGCGTCGTCCCGCGCCTCGTGGTCGGGCGCCGGGTTGTCGCCCCCTTCGTGTTAGAAGAGTTCGCCGCCGTCGGTGCTGTCGCGCTCGTTGTTTCAGACGGAGACGGGGCGACGGGCACAGGTGTCGCTTCGGGCTTCGGCTCTTCGATGCGCGCGCCGATGGAGTTCACGCGGCGCGTGTTTCCGCGCGCGGTTTTTTCTCGCGCGGCGTCGGAGGCGACCGGTGCGTTGCCTGCGGACTCGACCGGCATGGGCGCGGTCGAGGGCGCGAACGTGCCGCCGAGGCGGATGCGGTAAGTGCCGTCGGCGTCGCCGGGCGTGCGCGCCTGCACGCGGAGGATGACCGTCTCGTCGCGGCGGAAGAAGACCGTGCGCGTGACGGTCGAGTTCAAACCGGCGTAGAGCGTCACCTGCGAGAGCGGGCGCATGTTGCCGGCGGCGAAGAGGTCTATGTCGCCTTCGAGATTGTTCGACTCGACCGTCAGTTCCAGATCGCCCGGTCGCGCGCCGAAGGTGTAGAAGTGGCTGGTGAGACGAGCGTCGCCTATGTCGAGGGCGGTGATGCGCCCGGCGATCTCGCCGCCGATGACCGGCGTCGGCGCGGAGAGATCGCCCGACTGTGCCGACGCCGCGCGACAGGCGATGAACGCCACGAAGGCGCACAGCGCGACGCGCGTCGCAGCCCGGCAGAGTTGTGTTGTGGTTCGGCTCATCGAAGGGCGAATGGAGACTATCCCGGCGCCGGGAGTTTAACAGGACATGCGCGTCGCGACAAAACGCGGACACGCGAGATCGCACGCAGCGTGGCGGCGGGCTGATCCCGTTCGGGCAAAAGAGTCGGGCGGCAACGTTCTTCGCGAAACGTCACCGCCCGAATTTTATGCCGTGAACTAACTACCTAACCTATCATGCCGACTCGCCCGAAGCCTTGAAATTATATGGTGGGGATGGAGAGACTCGAACTCTCACGGGTTACCCCATACGCCCCTCAAACGTACGCGTCTACCAGTTCCGCCACATCCCCATCAAGGCTTTATAAGTCCGTCAACGCCAACTCGTCTCAACCCGTTGCAAACTATTTCTTATTCTGATTAGCCTGCTTGTTCGCGTCCGACTGCGGCGGCTTCTGATCGGTGCCCGCGTTCGTCGTCGTCGCGGCGTTCGAGTTCGTGCCGCCAATCGTGCCGCTCTCATTCGTCGTCGCAGGCGGCACAGCCGGAGCCGCTGGCGTCGTCTGCGTCGGCGCGGGCGTCTCCTCGACGGACTGCAAGACCGAGCGCGCCCCGGTGAAGTACGGGACGGAGAGCAGCAGCGCCGAGAGCATGAAGACGATGGCCGCGATGATGGTGATCTTGGCGAGCAAGGTCTGTGTGCCGCGCGGCCCGAACGCCGTGCTCGACACGGAACTCGTAAAGAGCGCGCCCGCGTCAGCCTTGCCCGGCTGCAACAGGATCGAGATGACGATCACGAGGCACGACAGGACGAACAGTGTGTACAGGACGTAGATCAAAACTTCTTAGACCTTCTTCTCTCGCTTCTTAAGCGTTGTAGTTGACGATTCGCGCGAACGTCTCCGCGTCGAGACTTGCGCCGCCGACGAGTGCGCCGTCAACGTCTTCCTTCGTCATGAGACCCGCGATGTTGTCGGGCTTGACCGAGCCGCCGTAGAGGACGCAGATGCCCTGTGCAATGGCGGCGGAGTACCTCTCCGTTAAAACGCGCCGGATAAACGCGTGCATTTCCTGCGCTTGCTCCGGCGTCGCGGTGTGCCCCGTGCCGATCGCCCAGACGGGCTCGTAGGCGATGATGATACGGGCGAGATCACTTGATGTCAAACCGCGCAAGCCGCCCTCAACCTGCCCGCGCACAACGCTTTCGGCGTGTCCCCCCTCGCGCTGCGCCAAGGTCTCGCCGACGCACAGAATGACGCTCAGACCCGCCGAGAGCGCAGCTAGCGTCTTCTGGTTCGCCATCGTGTCGGTCTCGAAATAGTATTGCCGCCGCTCCGAGTGCCCGACGATGACGTGCGTGCAGCCGACATCTTTCAACATGTCGGAACAGACCTCGCCGGTGTGCGCGCCGTGCTTCGTCTCGGTCGAGCAGTCCTGCCCGGCGATGCGGATGTTCGACCCTTCTAAGCGATCCGCCACCGACTTCAGCGACGTGAACGGCGGCGCGATGACGATCTCGCAGTGGTTGGCGTTCGCCACGAGCGGGCGCAGCGCAATCGCCGTCGCGACCGAGTCCGCGACCAGCTTGTACATCTTCCAGTTCCCGGCAATGACAGGTTTTCGCATGAGAAGCTTTGAGCTATTAGCTATTAGCTGTTAGCTGTTAGCTAAACCGAGCCCTAAGTCAAAAGAGGCTTCAAATAATGACGACGGCAGTTTCCGTTTCGGCTAAAAGCTAACAGCTAATAGCTAACGGCTATTTAACGCCGCGACGCCCGGCAACTCGTCGCCCGCGAGGAATTCGAGGGTCGCGCCGCCGCCCGTCGAGATGTGCGTGATGCGTTCGGCAACGCCGGCCTGCGTGATGGCGGCGACCGAATCCCCGCCGCCGACGATGACCGTCGCGCCCTTGTCCGCCGCGTTGGCGACGGCGCGCGCCACGCCGACCGTGCCCTCGTCGAAGCCAAGTTCCTTCTCCTCGAAGATGCCCATCGGCCCGTTCCAGATGACGGTCTTCGCGCCTTCAAGGGCGTGCGCGAACAGCTCGACCGTCTCTTTGCCGATGTCCACGCCGACGAGCCCCACGTTCGTGAACTCGACCGGGATCGTCCGCTTCGACTTGAGCGGATCGTAACTGTCAACGACGACGTGGTCGGTCGGCAGCAGCAGTTCGACGCCAGCCGACTTCGCGCGCTCGATGATTTCCAGCGCCGTCGGTATCTTGTCGTCCTCGACCAGAGATTTGCCGACGGTAAACCCTTGCGCTTTGAAGAAGGTGTAAGCCATCGCGCCGCCGATCAGGAGCTTATCAACCTTGCGGTCGATGAGCGCGTCGATGACCGCGATCTTGTCCGAGACTTTCGCGCCGCCGAGGATGGCGACGAACGGGTGCTCCGGATTCGTGATAACACCGCCCAGGTATTCCAGCTCCTTCTCCATCAACAGCCCCGCCGCCGCCTGCTCGACAAACTTCGTGATGCCGACGGTCGAAGCGTGCGCGCGGTGCGCCGCCCCGAAGGCGTCGTTGACGTAAACGTCGCAGAGCGAGGCCAGCTCTTTGGCGAAGCCCTCGTCGTTCTTCTCTTCCTCCGGGTGGAAGCGCAGGTTTTCGAGCAGCAGCACGTCGCCGTCTTTCATCGCGTCAACCGCCGCGCGCGCCGCCGCGCCCACGCAATCCTCTGCGAACGCCACGGGCTGACCGAGCAGCGCCTGCAAATGTTCCGCCACCGGGCGCAGAGAATACTTCGCGTTGCGCTCGCCCTTCGGTCGCCCCAGGTGCGACGCGAGGATGACGCGCGCGCCCTGTTCAATCGCGTACTTCAGCGTCGGCAGAGACGCACGCACGCGCGTGTCGTCTTCAACCTTCCCCTCCTGCAAAGGCACATTGTAATCCACACGCACGAAGACGCGCTTGCCCTTGAGATCGAGGTCTTTGATGGAGAGCTTTGCCATAGATCGGGTGCCGGGTGTCAGGTGCCGGGTGTCGGGCGAAGCAGTAATGCCGTCACCTGTCACCCGATACCTGTCACCTGCTGTTCACATTCCACGCCCTGCAATGAACTTGATGAGGTCGCGCACGCGGCAGGAGTAGCCCCACTCGTTGTCATACCAGGAGAGGACTTTGACGAGGTTGCCGCCGATGACTTTGGTGTACTCGGCGTCCACGATGGACGAGTGCGAGTTGCCCTTGTAGTCAGACGAGACGAGCGGCTCTTCAGAGAAGCCGAGGATGCCGCGCAGCTCTTCGTTCGCCGCGTTCTTGAGCGCCGTGTTGACCTCCTCGCTCGTCGCCGGCCTCTCCAGCTCCATCACCACGTCCACGAGCGAGACGTTCGGCGTCGGCACGCGCACGGAGATGCCGTCAAACTTACCCTTCAGCTCCGGCAGGACGAGCGCGACCGCCTTCGCCGCGCCGGTTGAAGTCGGGATCATCGAGAGCGCGGCGGCGCGGGCGCGGCGCAAGTCCTTGTGCGGCAGATCGAGCAACTGCTGGTCGTTCGTGTACGAGTGGATGGTAGTCATCTGCGCCGACTTGATGCCGAAATTCTGGTGGACGACTTTAGCGACGGGCGCGAGGCAGTTGGTCGTACACGACGCGTTCGAGATGATGTTGTGCGCCGCCGGGTCGTACTTGTCCTCGTTGACACCGAGCACGATCGTGATGTCCTCGTTCTTCGCGGGCGCGGAGATGATCACCTTCTTGACCGAGCCGCGCAGGTGCTTGCGCGCGTCCTCGGCGTTCGTGAAGCGCCCCGTGGACTCGATGACGACTTCCGCGCCCACCTCGTCCCAGGGGATCAGCGACGGGTCGCGCTCGGAGAAGACTCGGAACTCGTCTCCGCCGACCTTGATGCCGTTGTCGGTGGCGGAAATTTCCTGGTGGAGGTTGCCGAGCACCGAGTCGTACTTCAAGAGGTGCGCGAGCGTCTTCGTGTCGGTGATGTCGTTGACCGCGACGAAGTCGATCTCGCCGTCGCCCAGAGACGTGCGCATAATGTTGCGCCCGATGCGCCCGAAGCCGTTGATGCCGACCTTGACTGCCATGTGAGAAGTGCCTCCTGAAGTCTCTATTGTATTCAAGTCGCGCCGCGATCC
>JBJMGS010000249.1:0-14931 GCA_045807785.1 Pyrinomonadaceae bacterium
CGCGGCGCGAGATGTAGTAGAGGATGACGCAGCCCGCGACCGAGCCGAGCGTCGCCGCCGCCGCGTAGATCGGCCACCACGCGGGGCGCGCGAGCGTGAGCAGCAGCGTCACGGCGTCCGCGCCTCCGGGCATCGGCACGAAGGTCGAGTCGAGCAGCGCGACGGCGAAGACGCCAAACGCCCCGAACGTGACGAGGTACTGCGAGACCTTGGCGAGCGCGCCCGTCACTTTATGCCAGAGCCATTTCATCTGTCAGTCAGTCCCCGCCCGCCGCGTCGCCCGGCGTCGTCGCCGCCGTCTCGCCGTCGAGCCCTTCCTCGTCCTCGTGTCGGAAGACGTACACGGTGAGCCCGACGACGCAGAGTCCCGCGACGCCGATGATGATGGCGAACCCGAACTCCTTGAGGAACCAGATGACCTGCTCGCCGTAGTAGATGGCGAGCGCGCCCTCGATGAAGTAGCGCAGCGAGCGGGCGATCATCACCGTCACGACGAAGCGCCAGCGCGGGTATTCGAGCGCGCCCGCCGTGGCGACGAAGACCTTGAAGGGCATCGGCGGCGGCAAGAGCGCGGGCACGGCGACGGCGAGGAAGCCGAAGCGCGCGTAGGCGCGTTCGACGTGGTCGATGTGGCTCTGGCGGAAGCGGCGGCACAAGACCGCCTGCCCGCCGCGCCGCATGATCTCGTAGAGCAGGACGCAGCCGATGACCGAGCCGACGGCGGCGAAGAGCGGGAAGAAGAAGACCGACTTCGGATCGCTGTAGCAGCGCATCACGACGAGGTAGTCGTTGATTTCCGGGAGCGAGAGTAGGCTTGAGTCGAGCGCGCCGATCAGGATCATCGAGGGCGCGGCGACGTAGAGCGGGACGCCGACGATGTAAGCCTGAAGCCGCTCGGCGAGATGATGAAACCACTGGAACATAAAAAGATGGTGACAAGTGACAAGTGACGAGCGACAAGCTAAAGCAATGCTTTCTTACTTGTCACTCGTCACTTGTCACTTGTCACCGGTTTTACTTGGCGGGCGCGAAGATGGACGGCGAGTCGTAGGTCACGCCGAAGGTGACGCCGCTGCGGGGGCTGAACTCGCCCAAGCCCTTGATGCCGGCGAAGTCGAAGCGCAAGCCGGAGGCTCTGACCTGAAGCCCGAGGCGGGCTTGCGACTGCGACTCGGTGCCGAAGGGCGCGCGCCCTTTGCGCGTGCTGGAGCGACCGTTGACCTCGCCCGCGAGATTGATCTGTTTGTTGATGCGGTAGATGCCGCCGACGCCGTAGAGCAGCACGTCGTTCTGCGTGAATAACAGCGTGGGCGCGGTCAGGATGCCGAGGCCGAGGTTGCCGAAAAGGTTCAGCCGGTCGTCCTGCCCAAACTTCTTGCCTGCTAAGATCAAGCCGAAGGCGTTCGTCTGGTTGACGCCGATGCCGCGCCCCTGATTCGAGTTGGGCAAGTCCATGCCGAACTTGAAGCCGAGCGAGGGCGACTTCCTCGTCTCGGCGCGCAGCTTAATTTTGGTGGAGAGGCGGAAGTCGCCCACGTCGTTCGTGCTACCGCCCGTGAAGGCGCGCGGGATGGGCGGGTTCGGCGTCGCCGTGTTGACGCTCAAAAAATTCTGGAGCACGCCTTCGACCTGAAACTCGACGTTCGGCGAGAGTCCGACATTGACACCCACGACGCCGACGCGCGTGAAATCGCCCGTCAGACCCGAGGCCGGGAATTTCGCGTCCTGAAGGAAGTCCATTCCGACCTGCAAGCGGATCGTGCCCGGCGGGATGATGTCCACGTCCTCCGTGATGAGCGGGCGCTGCTGCGCCGACGCGGATGCGGCGAGGCACAGCGCGGACGCGAGAGCCACGCAGAGTCGCACGAAAATTTGACGGCTGTTGATCATCTGGTCGGTTCGCGTTGTCATCAAACGGGAAGGGCGGCGCGCGTACTCTGTCCAGCGTCATTTCCGCGAGTTCAGCGCACGCCGGATTGTAGTTGTAGCCTCTCCGCAGCGTCAACCATTCATGCGGCTTTTATAACGCTGCCTGCCGGCTCACTTCGTGCCGGGTGGGACATCAAGGTAGAATCCTGTCCCGAACCCAAACCGTCGGAGGCCCGTTGATGCGCAAGATTCTCAAGTGGGTGGTGATCGTCATCGCGCTGCTCTTCGTCGTCGCGCAGTTCGTCCCCACGGGGATGAGCAACCCGCCGGTCGATCAGACGCGCACCGTCGAAGCGCGCCTCCACGTGACGCCCGAAGTCGAGTCGATCCTCGCGCGCTCGTGCAACGACTGCCACACGCAGCAGACGCGCTACCCCTGGTACAGCCGGGTCGCGCCGTTCTCGTGGCTGCTCGCTAACCACATCAAGGAGGGGCGCGATCACCTGAACTTCTCCGACTGGGCTGGGTACGACGAGGAGGAGCAAGGAATACTTCTCCAAAACATCTGCCGCATCACCCGTCGCGGCGCGATGCCCGTCAACTCCTACCTCTACATCCACCGCGACGCCAAGCTCTCTCAGGCCGACGTGCAGACGCTCTGCAACTGGACGAACGCCGAGAGCGAGCGGCTCGATGCGAAGTGAGGCTCATAGCGGTTAGCGGTTAGCGATTAGCCAAACCGGAGGCAGGGTATAACTGAAGCCGGGACGAAAGCTGAGAGCTGTTGATTGCTGGCTAAGAGCTAACAGCTAATAGCTAACCGCTAACCGCTTCATTTCTTCCCCTCGTGTGCTAACATCCGCCGCGCAGTTCTCATCTCGCACTTCTCTCCCCGGACAGGCGAACACGATGAAAAGACTTGCCTCCTTCTGCGCGCTCCTACTCTCTCTCTCGTTCGTCAACTTCCCCTCCCACGCCGCGCTGGTGCAGACGCCCGCGCCCGCATCTCAGAGTAAGACGATCACGCTCACGTCTCTGCGCGCACCGGTGAAGGTCACGCGCGACGGGCGCGGCATCCCGCACATCGAGGCGGCGAACGACGAAGACCTCTACTTCGCGCAAGGCTACGCGACCGCGCAAGATCGGCTCTGGCAGATGGACTTGCTCAGGCGCACGGCGCGCGGCGAACTCTCCGAGATGTTCGGACGCTCGACGCTCGACTCGGACAAGCTCCATCGCACCTACGGCTTCGCGCGCCTCTCGGAAGGGCTCGCAGCGAAGACTTCGCCCAAGGCGCGCGCCGTGCTCGAAGCCTATGCGCGCGGTGTCAACGCCTACGCCGCATCGCTCGACGACAAACAACTCCCGCGCGAGTTCCAAATCCTCGGCTACAAGCCGCGCCCTTGGAGCGCCGCCGACTCCATCGTCATCGGCAAAATCTTCGCCGAAAACCTTTCGTCGAGCTACCAGATCGATCTCGGTCGCGCCGCGCTCGCAGACCTCCCCGCCGCGCGCCGCGCCGAGCTGATGCCCGACTCCGCGCCGCTCGACGTGATCGTCGTCGGCACGGATGACGTGAACAACAAGCCGGCTCAGCCCGCGCGCCCCGCCGCTTCGCCAACCGACGCGCCCGCTGCGACCGACGCGCAGACCCGCGCTGACATTCTGCGCGACGCCGCGCGTCTGTTCGCGGCGTCGCGCGAGTCGCTCGCACGCGTCGGTCTCTACATGGAAGACGCGGCGGTCAGCAACAACTGGGTCGTGAGCGGCAAGCGCACGGCGTCGGGCAAGCCCCTGCTTGCCAACGATCCGCACCTCGACGCGAGCGCCCCGTCGATCTGGCACATGGTTCACCTGAAAGCGCCGGGCATCGATGTGGCGGGCGTCACCGCCCCCGGCGCGCCCGGCGTGATCATCGGCCACAACGGACAGATCGCGTGGGGCATGACGAACCTCGGCCCAGACGTGCAGGACTTGTACGTCGAAAAGTTCGACGCGCAGAAGCCGACCTTCTACGCGACGCCCGCGGGATGGCGCGAGGCGGAGGTGCGGCGCGAAGAGATCAAAGTGCGCAAGAATCTGACCGGCAGTTTCGCCGACGCCGAGACCGTGCCGCTCGACGTGACGGTGACGCGCCACGGCCCCATCCTGCTGGAGAGAAACGGCGCGCGCTACGCCCTGCGCTGGACGTCGCTCGACCCCGACGCGGGCGAGTTCGAGGCGTTCTACAAACTGAACCGCGCGCGCGACTGGGACGAGTTTCGCTCGGCACTCGCGGACTACAAAGGCCCCACGCAGAACTTCATCTACGCAGACACGCGCGGGCACATCGGCTACTACGGC
This sequence comes from Pyrinomonadaceae bacterium, assembly GCA_045807785.1. Classification (GTDB taxonomy): domain Bacteria; phylum Acidobacteriota; class Blastocatellia; order Pyrinomonadales; family Pyrinomonadaceae; genus JAIVGV01. The sequence continues at coordinate 4,213 of JBJMGS010000249.1, forward strand.
GCAGGGGTCATCCCGATCAGAAAATCCGGCGACGGTAGCGTCCCTTATGACGGCTCGACCGACGCGGGCGAGTGGACTGGTTACATCCCTTTCGCCGAGCTGCCGCACGTTTACGATCCGCCTTCGGGGCTCATCGTCACCGCGAACGCACGCGTCGTCGGGCGTAGCTACCCTTACTTCCTGACGCACCACTGGGCTGATCCTTACCGCGCCCGCCGCATCTACGATCTGCTCAAGGACAAGCAGCGGTTGACGGCGGACGATTTCCGCGCCGTGCAGGGCGATGTCTATTCCATCGGCGGCGCGGCGTTCGCGCGCGAGGCGGCGAAACTGCTCCGGCAGCCGGGCGCGACTCCGGCAGGTCTCGACGCGGAAAAGATCGCGGCGACCGCCGCCATGCTCGAAGCATGGGACGGGCGCATCACGCCGGACGCGCTCGCGCCGCCGCTCGTAGGGCAGATGCGCGTGGCCTTCTTGCGCCGCCTGCTCGGCGAGAAGTACGCCAGCCAGTTCAACTGGGGCAACTTCATCTTCTTCGACGCGGCGGTGGTCGAACACCCGGCGGCGTGGCTGCCGAAGGAGTTCAAGGACTACGGCGAGCTGATGCGCGCGTGTCTACTCGACGCGCGCACGAACCTCGCGCGGAGGCTCGGCGCGGACGAGTCGCAGTGGACTTGGGGGCGCAACAACCCTGCGAGTTTCCCGCACCCGCTCGCGTCAGTCCCCTTCTTCGGTCAGCCGTTCGTCATCAAGCCCTTCCCGCAGGGCGGAGCCGGCTCGCGCGTGGGCGCGACACCAAACGTCGGCGCAAGCGTCTCGATGCGGCTCATCGCCGACCCATCCGACTGGGACAAGACGCAACAGGGCATCGCCCTCGGCGAGTCGGGCGACCCTGCGAGTCCGCACTGGTCGGATCAACTCGCCGACTGGCGCGCCGTCACGCCCCGCGCCTTCCCCTTCTCCACGCAAGCCGTCGCGGCGCAGGCGACAGAGACGTGGGAACTGAAGCCCGCGGCGAAGTAAACGCGCGCATCTCCACATCTGTGTGTCCGCGTCAACGAAAATGCCCGCGACGCTTGGCGTGCGTCGCGGGCATTTTTTCTTCCGGCTCAGGCGTGCTTACTTGCCGCCGAAGCGGAAGTTGAGACCCAACCCGGCGCGGAAGTTGTGATCCCAGCCGCTCCCGGTGTTGCCGCCGACACCGCCGATGCCGGTGCCGTTGTTGCTGAAGTGGTTCGGGTTCCAGTCAGCCGAGGTGACGAAGTCAACGCTGTGGTTGAGCCGGAAGGCGACGCCACCGCCGATGACCGCCGCAAAGCCGTTGTCGCTGTCGCTGCCCGTGGTCGTGCCGACGTTGAAGTCCCCCGAGGCGTGCGCGACGCCGAAGAGGGCGCGCGCGAACGGGCGCACCTTCGTGTCAGCAGAGTTGTCTTGCAGCTTGACGCCGGCGACGAACTGCGTCAACTGCCCACGGAGCTGGCTCGGGAGTCCCGTCGTCGAAGTGAAGTCTGTGGTCTTGCGGTTGTGCGAAACCTCGGCCTGAATGCCCCAGTAGCGGCTGAAGTTGCCGCCGCCGTTAACGTAAAAACCGTGGAACAGGTCGCGGCTGTTGTCGTTGTTGTTGGTGCTGAACGCGCCCTGGGTGTCAACCCAGTTGGCGGAGTAGCCGGCGCCGATCTCGCCGCGCTGATAGTCCTGCGCGTGCGCGAGGGGCGCGCAGAAGACGAAGAACAGAGCAATGTACAATGCTTTACGCATGACTGATAATTTTCTCCCTACTTGAAATTGTTGTTGACTGCCGGCCGGGTTATCACAACGTTCCCGCCCGAGACAGCCGCCGGGTTTCAATCGCCGCGCGCCGCCTGTCTGTCAGTGGCGAAGTCGCGACGACCGAACCGTCCCTTAACGCGCTGTCGTGGGATTTTGTTTCCACTAAATTCCGAGAGGTTGCATGAAAATTTTTTCACCTTTGCGTGCTATGACAGTTTGATAATTGTCACAACCGGGCGCGGCCATGTACATGATCGTATCCCCTTGCACGGTACGACTTCGGACAACCGCGTCAGGCTTCTCAGCCTCACATCTTTGCTCGCGTATGACTGATACCCGCGAACAAAAATCCTTGCGACTGTTCTGCGCCGTCGAGTTGCCTGCGGACGTGCGCGCGCGTGCCGCCGCACACGCCGCGCGGCTGCGCGAGAGTTTGACGACCGCACGGCAAGTTAGTTGGGAGCGAGAGGAAAAGCTGCACCTCACGATCAAGTTTTTTGGCGACGTGGCGCCCGCACGTTGCGACCAACTCGTCGGCGCCGTCGGTCGTGCCGCCGCGCGCGTCGCACCCTTCGAGGCGCGGCTCGCAGGCGCGGGCGTCTTCCCCTCCCACAGCCGCCCCAGCGTCCTCTGGCTCGGCGTCGTCGGCGCAGACGACAGCCTCGCCGCGCTCCACGCGGCAGTCGAAGAAGAGTGCGCGCGCGAAAGCTTCCCGCACGACACGCGCCGCTTCCACCCGCACGTCACGCTGGCGCGCGTCCGCGCCGCGAGCGCCGGGACGCGCGACTTGGCAAGGCTTCATGAAGAGTTAGGATTCGAGCCGGTGAGCTTCAACGTCGGCGAGCTGGTCTTGCTGCGAAGCGAACTCGGCGCGCGCGGCTCGACCTACACGGCGGTCTCAAGACACGCGCTCGGAGGGTAGAGTCGCGTCGGAAATATCGCGGACACTCACTCGCTACACATAAATCAGGCGGGCGTCGCACGAAGCGACGCCCGCCTGATTTGCGTTAACGTTGAACGCCGATCTCTTACGCTTAGGTTGGCAGTTGTCGCGGGCGCGGCGGCTGCCCACCTCGATCTTCGTCACCACCCGAGCGCTTGTCGCCAGACTCGACGAACATCTCTTTGATCATGCCGACGCTGGAGAGCATCGTCGAGGTCTCGACCGGCATGAAGATGACCTTCGAGTTGTTACCGCGCACCATCTCTTTAAGGCTCTCGATGTAGCGCTGCGTAATCATGTACTGCGCCGGGTTGCCGTGACCGAGCATTGCCTGCGAGATGCGCCCGATGGCTTCCGACTCCGCCTCGGCGTTTCTCAATCTCGCCTGCGCCGCGCCCTCGGCTTGCAGGATCGCCGACTCCTTCTCGCCCTCGGCGCGCGTCACAGCAGCTTGCTTCTCGCCCTCGGCTCGCGTCATGGCGGCCTGCTTCTCGCCCTCGGCTTGCAGGACGAGTGCGCGGCGCGTGCGCTCGGCGGTCATCTGCTTCTCCATCGTGACACGCACGTCCTCGGGCGGGTTGATATTCTTCACGTCAACGCGCGTCACCTTGACGCCCCACTTGTCGGTCGCCTCGTCGAGGATGAGCCGCAGCTTCGTGTTGATCTGATCGCGCTGCGAGAGCGTGTGATCCAAATCCATGTCGCCCATCACGGCGCGCATCCCCGTGATCGTCAACTGCACGATGCCGCCGAGCAGGTCGGCGACTTCGTAAACCGCTTTCGTCGCGTCCGTGATCTGCCAGTAGACGACCGAATCGACATGGATCGTCACGTTGTCGCGCGTGATGACGGGCTGCGGCGGCAGGTCAATGAACTGCTCGCGCAGGTCGATGGACGACATGCCGGGACGCACGTTCGTCCAATAGACGCCGCGCGGCTTGTCGAGGAACGGCACGATGATGTTCAAGCCGCTCTGGGCGACCCGGCTGAAGCGTCCGAGGCGCTCGATGATCATGACGGTCGCCTGCGGCACGATCTTGATCGTCTTGGCGGCGACGATGAGCAGGAAGATGGCGACGAAAAACAGGAAGAACAGAATGATCAGTTCGGGCATTGCGGGGAACCTCCGTCGAAAGTTGGTGGGACGCGTGCGGGCGCGTGCTCATCTTTAACCAGCGGGAGACACTTCGCGTCTATCCGGCGGGCGACACTATAGCCCATCGCCGCCCGCCGTTGGAAGGGAAAGCTTCGGCAGCTGCCACCCGCCAGACGCCTCCTCGACGACGCGCGCCGCCGCGAGCACGGTCGGTTCTTCGTCGGGGCATCCGACGATCTGCACGCCGACGGGCAGCCCCTCGTGCGTGCGACCGGCGGGCACAGACGCCGCGGGCAGGCCGAAGACGTTGAAGGTCTGCGCGTAGCTGAACGCGCGGAAGAGACTGACGGTCTGATCCTTAACCTCGACCCGGCGCGCGCCGTGCTCGAAGGCGGGCGTCGCCCCGACCGGCGCGACGAGGAGCGGCGCGTCGCTCATCCACTCGACGAGCCGCGCGAGCAGACGGTCGCGTTCGAGCCACGCGGCAAAGAATTCGTCGAGCGTCTGCGCGGGCAAAGCGTCGCGTCCGAGCAGAGTGCGCGCCGCAGACCCGGCCATTTCCTCTCGACCCGCGTAAAGCTCACGCACCACGCCGCGCACCGAGCGCGCGAAGAGCGCGAGCCACAAATCCGGCGCGCGCTCGACGCCCGGCGGTCGTGCCTCGACGACTGTGCAACCTGCCTCTGCCAGGCTGCGCGCCGCCATCTCGACCGCCGCTTTCGTCTCGTCGGTCACGGGCGTTAAGCCGTCGTTTGTGTAGAACGCGACGCGCAGCCCGCGCAAGGCTCGTGCGGGATGTGAAGATTGAAAGGGCGTTTGAACGCGCGTCGAGAGCGCGTCGAAGAGCAGCGCGAGATCGTCAACGCGGCGCGCGATGGGACCCAGACTCGCGGCGAGCGAGCACGCGCCCTCGGTCGGCGGGAAGTGGCCAGCGGCTGGAACGGCGCCGACCGTCGGCTTAAGACCTACGACGCCGCAGAAGTGTGCGGGGATGCGGATCGAGCCCGTCATGTCGCTCGCGAGGCTCGCGGGCGAGAGGCACGCTGCGACCGCCGCCGCGCATCCGCCGCTCGAACCGCCCGGAGTGCGCGCCACGTCGTGCGGGTTCAAGGTGCGACCGAAGAGCGGATTCTCTGACGTGTAGTCGAGCGCCAGCTCAGACGTGTTCGTCTTGCCGAAGATGATCGCGCCCGCCGCGCGCAGGCATGCAACGGCAGGCGCGTCGTGCGTCGGGACATTTTCGGCGCGCGCGCGCGAGCCGCTCGTCGTCAGCAAGCCCGCCGTGTCAATCGTGTCTTTGATCGTCACGGGCAGGCCGTGGAGCGGCGCGAGTTCGTCGCCGCGCATGACGGCGCGCTCAGCCTCGCGCGCTCGCTCCAGCGCGTCGGGCGCGAAGGTGACGACGGCGTTCAGGCGCGGGTTCAAACGCTCCGCGCGGCGCAGGTGCGCGTCCAACACCTCGACGGGTGAGACCTCGCGCCCGCGCATCAATTCAACGAGACGCACTGCCGACAAGCTGGTTAGTTCGTCACTCATGAAGGAGCGCCACCGCGTCGCGTTGATCGCCGGAGGCGGCGCGTTCAGGGTTTCCGCCCGGCTCTGCCTCACTCGCCCGAGAGCAGCTCGATGAACTTCAACGCGGCTGCGCCGAGCGTGCGGTCGCTGCGATGGACGACGCCGACCGTGCGCGTCCACTCGGGTTCGACGAGCGGGACGACGGCGAGTTGCCCACGCCGTTGCTCGTCTAAGACGCTTGGCTGCGGCACGATGGCGACGCCGAAGCCCACCTCGACGGCGCGCTTGATCGTCTCGATGTTGTCGAACTCTGCGGCGCGGCGCACCGAGACGCCGTGGGCGCGCAGTATCCGGTCGGTCGCGCGCCGGGTCGGGATGTCGCGCTCGAAGTGGACGAAATCCTGATCGCGTAGATCGACGGCGCGCAGTTTTTTATGCCGGGCGAGCGGGTGGCCGGGCGGGCAGATGAGCACGAGTCGGTCGCCGCCGAGCGGGACGACCGTCAAGCCCCGCTTCTTTTCGGGATAGGCGACGACGCCGAGATCGACCGTCCCGGCGAGCACGTCACGCACGACGCGCGTCGTGCGCGAGTATTCGAGATCGATCTTCGCCTCCGGGTAGAGCGCCATGAAGCGGCGCACGACCGGCGGCAGCGTGTGCAGCCCGATGCTATAGACGGTCGCCACGCGCACCGTGCCGCTGACCGTCCCCGAAAGCGCGCGCATGCGCTCTTTGAGCACACTGTAGGCTTCGAGCACGCGGAGGCTCTCGGCGTAGAAAGCCTCACCACCCTCGGTCAGGCGCACCTCGCGCCGACCGCGCACGCGCTCCAGCAGACGGCGCTTGAACTTCTCTTCGAGCCCGCGCACCTGCTGGCTCACCGCCGACTGTGTGACGAAGTTCGCCTCCGCCGCCTGAGAAAAACTGCGCGACTCGACGAGGTCGCAAAAGATTTTCAGGGTCTCGATCTGCACGACGCTAATATAAGAATCTTTCACGACCCGGCGCAAGTTAATTCATTTCACTTTATATTCCCGCGGCGGCTATAATTCCCCCCACTCGCTTCTGTGGTTTGGCATAAGAGGGCGCGCGCGATGATCTACGAGCCTGAGTTGACCCTGCGCGATGCGCGGGCGCGACATTTCGCGTCGAGCGGCTTCGGCGCGGACGGCGGCTACAACGAGCGCTTCATCAAGGTCAAGGTGTGGCGCGTGCCCATCTGGCTGCCGAACACGCAGGGGCGGCGAAAGGCCGTCAGGCTGCACGACCTGCACCACGTCCTGACGGAGTACCCGACGACTTGGCGCGGCGAGGCGGAGATATCCGCGTGGGAGGTCGCTTCGGGCGGCTTGCATCGCTACTGGGCAGGCTGGGTGCTCGATCTGATGAACGTCGCGCAGGGGCTCGTGGTCAACCCGCGTGGCGTCTTCCAAGGGGTCGTGCGCGGTCGCCGCAGCCGCAACCTCTTCGCGGAAACTTTCGACGACGCGCTGCTCTCGCGCCGGGTCGGCGAGATGCGGCGCGTGATGCGGCTAGAGGACAAAGGCGCGGTGACGAAAGCCTCTGCTGGCGACGTCGCGGCTTTCGTCGCGTGGTCGCTGGCGGGCGCGGCGACTTACCTCGTGCTGGTCGGCGTGCCGATCGCGGTGCTCGCGGCCATGCTCTACGCCGTGCTCGGATGGGTCGGCGTCGTGTGAGGCGGCGCGTTCGTTTCGCCGCGTGTGGCTCGTCCCACGCTGCGGGCGATTGCTTTTCGCGCGCAGACTTTTATACACTCATGCGCGTTCCAGCCAGACAACAGAGTTTCGTCGCGTGCTCGGGCGGGGGAGTGTTTCGTCGTCTGAGGCGAAGTGAGGAGCTGACGCGAGTATGGCAGTCCGTCTGAGTAGAACCTTCCTGCTGCGCAAGCTGCACCAGTTGACCGGCATCGTCCCGCTCGGCCTCTTCTTGCTGGAGCACTTCTACACCAACTCGAAGGCGCTGACGGGCGAGCGCTCTGGCGACTTCAACCGCGCGGTCGTGGATTTGCAGTCGATCCCGTACATCATCTTCGTCGAGATCATCGGCATCTTCATCCCGCTCATCTACCACGCCGTGTATGGGCTCTTCATCACCTGGGAGGCACGCCCGAACAATCTGCACTACCCCTACCCGCGCAACTGGTTCTACACGATCCAGCGCGTGACGGGGATGATTCTCTTCTTCTTCATCACCTTCCACGTCCTCAACTTCCGCTTCGGCTTGATCCCCGGCTTGAACGAGCGCGCCGTCGCCGACAACGCGAGCAGCGCGTTTGCCATCGTGTCGGGAGAGTTTCAAAACGTCGCGATCCTGATCGTTTACTTCATCGGTATCACGGCGACCGTGTGGCACTTCGCCAACGGCCTGTGGCTGTTTGCGGTTGACTGGGGCATCGTCATCGGCGAGCGCGCGCAGCGCCTGATGGGCTACGCCTGCATCGGCTTCGGCGTCTTTCTGCTCGCCGTCGGCATCAACGCGGCGATGGCTTTCGTCTGGGAAGGCGGACTCCTCGGAGGTCTCGTTAAATAAATGGCGACATCCGGAAAAGAAACTAAATTCGCCATCGTCGGCGGCGGGCTGGCAGGGCTGGCGGCGGCGATGAAGCTCGCAGAGGCCGGTCACGCGGTCGATCTCTTCTCGGTCGTGCCCGTCAAACGCTCGCACTCGGTCTGCGCGCAGGGCGGCATCAACGGCGCGGTCAACACAAAGGGCGAGGGCGACTCGCCGTGGAAGCACTTCGACGACACGGTCTATGGCGGCGACTTTCTCGCCAACCAGCCGCCCGTCAAAGCCATGTGCGAGATGGCGCCGTCGATCATTTACCTGTTCGACCGCATGGGCGTCCCCTTCTCGCGCACGCCCGAAGGCTTGCTCGACTTCCGACGCTTCGGCGGCACGCTCCATCACCGCACGGCGTTCGCAGGAGCTTCGACCGGCCAACAACTCCTCTACGCGCTCGACGAGCAGGTGCGCCGCTACGAGGCGGCGGGCAAGGTCAGGAAGTTCGAGCACTGGGAGATGCTCTCGCTCATCCTCGACGACGCACAGGTCTGTCGCGGGCTCATCGCGATGGACAAGAGCACGCTTGAGTTGAAAGCGTTCCCGGCGGACGCCGTGATCATGGCGACGGGCGGCCCCGGCCTGATCTTCGGCAAGTCAACCAACTCGATGGTCTGCACCGGCTCCGCCGTCTCGGCCTGCTACCAGCAGGGCGCGCGCTACGCGAACGGCGAGTTCATACAGGTTCACCCGACGGCGATCCCGGGCGAGGACAAGCTGCGCCTGATGTCCGAGTCGTCGCGCGGCGAGGGCGGGCGCGTGTGGGTGCCGCGGCAGAAGAATGATAAGCGCGCGCCGTCCTCGATTCCTGAGAGCGAGCGCTGGTACTTCCTCGAAGAGAAGTACCCGGCCTACGGCAACCTCGTGCCGCGCGACATCGCGACGCGCGAGATTTTCCAGGTCTGTCTGGAAGGCATGGGCATTAACGGCGAGAATCAGGTCTATCTCGATCTGACCCACATCGACGCCGCCACGCTCGACCGTAAGCTCGGCGCGATCTTAGAAATCTACGAGATGTTTGTCGGCGACGACCCGCGCCACGTCCCGATGCGCATCTTCCCGGGCGTCCACTACTCGATGGGCGGCCTGTGGGTTGACTTCAACCAGCGCACGAACATTCCCGGCCTGCTCGCCGCGGGCGAGTGCGACTACTCGATCCACGGCGCGAACCGCTTGGGCGCGAACTCGCTCGTCTCATGCGTCTATGGCGGCTTCATCGCCGCGCCCGCGGCCATCGAGTACGCCAAAAACGTCGAGCGCAACGGCGCGGACGGCTCGCGGATTTACGATTCGGAGTTGAAGCGGCAGACGGAGCTGAACGAGCACCTGAAGAAGCAGACGGGCGCGGAGAACCAGTATGTCATTCACGAAGAGATGGGTAAGTGGATGACGGACAACGTGACGGTCGTGCGCTACAACGACCGGTTGAAAGCGACCGACGAGAAGTTGTTGGAGCTGATGGAACGCTTCTCCCGCATCTCGATCAACGATTCGAACATGTGGGCGACGCACGCGCTGCCGCACGCGCGCCAGCTCTGGAACATGCTGCAACTGGCGCGCGTCGTCACGCTCGGCGCGCTCAACCGAGACGAGTCGCGCGGCGCGCACTACAAGCCGGATTTTCCGAACCGCGACGACGAGCGTTTCCTCAAAACCACCATCGCGGAGTATTCCGAAGAGGCTCCCGTCTTTTCGTGGGAGCCCGTTGACATCGGCCTGCTTGAGCCGCGCAAGCGCGATTACAGCAAGGGCACGCAGACGGCGAAGGCCGCGGCGGGCGGCGCGGCTGAGAGTTCGCCGACGAAGGCTGGCGCGGCACAAGTTCCCGCGCCGGGCGCGGATCAAAAGCCTGCCGATCTGTCGGGGGCGAAGGTCTGGGCGCAGGACAAGGAGCAGGTGCGCGACGTCGTCCACGGCGAAGCCGAGACGCGGCGCGAGCAGGGCAAGTCGATCACAGACGCGGGGGGTAAATCGGACAAGCTATGAGCACAGAGAAGAGTGGACACACGCAGCCGAAGCTGAACCGCACGCCCCCTGAATACGTGGACATCCGTGTCAGGCGGCGCGAGCGGCAGGACTCCGCGCCCTACTGGGAGGAGTTTCGCATCCCCTACCGCGCGAACCTCAACATCATCTCGTGCCTGATGGAGATTCGCAAAAACCCCGTCACCAAGGACGGCAAGCAGACCACTCCGCCCGTCTGGGACATGAACTGTCTGGAACAGGTCTGCGGCATCTGCACGATGGTGATTAACGGGCGCGTCCGGCAGTCTTGCTCGGCGCTCGTCGATCAGTTGGAGCTGCCGATCACGCTGGAGCCGATGTCGAAGTTCCCAAACGTGCGCGACCTCGTCGTGGATCGCTCGGAGATGTTCAACCACCTGAAGCGCGTCCACGCCTGGATCGAGCTCGACGGCTCATACGATCTCGGGCCGGGGCCGCGCATGAATCAGGACGACGTGGCGGAGCGCTACGCCTATTCGCGCTGCATGACGTGCGGCTGCTGCCTCGAAGCCTGCCCGCAGTACGGCGACGGCAAGTACATCGGGCCGCAGGCCATCGCGCAGGTGCGCTACCAGAACATGCACCCTTCGGGGAAGATGACGCGCGACGAGCGCTTGGAAGCCATCATGGGCGACGACGGCATCACCAACTGCGGCAACGCCCAGAACTGCGTCCGCGTCTGCCCGATGTCCATCCCCCTGACGAAAGCGATCTACGAAGAGAATCGCGAGACCATCGTCCACGGATTGTTTGGTTGGCTCAAACGGTAAGCTAGTCTCAAACCCATGACAAAAGAGTCGCGGGCCGGGGC
>JBJMGS010000250.1:0-18448 GCA_045807785.1 Pyrinomonadaceae bacterium
ACCCTACGCTCATCTGGATTCATGGCGGTGGGTGGACGCGTAGCAGCAAGGAACAGGAGATGCTCTACATCATGCCTTATCTCGAAATGGGATGGGCGGTGGTGAATGTCGAGTATCGTTTAGCCCGCGTTTCCCTTGCCCCGGCCGCCGTCAAAGATTGCCGTTGCGCCTTGCGTTGGATCATTGCTAATGCTCAGAAATATAAATTTGATACCAGCAAACTTGTCGTCAGCGGCATCTCTGCCGGAGGACACTTGGCGTTAACTACGGGGATGTTGCCTCCGTCTGCGGGACTTGACCGGCAATGTTCAGGGAGTGAGGAGTTGAAAGTTGCCGCGATCATCAATTGGTTTGGACCCTCTGATGTCGCCGCGCTGATTGATGGCGCTCACGCTTTCGATCAAGCGGTTACCTGGTTCGGTAGTCGGTCCAACCGAGTTGAGATGGCAAAGCGTATTTCCCCTCTGGCTTACGTCAGACAAGGACTGCCGCCCATCATTACGATTCACGGGGATCAGGATAACGTCATCCCTTATAGCCAATCTGTCAGGCTTCATCAGGCGTTAGATAAAGCCGGCGTTACCAATCAGCTTGTTACTATTCAGGGACGCGGACACGGAGATTTCAAACGTGAGGAGTGGTTGAGAGCTTATGCCGCGATTCGGGAGTTTTTAGTTAAGAACGGAGTCATCAATCAGAAGTGAGTTTAATTCTCACTCTCAGCGTTTGAAGTGATCATAAGGGCGTGCCTCGTGAAAAGCGCCTCCAACAAGTCATTGGATGAGACGGACGCCGGTTCGTCTGTCAGTCCATGTCGAGCGGGTTTCGGTAAACTTTATCCTTGTCCTTGTCGGCGCGCTTCAAGGCCTCTTGAAACTTCTCTTCGAGCAGCCGCTCGCGATCCTTGAGCGAGCCCATCTCCTGCGCGAAGAGCTGGTCGCGCGTCTGCTTCTGCCGCTCCAAATCTTTCGTCATCGCCTCGAACGTGGCGATGGGCTTCGCCTTCTCTTCGTGCGCCAGGAGCGCGCCGGTCTGCGCGTCCACGACGAGCGTCGCGTCGCAGCAGGGGCAGACGATGGTGAAGCGTCCGGTGTCCGTCACGGCAATGACTCCTCCGACAAAACAAAAGTTGCGTGCTCTCTCGGCGCGACCGGCGCGAGTATAACACCCGGCGCAAAAAGGGGGCGACCGACAGCGCCGTCGGTCGCCCCCTGCTTAGCACCTCACCCGAACGCCCGCGTCAGTGCTTGACCACGTTCTTCACGGTGCTGCCGACCTTCTTCGCGCCTTCGGCGGTCTTCGAGCCGACCGCCTTCGCGCCTTCCACCGTCTTGTCGGCGACGGTCTTCGCGCCCTCCGCCGTCTTACTGCCCGCGGTCTTCGCGCCCTCGGCAGTCTTTTCACCGACGGTCTTCGCTCCTTCGGCGGTCTTCTCGCCGGCGGTCTTCGCGCCCTCGACGACCGCCCCGCCCGCCTCCTTCGACTTGTCCGCGACGAAGCCAGCCGCGCCGGCGATGGCGTCGCCCGTCGCGCTCAGCGCCATGTCAACTTTGTCTTCCGGCAGGTCGCGCATCTCGCCCGTGTCGCGCGCATAGACGCGCGCCTGACGCTTGCCGCCCTTCGTCGTCACGACGACCTTCTCCACGTGCCCGGTCTTGAAGGTGCGCGTCTCGGTGGTGACGCCGTTCTCCTCCGTCCGGCTGATCTCGGAGCTGTCGGTCTTCATCGACATCGTCTCCGTGTTCGCGCCGTTCGTGTTCAAGCTGCTCGTGTTCGCGGAGTTCGCGTTGGCGTTAGTTGTGTTCGCGTTGTCGCCGCCGCCGCAGGCCGCGAGCGTCGCGAGCGCCAGCGCACACGCGCCCGTCATTAAAGTTCTTCGCACGTCAGTGTCCCTCCAAGCTGATCAAAAATAGACTTTTATCTTCAGTCTATAAGCGCAACCGACGTGCCAGTCGGCCATCACTGTCGCCGCGCCTAACGTCGGTCAATTAACTGTTTCGTCAACCGAGCCTCAGCGAGGGGTGTACCATGAGGATGCAACGGCGACGGCACGCGTCTTTTTATCATACTTGCGCGCGCGTCGCACGTTTCGACGCCCGGACGCACACGGGGGAAGCTTAAACGGCGTCGCCCAGCCTTCTGATCTTCTCGCGCAAGTACCAAGAGACGTGCTCGCCGTACTTCTCCTGCAAGTCGCGCCTGCGCCAGTCCTGACCCGTGATGACGCCGCGACACTGTGCCGCCTGGCAGCGACACTCCAACTCGTAATCGTCGTCGTCCGTCGTCGCCCAGTCGTGCGTCAGCTCCTCGCCCGCCGCGATCTCGCGCAGCGCGACGAAGACGATCTGACCCGTGACGCCGACGTTCGGGTCGCACGAGTGGTTACTGAAGATCATGCCGCCGTCGCGCTCCGACTGATCGACGGGGCCGATGAAGAGGTCTTCTCCGATCTGAATCTCGGCGGGGCCGAGTCGCGGCTGAAGCTCGCGCAGCTTCTCTCGGTCGAAGACGTAGCCACCCTTGACGCACACGATCTCGCCGCGCGCAAACGGGGCGACGGCGAACAGACCGCGCCCGTGGATCGCGCTCTCGCGCACCGCCGCCTTCGGCGAAATGTATGAGAGGTTAGTCACGAACGCCGCTTCCGTTCCCGGCAGCTACTTTTGCTCGAAGCGCGCTTCGACGACATCGCCGCGACGCGTGCCGTGCTCGCGCGAGAGGTCTGGGTAGGTGCGCGGTTCGGCTGTCACCTGTTCGAGCCCGAGTTTGCGCTCGGCGCGAAGTATCGCATCGCGCTCGCCCTCAACTTCAGCGAACCAGCCGAAGGGCAGCTCGTCGATGACGACCTCGACGCCGTCGAGCGTCCAGGTCTCGCGCCGCTTCTCATAGACGAGCGCGGGCGCGTAGCCGAGCGCGGCGAGGATCGTCGAGAGCGTTTCGGCGTCCGCCACCGCGGTCTCTTCCTCGCGCTGCCGCTTGATCGAGTCCGCCGAAGGCTCGCGCTCCTTGAGCGTCAACACGGCGCGACCCTCGACGCGCCGCAGACGCAGATTGCGCCGGCCCGGCTCAAGGTTCGCGCCCGCGTAGAGCGTGTTCTCCTCGAACTCGACGCCGCGCTCGGCCCGCGCCCCGACTTCCGCCAGACGCCCGCGTAGCGCCGCGACCTCATCCGGCGCAAGCCTGTATTTTTTTTCGATCTCGATGGCCATGGTAGCTGTGAGCTGTTAGCGATTAGCTCTTAGCTGTTAGAAGAAGGCGCGCTGCTTCGGTCTGGCTAAAAGCTAATGGCTAATAGCTAACAGCTAATCGCTAACAGATCCCTCACGCCTGTCGCACCCAGCGCAGCACTTCCGGCAGGCTCGCGCTCTTGCCGTACATCAACATGCCGACGCGGTAGATGCGCGCGGCGACCCACGTTAACACGACGGTCGTCGCCACGCCCACGGCGAGCGAGAGCGCGATCTGCCAGAGCGGTGGCGTCTCCGTCACGACGCGCACGAGCATCGTCACCGGAGAGAAGAAAGGCGAGATCGAGACCCAGAACGCGAGCGGCGAGTTCGGGCTGCGGATGATGGGGAAAGCAAGGCAGATGCTCACGACCGAGAGGAAGATGACGGGCATCGCCATCTGCCCCGCCTCCTTCTCTGAAGTCACCATCGATCCGACGAGCACGTAGATCGTGCCGAACATAAAGAAGCCGACGAGGAAGTAGAGCACGGCGCAGACGAAGAAGACCGCCGGCACGTGCGGGAGTTGGAATTTCATCCCACTCGCGGCGAGCGCAGCGGCGCCGTAGGCGGCGAAGATAGCGAAGGCGACGAGCCAGATGGCGAGTTGCGTCAGCCCTGCAAGCGAGACGCCGATGAGTTTCCCCGCCATCAGTTGGAACGGCTTGACCGAGGAGAACAAGACCTCGCTGACGCGCGTCGTCTTCTCTTCGACGACCGAGGAAAGCAGCATCTGCCCATAGAGCAGGATGATCATGTAGGTGAAGAGACCGACGCCGAGCGCCAGCCCGAAGCTCGCGCCCGTGTCCTTGCCAACCGCGCCCGGAGGCAAGGCATCCATCTCGATCTCTTTCGACAGCTCGCGCACGCGCGCCGGATCGACGTTCGCCTCACGCATCCGCTCTTCGATGACTGTACGCCTGAGCGCGTGCTTGATCTGCGCTGTCGTAATAACGTCGCCCAGGTTGCGCGCGCGGTACTCTGCCTTCCCCTCCGGCGCGAGGACGTTCGCGGGGAGAATCAGGTAGGCGTCCAGCTCTTTGCGCCGCACGCGCCCGTCCAGCTCGCTGCGCAACTGCTCGACGGTGCGACCTTCTGGCTGCACCTGCTCGATCTCGAAGCGCTGCCCCATCGCCTTCCCCATCTGGCGCATCTGCGCTTCGTTGTTCGCGTCGGGCATCCCGCGCGCCGGCATCTGCGGTTGCGCCGGCGCCTTGTTCCCGTCCTCGTCCTCGTCGCGCGAGTTCTGGATGGCGTCGCGCACGGACTCGTAGAGTTTGCCCGTCTCGTCCACGACCGCAAGGCGCGTCGCGCCGCCCGACTTGAGCGAGAAGAGCAAGCCGGGGACGACCGCCGAGCCGACGACGAAGAGCGGCAGCAGCAGCGTCGTGATCAGAAACGCCTTCGTGCGCACGCGCTGAATGTACTCGCGCCTGACGATGACCAGCAGCTTTCTCATCAGCCCTCGCTCACTTTCTGGACGAAGATGTCGTGCAGGCTCGGCTCGACCGTCTCGAAGCGCGTGACCTCCGCACCGCGCTCGACCAGGCGACGCAGCAGCTCCTGCGCGTCCGCGCCCTCTGCGAGCAGCACTTCCGAGTAGTCGCCGAAGGGTTTGACGCCCGCGACGAGGCGCGCGTCGTCGAGCGCGCCGTCAACATTTTCGGCGCGCAGCGCGACGGCGCGGCGACCGTAGCCGCGCTTCACCTCGCGCAAGGGACCTTCGAGCACCTTCCGCGACTTGTTGATCAGGCAGATGTCGTCGCAGAGCCGCTCGGCCTGTTCCATCTGGTGCGTCGAGAGGATGATCGTGTGCCCCGCCGCCTTCAGCTCAAGCAGGACTTCCATCATCAGATCGGCGTTGACTGGATCGAGACCCGAAAACACTTCGTCGAGGATGAGCAAATCCGGCTCGTGCATGACGGTCGAGATGAACTGAACCTTCTGCTGCATCCCCTTCGACAGCTCGTCGGTCTTCTTCAGCCTCCACTCCGAGAGCTTCAGGCGTTCGAGCCAGCGCACGGCGCGCTCGTCCGCCTGCTTTGGCGTCAGCCCTTTCAGCTCGCCGAAGAAGCGCAACTGCTCGTTGACGCGCATCTTCTTGTAGAGCCCGCGCTCTTCCGGCAGATATCCGATCCGGTCCATCAGCCGCACGCTCATCGGCTGGCCGTAGAGTTCGACCGTGCCGGTGTCGGGCGCGATGATGTTGACGATCATGCGGATGGTCGTCGTCTTCCCCGCGCCGTTCGGGCCGAGCAGGCCGTAGATCGTGCCCGGTCGTACGGCGAGGCTCAGGTCGCGGACGGCGACGAACTCGTCGAAATTTTTCGAGACGCCGGTGAGCCGCAGCGTCGGTCTCTTCTCATCGCTCAAGGGTGTGGGTTTCTCCTTCGGCCTTGTGCCGCGGCGCGCGCAAGGCACGGGCTGGCGCTCACGGCGGCGGCTTAACCTCTCGCACTGTCGGCGTCTAGTACGCTCCGGGCGCGGCGAAAGTTTTGGCGGCGAGCCAACCCGTTCGCACGGTTTCGCCTCACATGATATATTCGCTCTGCCATCTCCTCAGGACGCTCGCAAGGTAAGCCCTGATGCCCGCAAACAGACGCAGCCGCCGTTCCAGCCCCGCACTCATCTTCTCGCTCGTCGCCTCCCTCTGCGCCAGCACCGGCGCGCAACAGCAGCCGAAACCGAAGCCTTCTGAGTCGGACGACATCCTGCGCGTGACGACCGAGATCGTGCAGACGGACGTGTCGGTCTTCGACAAGGGGGGCAAGTTCGTCGACAACCTCAAGCCCGAACAGTTCGAGCTGAAAGTTGACGGCAGGGTGCAGCCGGTCTCCTTCTTCGAGCGCGTCGTGGCGGGCAGCGTCAACGAGGATGCGCAGCTCGCCGCCGCGCGCGGCGCGGGGCACGGCGGCGACGCGGCCACGGCCAACGCCGTCCCGCTCGATCGCGGGCGCGCCGTCGTCTTCTTCCTCGACGATCTACACCTCTCGCTCGCAAGCCTCGTCCACACGAAGGAGATGCTTCTGCGCTTCATCGACGCGCAGCTCCGACAGAATGATCAGATGGTCATCGCCACCACGTCGAATCAGCTCGGGTTCCTCTCGCAGTTGACCGACGACAAGACGGTGCTGCGCACGGCGGTCTCGCGACTCACCGTGCGCGAGCAGACCGAGAAGATCGACACGGAGCGCCCGCAGATGAACGTCACGCAGGCGATTGCCATCGAGCAGGGGAACCTCAGCGTGGTTGACTACTTCGTCGATCAGACGATCAAGGAGAATCCCGTCTTCGGCAACCCCAGCTCCGATGCGGCGCGCGCCGAAGCGCTGCGCTACGTCACCCGCCGCGCGCTCAACCTCATCGACATCCACTCTTCAATCGTCATGCGCACGTTCGACAGCCTGCGCGCCGTGTTGAAGACGTTCGCCGAGTACCCCGGTCGCAAGCTCGTCTATTTCTTCTCCGACGGCTTCGCCATGGAGCTGAGCCGGTCGAGCACATACGACCGCGTCCACTTCGTGACCGACGCGGCGGTGCGCGCCGGGGCGGTCGTCTATACCGTGGATGCGCGCGGACTCGGAGCGCAGCTCGAAGATTTGCCGAGCGCCGCCGACAACTCTTCGCCCGACCTGACGGGGCGGCTCGCCAGCGCGGGGCTCAGCATGACGACCACCATGCAGGAACCGCTCAGAACCATCGCGGGCGAGACCGGCGGTCGCGCCATCCTCAACACCGACTCGATTGATCTCGGCGTCCAGAAGGCGCTCAAGGACACGTCGGTCTATTACCTGCTGGCGTGGAAACCGGAGCGCGAGGAGAACCGCGGCGGCAAGTTCCGGCACGTCGAGGTCGCCGTCAAAGACCGCCCCGACCTGACCGTGCTCGTGCAGAGAGGCTTCTACACAACGCCGCCCGATGCGGCGCCCAAGCGCGACGCGCAGAAGGCCGAAGAAGCCGAGGGCACGGCAGGCGCGGCGCACGCCGCCGAGCAGGAACGCACGAAAGAGTTGTTTGCTGCGCTGCGCGCGCCCTTCCCGCGCGTGGGGCTGCCGACGGCGCTCACGCTCAACTACCTCAAGTTGAAAGACGTGAGCCTCCTCCTGTTGGCTTCCGTGCAGGTCGAGAGCGAGGCGAGCAAGCCTACCGCCGGGGGTGCGCCGCCGACCGACCGGGTTGAGATCGTGGGCGCCATCTACAACGATCAGGGCAAGGTCGTCCAAACCTTCCAGCGCGGCATCAACATCACGCCGAAGGAGGCGAGCGTCGAGACGGCGCGGACGCGCCGCGTCTTCTTCCCTCTCCAAGCGCCGATCACGCCGGGTTTGTATCAGGTGCGCGTTGCCAGCCGCGATCCGAAAAGCCATCGCACGGGGAGTGCCGTGCAGTGGATCGAAGTGCCGGACGTGAACAAGGGCGCCTTCGCGTTGAGCAGCCTCTTCCTCGGCGTGCGCCCGCCGCAGACCTCGACCGAAGCGGACGCGAACGCCGACGCGGCGGCTCCACAAGTGCTCGTCGTGGCGGATCGACGGTTCGCGCGCAACGCGCCCACACGCTTCCTCCTCTACCTCTACAACGCCGCGGTCGCCGCCGACGCCAAGCCAGACCTGGCCGTGCAGGTGCAGGTCTTCCGCGACGATCAGCCCGTCGTCACAACGCCGCTGCGTAAGGTGAACGTCGAAGGCATCACGGAGTTCTCGCGGCTCTCCTACGCGGCGGAAGTCTCGATGAACGGCATTCCCTCAGGCCGCTACGAGATGCGCGTCACCGCCATCGACCGCGTGGCGAAGGCGAGCGCGACGCGGAGCGTGAAGTTCGTCATCGAGTGAGAGATTGTGGAGAGACTTCACTTGGGAGCGCGGGCATCCTGCCTGCAGTGAGCGCCGCAGGCGCGAAAAGAGTTAACGCCGCCACTCGAGGCTCGAGTGGCGGCGTTAAGTTTTTAAGCGTGCTCCGCGCACGCACAGGCTGAGCAAGATGCCCGCGCTCCCAAGGGGAGGCGTGGCGCGGGGGTGGTCGTTACTGCTTGATGAAGACGCGCTTGGTGAGCGACAGGCCGTTCGGCGCCTGCGCACGCTGCTCGACGAAGAGCATCCGACCGTCGGCGGAGAGCGACCAGCGCCGCCAGGACTTCATCGTGTCCGTGCCCTCCGGCGTCGGCGCGTCGTAGAGTTCGCTGATCTCCATGGCGCCGTCAGCCGACCACTTCACGGTCCGCTTGCCCTTGCCCGTCGTGCCGGGCGGGGCGAACTCGACTTCCCTGCCGTCCGCCGTGTAAGCGTCCTTCGAAGTCCGCTCGCCCTGCGGCGTCTTCGCCTTCAGCTCAAGCTCGATCCGGTCGTCCGTCTGACTGACCGTCAACGTCTGCTCCGTGCCGGGCCAGATGCCCTCGCTCTTGGCCACGTCGAGCACCCACGTCCCCGCGAAATTCGCCTTCGCCGCCGCACCCGACGCGGCGAGCGCGAACGCGACACAAGCGATGAGTGCCGCTAACAGTTTACGTCTCATCGGACACGTCTCCTTGGAGGGAATGACTGAGCACGACGCGGCGCGCGCGCCGGGCTACTGCTTGTTGAAGATGCGCTTGGACTGCTGCGTGCCCTGCGGGGTGTCGAGCGTCTGCTCGATGGTGAGCGTCTTGGCGTCCGCCGAGAGCGTCCATTTGCGCACGGCTTTGATCGTCACGTTGCTGCCATCGGGAGCCTGCACGTCGGTCGTCTCGCTGATCTCGATGCCGTTGCCGTCCGCCGCCCACTTCGTCGTGCGCTTGCCCTTGCCGGTCATGCCGCGCAGCATCATGTTCGTGAAATCGACCTCTTTGCTGTCAACGGTGTAGCTGTCGTTGATCTCGCGGTCGCCCTAGCGGGCTCTTGATCTTCACGTTAGTCTCGATCTTGTCGCCGTCCTGCTTGACCGTCAGGGTCTGCTCCAGGCCCGGCGGCATCCCTTCACTCTTGGCGGCGTCCATGACCCACGTGCCGCCGAAATTCGCCTTCGCCGCCGCCGCGAGCGAGAGCGCCGTGAACAGAGCCAACGCCGCAAGCACCGCCACAAATTTACGTCTCATCGGTTAATTCTCCTTTGGGGGTAACGGGATCGGTCGGGAGACTGTCGCCCGTTAATACGAGGGCGCGGCGGATTCGTTTCAAAGAATCCGCCGCGCCTGCGTATTCGCGGGGCAAGACGCGCTGGGTCGCGCGCCGCCTGTGTCCGCTGGTGTTACTGCTTGTTGTAAACGCGCTTCGACTTCTGCTCGCCGTTCGGCGTGGTGCGCGTCTGTTCGACGGTCAGGGTCTTGCCGTCGCCAGAGAGCGTCCACTTGCTCGAGGTCTGCATCGTCATCGTGTTGCCGTCGGGAGTCTGGATGTCAGCCTTGTCGGAGACTTCGAGAGTCGAGCCGTCGGCAGACCACTTGGCGGTGCGCTTGCCCTTGACCGGGTTCTGCCGCATCTGCATCGTGAACTCGCCCTCTTTGCCGTCCGCCGCGTAGGTGTCGGACTGCGTGCGGTCGCCGCGCGGGGTCGTGATCTTGCGCTCGACATCGATCTTGTCGCCGTCCTGTTTGACGGTCATCGTCTCAGACGTGGCGCCACCACCGCCACCCATGCCACCGCCACCGCCGCCGCCGCCGGCACCACCGCCGGGTGCGCCGCCGCCCTCGCTCTTGCTCGCGTCGAGAACCCACGTCCCCGCGAAGTTAGGCTTCGCCGCCGCCGCGGCGACAGCCGCGACCAGAACAAACGCCGCGAGCGCCACGCCCGCCGCCGCAAACTTGCTTCTCATCCGTAGAATCTCCTTTATTTTGAAGGGAACTTGTAAACTTGAGAGCGAACCGCCTGACGGAAGTACCGCGCACACCGGGGACTCGCCCCAAACCCCGCGCCCCGCCGGGGAAAGGCGACTGAAGCGGGCGGCGCTCAACGACACATAGAGAGACGCCAGCCGCGTCCCGCCGGTTACGCGAATTTTCGCGCCGCGCCCGGCTTAATTGTCTCCCTGGGTTTCGAGCTGGACGCGGCGCGCGGAAAAGACCTGACCCGTCGAGAGGATTTCGTCGAGCGTTGCGTCGTCGATGCGCGCGTCCGTCTCGACGACCGCCAGAGCCTCGCCGCCGCGTGTGCGCCGCCCCAAGTGGAAGCGGCTGATGTTGACACCGCGCGCGCCTAAGATCGTGCCGAGGCGACCGATGACGCCCGGCACGTCGCGGCTGCGCGTGATGAGCACGTGACCGGCGGGGACGGCTTCGACGTGGAAGCCGTTGATCTCCGTGATGCGCCCTTCCCCTGCCTGACCGAACATCGTGCCGGAGACCGTCTGCGCGCCCGCGGCTGTCGCCACCTGCGTCGAGATCGCCGGAGCCATCTCGCCCGCGCCCGCGTGCCGGTACGCGGTCGTGACCTTGATGCCGCGCTCCCCGGCGATGAGGAACGCGTTGACGACGTTGACGCGCGCGCTCATGTCGCGCAGCAGCCCCGCGAGAAAAGCGCGCGTGACGGGCGCGGCGTCCGTCGCGGCGAGATCGCCCGCGTACTCGATCCGCACCTCGCGCACCGCCTCGTCAACCAACTGCGCCTGAAACCTGCCAAGCCGCGCGCCGAGGACGAGGTACGGCTGGAGCGCGTTCAACTCCTGCGCGCCGATGGCGGGCGTGTTGACCGCGCCGCGCAGCGCCCCGGTCTGAAAATAGTCGCGCATCTGCTCGGCGACCGTGACGGCGACGCCCTCCTGCGCCTCGACGGTCGAAGCGCCGAGGTGCGGCGTCGCGATCACGTTTTCGAGCGAGGCGAGCGGGTGATCCGCGGCGGGCGGCTCCTGCTCGAACACGTCCAGCGCCGCGCCCGCGATGCGACCCTCGCGCAAGGCTTCGAACAGGGCGCGCTCGTCTATGAGCCCGCCGCGCGCGCAGTTGATGACGCGCGCCTCCGGCTTCATCAGACCGATCTCCGCCGCGCCGATGATCCCGCGCGTCTCCGCCGTGAGCGGTGTGTGGACGGTGAGGAAGTCTGCGCGCGCGCAGACTTCCTTAAGCGGCGCGATCTCGATCTCGGTGTTCGCCAACTGCTCCGGCGCGACGAACGGGTCAAAGGCGACGACCTTCATCTCTAACCCGCGCGCGCGACTCGCCACGACGCGACCGATGCGACCCACACCGACCACGCCCAGAGTCTTCCCGCGCAGTTCGACGCCGACGAATTTCTTGCGCTCCCACTTCCCCGCGCGCAGAGAAGCGTTCGCCTGCGGGATGCGCCGTGCGAGTGCGAGCAGGAGCGCGACCGTGTGCTCGGCGGTCGTCATCGTGTTGCCGTCGGGCGCGTTCATCACGACGACGCCGCGCGCCGTCGCCGCCGCCACGTCAATGTTATCCACGCCCACGCCCGCGCGCCCTACGGCGCGCAGTTTCGTCGCGGCGTCCAACACTTCCGCCGTCACCTTCGTCTCGCTGCGGACGACGAGCCCGTCGTAGTCACAGATGATCGCGCGCAGCTCTTCCGGCTTCATGCCGGTCTTCTTCTCGACGGCGAAGCCCGCCGCGCGCAGGGGCTCAAGCCCGCTCTCGCTCACATCGTCGGAGACTAAAATTTTTGCGTCAGTTGTCATAGATTCGCCCGTCATGCCTTACATCGGCTCGCCGGCGTCGCTGCCGTCGGCGCGACCGCCGCGCGGGGCGTCGAACGCGCCGTCGGGTGAAGGCATCGCACTGCCGCCGTCGCCCGCGTCTGAAGATGTGCTATTTCCTTTCGTCGTTTTGTCGCTCTCGTTTTCTTCGAGGTCTCCGAGCGTCGCGCCGCTCGTCGCCTCTTCTTCGCGGGTCGCGCCACCAGCATTGCCCGCCTGATTCGCGCTTTCACGGTCTCCCATTTTCGCCTCCCTCAAAATAAGAATCGCAACGTCGTGACGAGCGATAATACAGTCGCCGCGTAGAACCCGGCGAGCACGTCGTCCGCCATGATGCCGAGCCCCGACTCCAACGCTTCGAGCCGCCGCACGGGGTACGGCTTCCAAATGTCGAAGGCGCGGAACAGGACGAAGCCCGCGACGACCACCCACGCGCCCGAAGTGAACGGCACGAAGGCGAATGTAATGAGCTGCCCCGCCACCTCGTCCACGACGACCGCGCCCGGGTCTTTCCTCCCCAGCAACTTCTCGGCGCGCGTCGCCGCCCACACGCCCGCGAGCGTGACCAGGATCAACAGCACGAGCACCGTCGCCGTCTGCAAGGCTTCGACCTGCGCGCCGCTTCGACTCGCGCCAGATGCGCCCGCGAAAAATTCGACGCCGACCGCGCGCGCACTCAGGTACAGACCGACGCCGACGAGCGAGCCCCAAGTGCCCGGCGCGACCGGCAACAGCCCGACGCCGCACGTCGCTACGGCGAGCGCGACGTAATCCGCGAGCGTGCGCCTGCTCGGCGACACGACGATGTGCGTCGTCGGTGCGGCAGCAGGATTCAGCGTGTCGCTTGATTCCTTGATCGTCGGCAAGGGGGCTCTCAAAGATTCAGTCAGTTATCACGTTATCGAGGTACGGTCGCGAGATGGTTCGAATTTTGTCATGAGCTGATTCCTTGTTTTCCGCATCGCCGGGGCTACTGCCTGCCTCGAATTCCACATCAACGTGAATGAGTTGGCTGTGACGATAAACAAACCTCTCGTGAGTTCTCGTGCTGAGCCCGCCCTCCTGTGCAAATACTTTTAGGAGGTCGGCGCGCGTCATGCCAGCCTTGATCGTTCTCATCTCTTCAAGGCTACTGCCGAGCCACTTGTCGTCGTCGCATTTCCCCTGAGGCGATGCGGGCGAAAAAGAGGTAACGATGAGACCCAGCACGATTGCCAGCTTCGGGACAATGATAAACCCTCTCAACATGTTCTTTCCCCTTCCTCGCCGCCCGCCTCGTCAAACGATCTCGCCGACCAGATCGTACTCGTGTGCGCCTGTGATCTTGACGTTGACGAAATCGCCGGGCGAGGGCGCGACGCCTTCGGGCGCGTCGTTGATGAGGACGCAGCCGTCTATGTCCGGCGCTTGAGTCTCCGAGCGTCCCTGCCAGAGCAGGTCTGTCTCGGCGGACGCGCCCTCGAAAAGGACGCGCACCGTGGAGCCGACGCGCGCGCGGTTGCGTCGGCGCGAGATTTTGCGCTGCTCTTTCATCAAGGCAGCTCGTCGTCGCTCGGCGGTCTTGGCATCAACCTTGTCGGGCAGCAGATACGCGGGCGTGCCTTCCTCGTCAGAATAGGCGAAGACGCCGACGCGGTCGAACTCGACGTTGCGAACGAACTGCAACAGCTCCGCGAAATCCTCTTCGGTCTCGCCGGGGAAGCCAGTGATGAAGGTCGTGCGGACAGCGATGCCGGGGACGCGCTCCCGCACGCGCGCGATGAGTCGTTCGAGACTCTCGCGGTTGCCGCCGCGACGCATGAGCTTCAGGACTCTCTGCGAGGCGTGCTGCAAAGGCATGTCGAGGTACTTGCAAGCCTTCGGCTCTGACGCCATCACGTCAAGGAAGGCATCGCTGACGTGCGTCGGGTAGGCGTACATCACGCGCACCCACTCGACGCCTTCGAGCCGCGCGAGTTCGCGCAGGAGATCGGCGAGACCGTCCTTCAGTCCGAGGTCTTCGCCGTAGCGCGAAGAGTCCTGTGCGACGAGCACCAGCTCTTTCACGCCCTGCTCGATGAGCGAGCGCGCCTCCGCCACGACCGAGCCGAAGCGACGGCTGCGGAAATGCCCACGCATCTGCGGGATGAAGCAGAAGGCGCACGGGCGGTCGCACCCCTCGGCGATCTTGACATAAGCCGTGTGCGAAGGCGTGGCGAGCACGCGCGGCGTCGATTCGTCGTAGAGGTAGGTTGCCGACTGGTTGCCGAGCGTGACGACGGGGAGCGAGCGCGTGTTGACGCGATTGTCAGCGACGGTCGTGATCTCGTCGATCTGGTTCGTGCCGATAAAGGCATCAACTTCGGGAATCTCGGCGCGTAGTTCGTCGCGGTAGCGCTCGACGAGACAGCCGGCGACGACGAGACGCTGGCACTTCCCTTCCGCCTTCATCCGCGCGGCTTCGAGGATGGCGTCAACCGACTCCTTCTTCGCCGAGTCGATGAAGCCGCAGGTGTTGACGACGAGCGTGTCGGCTTGCGCTTCGTCCGAAGTGATCTCGTAGCCCGCCTGTTTAAGGCGACCCATCATCACCTCGCTATCGACGAGGTTCTTCGGGCAGCCCAGGGAGATGAATCCAACTTTCTTCATATCAATTCGTCAATCGTCAATCGTTAATCGTTGAAGACAGTAATGTCTTCCGCGTTATTGATGGGTTACGAGTAATGCCCTTCAATCTTCGTGAGCCAGGTCTCGATCCGTGCGGCCTCGTCGCGGTTCAACTCGTGCGCGCCGAAGCGAACGCGGTTGTAGGCGCGCGTGAGGAGCAGGGCTTCGGGCATGGCGAGCGCGCCCGCGAATTCGAGCGGCGTCTGGTGCGGCGCACGTTTCAGGCCGCGTGCTTCGAGGGTGCGTGTCATGCGTTCATAAAAGATCACGGCGGAGCGATTCGCACCCGCGCCGCGCCACTCGCCGAGTTTGCGTCGTAGGCTGAAGCCGCGCCGACGAGAGATCAGAAAGTAGGCGACTATGACGGCGCTGAAGAGGAGCACGAGCAGCGTCGGGTCGACTGCGAAGGGGCGATCGTGCGCCGACAACGCCGTCGAGACGTGCGACCAGAACGCGGAGAGTTGCGTCGTCAGTCCACCGAGAAAGTGTGTACCGATTTGTCTGTACGAGGTGAGGTCGCGCCGCATCGTCGTCGCGAGTTGCTGTTGATCCTGCCGGTCGTAGCTGACGACCCACTGAATCCAGAACATCTCCAGCGCCTCGCCGTATTTCACGAGCGCGCCGCGCAAGCCCGTCTGCGCGCCGTGTCCGGGGCGACCCGCGGCTGGCGTCGGATCGAACGAGACCCACGCGCCGGTTTGCGGGAAATAGACCTCAACCCAGGAGTGCGCGTCCGACTGGCGGACGGTGAACACGTCCGCCGCGTCGTTGTACTCGCCCATCTGGAAGCCGTTGACGACGCGCGCCGCGATGCCGACCGAGCGCAGCATGACCGCCATCGACGTGGCGAAATATTCGCAGTGGCCGGCGCGCACACGGAAGAGAAAATCGGCGAGCGGATCGTCGCCGCCCGCGTCGAGGTCGAGCGAGTAGCGGAAGTTATTTTTGAAGTAGGCTTCGAGGACACGCGCCGCGTCGTAGCGGTTGTCTGTCTCAGCGGCGAGCGAGCGTGCCAGTTTCCCGACGCGCTGATCGAGATGGTCGGGCAGTTGCAGGTAGCGTGCGGCGTCGGCGCGGCTGTAGGGCTTCAGATCAGCGCGCAAGTGTTCGAGCGGCGGCTCGGTCGTGTCGGAATAGGCGACGTAGGCAAGACGCTCCGAAGGGTGCGCGCGCGTGAAGACCCCGCCGCCGCCCTCCTCGCCAATGCGACCGACATAAGGGAGCGCGCCCTGCACGGCGACGCCGCGCGGCGCGACGAAGAGTACGGGCGTGTCAACGGGCTCGACGAAGAAGGTCTGCTTCGTCAGGCGTTCTAACTCGTTCGGCGCGGGCGCGAACTGGAACGTGCTGCCCTTGCGATCGACAAAGTCTTTGACTGCGGGAGCCCTGCGCCAGGTGCGCCCATCGAACTCGTCGAGCGCGACGCCGCGCCAGCGCAGGTAGAGGTTACGCGCGGCGGTCGGGTCTTCGACGCGGACGTGCATGACGACCTGCTCGGTTTGCTGGAGCCGACCGAACTCGCCGATAGTCACCATGTCGGAGAAGCCGACGAGACCGGCCACGCCGCCGTCGGAGCGTGCGAGCGCGCTGCCGCCGAGTCGCGGCATGAAGAAGAAGAGCGGGGCGGCGAGGGCGAAGATGAGCAGGAGCAGGCAGGTCGAGACGAAGAGGAAGCGCCGCGCCTCTCCGCCCTTCGGTCGCGCCACGCGCGCGCCGACCGCGCCAGCTAGTTTACCGAGACGCCCCTGCGGCCTGGCGCGCATGTATTTTGTCTCGTAGAGACGGACGCCGCGTCGCGCCTTCCTGATCTCGAAAAGGACGACCGTCGTCAGCGCGGCGAAGGTGTAGAGGGCGAGCGCGAAGCCGAAGCGCGGGCTTAAGGAGAGCCCCGCCGAGAGCAGCACCTCGAAGAACGAGATGAGGTAGAGGAAGAGCCAGTCGCGATCATGTTTCGCGCCGAAGAGCTTGACGAGCGAGAGCAGGATGATGAAGTGCGCGAGCGCGTTAATGCTGGCGCGTCCCGCCTCGACACCGAAGGCGGAGGTCTGCAACTTCCAGTCGAGATAGAAGAGCGGCAGCGAGAGGAGCACGGCGACGAGGCCGACGCGCTCCGAGAGTTGGAGGCGCGTGCCTTCAGCCTTCCACGCCGCGCCGAGCAGGACGCAGAGCGCGGCGGCGAGCCACGTCGAGATGCCACCTGTCAGCGCGAGCGCCAGCGCACCGCAGGCAACCGTGGCGTATGACGAGACTCGGAAGAAGGTGTCAAACTGCACTGCTCTTTATTTCATCCGCGCTTTCATCCGCGCGCTTCGCCTTCGAAGCGCGCGCGGCGGGCGCGCTTCACTTTTTAACCAGACGAATCTCGAAAAGCTTCGGCCAGAGCTTGCCCGTGACGAAGAGTCGGTCGGTCGCCTCGTCGTAGGCGATGCCGTTCAGCACGTCCGTGTCGGCGGCTTGATCGGCGGGGGGCAGCAGCCCCGTAAGATCGATGGTGCCGGTCAGACGACCGTCGTGCGGGTCGATGCGGACGATGCGGTCGGTCTGCCAGACGTTGGCGTAGATTTCGCCTTTGACGTATTCGAGTTCGTTCAACTCTCTGAGCGGCTGCCCATTCTCGAAAACGCTGATGGTGCGGCGCACCGCGAAGGTGTCTGGGTCGAGAAAGCGAATCTGATTCGTGCCGTCGCTCATGATGAGCGACTCGCTGTCGTGCGTCAGCCCCCAGCCCTCGCCCGTGTACTGGAACTCGCCGGTCTTGGTGAAATCGCCGGGGGCGTAGGTGAAGCCCTTGTGGTTCTGCCAAGTGAGCTGAAAGACCTTGTCGTGGAAGACCGTCATGCCCTCGGCGAAGTATTCGCGCGGGACGGAGATCAGCTTGAGCACCTTGCCGGTCTTGAGTTCAACCTTGCGCAGAGAGGAGGAGCCGAACTGCCCCGTGCTCTCCCACAGAATGCCGTCCTTGAAGATGAGCCCCTGCGTGAACGCGGCGCGGTCGTGCGGGTAGACGTTTTTGATCTCGTAGCCGTACGCGGGAACTTCCTCGGCGGGGCGCGGCGTCGGCTGCGCGTCCGCGGCGCCGCGCGCCGCGCAGCCGAAGACGGCGCAGGCGAGGATGACGGACATATTAACGAGCAGCAGAATTTTCATCGGAGTCCAGCCGTCGGAAGTTAATCAAGCTCGGACGTGCCCGCCTGCCCCTCGCTCACGAACTTACTTTAGACTGCACGTCCGGCGATATCTTTGGATGCCTTATTTTCGCAAGCCCGCCCCAAAATATCAAAGCCCGCCTGGATGTTCTCCAAGCGGGCTTTTGAATTTAATCCCGGCGGCTTCCTACTCTCCCACGCAGCTTCCCGCGCAGTACCATCGGCTCTAAGAGGCTTAACTTCCGTGTTCGGGATGGGAACGGGTGTGACCCTCTCGACAAAACCACCGGAAAACTTGTCAACCCTCGAACGGGGAGGGCTTTGATAATCGAATAGTGAATTATAGAGTCCGTCTAGTTCAGCGTGCCCGTTTCATAAGCCTCACCCGGTCGGTTTTGCCGGCGGGTAAATTTTATGGTCAAGCCTTGGGACTATTAGTACTGGTTAGCTAAACGTGTTACCACGCTTTCACACCCAGCCTATCACCTCGTGGTCTACAAGGAGTCTCACTGGCAGGTCTCATCTTGGGTCTGGCTTCACGCTTAGATGCATTCAGCGTTTATCCATGCTCCACATAGCTACCGAGCGCTACCGCTGGCGCGATAACTCGTACACTAGAGGTGGATCCATCCCGGTCCTCTCGTACTAAGGACAGATTCCCTCAAACCTGCTCCGCCCACACCAGATAGGGACCGAACTGTCTCGCGACGTTCTAAACCCAGCTCACGTACCGCTTTAATTGGCGAACAGCCAAACCCTTGGGAGCTTCTGCACCCCCAGGATGCGATGAGCCGACATCGAGGTGCCAAACCC
>JBJMGS010000251.1:0-2244 GCA_045807785.1 Pyrinomonadaceae bacterium
ACGACCATCGTCAACACGATCAACAACGACGCCATCGGCGAGATCGTCGAGTTCGCGGCGAAGAACATCGACAAGGTTCAGACCATCGCCTTCCAGCCCGTCTCGTTCACCGGCAGAGACGAGGACGTGCCGGACGACGTGCGCATCAAACAGCGCTACACGCTCGCCGGGATGGCGGACGATCTCGAACAACAGCTCGGCGGGAACTTGAAGGCGCTGCGCGACTGGTTCCCGCTCTCGTCCTACTCGGCCTTCACGTCCGTCATGGATATGCTGCAAGGCGCGGACGCGCCGTGGGGCTGGTCGAGCTGCAACTGCCACCCGAACTGCGGCGTCTTCACCCTGATGGTCGTGGATCGGCACACGGGCGCGTGGACGCCGCTCTTCAAGTTCTTCAACTACGAGCAGTTCATGAAGGACGTGGCGACGATCACGGACACGGCGCGCGGGCAGAAGCTGACGATGGCGCAGCTCGCGATGGCGATCATGCGCAACTACGATCCGTCGCGCGCGCCCGAAGGCTTCCCCATCTCGCAGATCATCAATCTGTTTAAGCCGTCTTCGACCAACTCTAGTTCGGATCGCAACGACCGCATGAAGACGCAGGCGCAGTCTGCCGCCGACGACGCGGCGGATCGCTGGCGCGTGCTCTGCGTCGAGGGGATGTGGTTCCAGGACCTCTTCAACTACGACTTCCGCCGCACGGAGATGTGCGTCATCCCCTACGGCACGCAGGAGGGCGAGATTTCATTCTGCGCCTACAACACGGGCGTCGGCTGGCGGCAGATCATCGAGAACATGCACAAGACCGCGAGCCTCTCCGAGTGGTACGAGGAGCACGGGCGCCACGCCGTCTACGCCAAGGGCAAAGCCGTCCCCGGCATCACGCGCCCGCGCTCGCTCTCGCTCCCCATCGTGCAGTCGATCCTCGCGGCGGACGCAGACGAGTCAGACCGCGCGGCGACACCGTACCTCGTCGAAGAGACAGAAGAGTTGACGGTCTGATCCGCCTGTTCCGCGGAAGTGACATACGCGGCGCGGGGCTCACTGCACGCCCCGCGCTTTCCTCAGCCTCTCAATTTCATCCGAACCGTTCGCCCGCGGAGGGCGGACTGCGACGGGTGGAAGCGTGCGTCAGCATCTCAATCAAAACCCAGAAAGGAAGCTTGCATGAAAACCCTCGCCCGACTCACCACGTTCATCGCCCTCGCCCTTTCGGGCGCGCTCGTTAATTACGCGCAGGACGCGAGCCCGACGGCGAAACCAGGAGAGCCCGCCCAACAGTCGTCAAACTCCACGGCGGCTGGTAACGAATCGCGCCCCGCGCCGCTGGCCGACAAGGGCACAATCTACTTTTACCGCATCAAGCAGTTCGCCGGCGCGGCGCTCGAACCGTCCGTCTTTTGCGACGACAAGGAACTCGCGCGCATGGACAACGGCAGGTACTTCGGCGTCGTGTTGGAGCCGGGGAAGCATACGTGCCGGATGGGCGACAAGCAGACCGGCTTCGAAGTGGACGTTAAAGCTGGGCTGGAGTATTACGCCAAAGTCACCCTCGACACTGGCTTCTGGAAGGGACACGGACGGCTCACCCTGCTGCAACCCGAGCAAGGCGCGTTCGAGATCAAGAAGGTGAAGTTACTCGGAGCCGACAAGGTCAAGGATCGCACGCTGGTATCGATCTATGAAGGCGCATCGCAGTCCTCTGACGCCAAGACCAAAGCCGCGGTCGAAAAGCAGTAGGGTGGATTAAAGACCATCACAACCATACGTTGGTCAACCCACTGCCAGTCGTCCCGCCCGAGAACGCCTTTCGGCAGCGCGAGAAGGAAATGTTGTCGCCGTTTGACAATCTCCGCGCCCTTACGTAAATTTTTTCTCGCCTTAATGGGAGGTCGTCCAATGGTAGGACTCCAGACTCTGGATCTGGCTATCGGGGTTCGAGTCCCTGCCTCCCAGTCCAATTAGCTCACACACTTACGGGCAGCCCTAAATCAAGGCTGCCCGTTTTGTGTGCCTCTCGTGTGAGGTATGAAAGAGGAATATCGAACTATCTCGCCGGCCTCTGGTTTAGCCGACGAGAAGATGAAGCGATGCTTCCCGCATTTTCTTCATCAGTCGAGCCTGCCCCTCTTTCTTCCAACTCCGCGAGAGAATAGCTTGTCCCTCTGATGCACCACACAACGGCGCGCCCCGACCCGCGACACAACGGCTCGCATCATCCTCAGCGAGGCTGGCGGGTGA
>JBJMGS010000252.1:0-2580 GCA_045807785.1 Pyrinomonadaceae bacterium
CGATTGCTGCGAGCACCGCGCCGATGGTGCCGCCCACCGCGCCGCCGATCCCCGCGCCGTCCGCCGCGCGCGTGCCCGACTCGATGGCGAACTCCTTTGTGCGCGTCGCGTCGGACATCAGCACGCTCACCTCTTCGCGCGTGTAGCCGCGCTTCAAGAGCGCGTCCACCGCCGCTTCCGCCGCCGCGCGCGTCTTAAACAGACCCGTCACGAGTTTTGCCATTGCCTTCATCCTCCCGAACTTATTTTCCTCACTCTACGCCCCACGCATCCCCCGATCAACCTCCGCCCCGTCACCCTCAAGGAACTACTTCTGCCACAGAGGGCACAGAGGACTCAGAGCAAGCCGTAAAGACGTCAGTCTCCTCTGTATCCTCTGTCCCCTCCGTGTCCTCTGTGGCTACAAATTTAGAGTCGGTGAGAACTTGACCGCCGAAGCCCGCGCGAGACACGCCGCCGAAATTTGTTGTAAGGTAGTGGCTCTTCAGCAACCAAGGGGGAATGTTCACATGAGTCAGGCTGTGATTTTTGACATCGACGGAACGCTCATTGATTCGGTCGATCTCCACGCGCGCGCGTGGGTTGACGCGTTCCGCAAATACGGTCGCGAGGTCGAGTTCGACAAGGTACGCCATCAGATCGGTAAGGGCGGCGATCAACTGTTGCCCGTCTTCTTCTCGAAAGCAGAACTCGACAAGTTCGGCGAAGAGATGGAGAAGTATCGCGGCGAGCTTTTCAAGCGCGAGTACATGCCGCACGTTCGTCCGTTCCCGCAGGTACGCGCGCTCTTCGAACGCATCCGGCGCGCGGGCAAGCGCATCGCCCTCGCGTCGTCGGCGAAGGAAGACGAGCTTAAAACTTACAAAGAGATCGCTGACATTGCCGACCTCGTGGAAGAGGAGGCCTCGAAGGACGACGCGGCGAAGTCCAAGCCGCACCCGGACATCTTCGCCGCCGCACTCGCGCGACTCGGCGATGTCGAAGCTTTCGAGGCGGTCGTCATCGGCGACACGCCCTACGACGCCCAGGCCGCAGGGAAGATCAACCTGAAGACCGTCGGCGTGCTCTGCGGCGGCTTCCCCGAAGCGGAGCTGCGCGCCGCCGGGTGCGTCGCCATCTACCGCGACCCGGCAGACCTCCTCGCACGCTACGAGCAGACGCCGCTCTCGCGCTCCTGGGCGGCGACCGCGGGCGATTAAAACTGAACGCCGCGCATGCTGATCAAAAGCCGCGCACGCTGATCAAAATATGAGACGCTCAGCCCTCATACTCGCGATAGCGATCCTGTCCCTTCAATCAACCGTCGCGACGGCGCAGACCACGAGCGCCGTGCGCGACTACCGACGCGCCCACGAACACGCCATCTTCGACGAGTTCGTCCGGCTGCTCTCGATCCCGAACGTCGCCTCGGATCGCGAGAACATCCGCCGCAACGCCGCGCGCGTCGTCGAGATGATGACGGCGCGCGGACTCTCGCCCCGCCTGCTCGAAGCCTCAGACGCAAAAGTCCCGCCCGCCGTCTTCGGCGAATGGCGTGTGCCGGGCGCGTCGCGCACCATCGTCTTCTACGCGCACTACGACGGGCAGCCGACCGACCCACAGAAGTGGACGGGCACGCGACCGTGGGAGCCGACCCTGCGCGACGCGCCTTTCGAGACGGGCGGAAAGATTTTATCTCTGCCCGCCGCGAACGAAGCGATCAACCCTGAATGGCGGCTCTACGCGCGCTCCGCTTCCGACGACAAGGCGGGCGTGATGTCGATCCTCACCGCCTTCGACGCGCTCAAGGCGAAGGGCATTCAGCCGAGCGTCAACCTCAAGTTCTTCTTCGAGGGCGAAGAAGAGGCGGGCTCGCCGCACATCACGGAGATCATGTCGCGCAACAAGGAGTTGCTTGCGGCGGACGCGTGGATCATCTGCGACGGCCCCGTCCACCAGTCTGGGCGCAAGCAGGTCGTCTTCGGCGTGCGCGGCGACACGAACGTGGACGTGACCGTGTACGGCGCGAAGCGCCCGCTCCACAGCGGCCACTACGGCAACTGGGCGCCGAACCCGGCGATGCTCCTCGTCAAGCTCCTCTCTTCAATGAAAGACGACGCGGGGCGCGTGATGATTGCCGGCTGGTACGAAGACGTCGAGCCGCTCGGAGAAGCCGAACGTCGCGCGATTGCCGAAGCCCCGGCTTACGACGAACAGCTCAAAAAAGAACTCGGCATCGCGCGCGCCGAAGGCAGCGGGAAGTCTCTGAACGATCTGATCAACCAACCGTCGCTCAACATCAACGGCATCGCAAGTGCTGATGTCGGTTCGCTCTCGCGCAACGTCATCCCCACGACCGCCACCGCCGCGCTCGATCTGCGTCTTGTGCGCGGCAACGACTACCGACGGCAGGTTGAGCGTCTGATCGCGCACATCCGCCGCGAGGGCTTCTACGTCGTCGAGCGCGACCCGACCGACGCCGAGCGCGCCGCGCACCCGCTCATCGCCAAAGTCACGCACCGCACGGGCGGCTACAACGCCGAGCGCACGCCGATGGACTTGCCCGTCTCGCTCTCGGTCGTCGAAGCCGTACAGTCCACG
>JBJMGS010000253.1:0-1678 GCA_045807785.1 Pyrinomonadaceae bacterium
ATCGCGTCTTCGAGCCGGGCCACGTCCTCTCGCTCCACTTCGAGTTTCGCAACGACGCCGGCATCGCCTTCGGCACGCTCGATCTCGACCGCGAGTGGCGCGGCCGGCCCCGCCCGGCCGGGACATACGTGAGCCGCGCTCACATCCCCGGAAACTTCATGGCCGAGGGCACGACGCTCGTCGATGCCTGGCTCGGCAACTCCGATCCGCACGTCGCCTTCTGCCGCGTCCCAGAGGCCGTCGCCTTCCAAGTGATCGACAGCCTCGACGGCGACACGGCGCGCGGCGACTACGCTGGCCCTTTCCCCGGAGCCGTCCGCCCTATCCTCGAATGGAGCACTGACTACAGCCCCGCAAGCCGCGCGCGCACACCGCCCGCGCCGGAAACTTCAGTTGTGTCGGCTTACGACGAGCCCGCGCTCGAAGCCGCGACCGTCGGAGACTGAATCGCCCGCCGAAGATCGAAATGGCCGCCGCCTTCCCTTCCCATCCTGCCAACTACCTGTCGCTCTTCGCCCGCAAGGTCGGGGCGCGCGTCAGGGGCTTCGGCGCGCGCGTCGGCCGCACAATCGAGGAGAGCCGCTGCATCTCGCTCGGGGCCGAGGGGAGGGCGCGCGGCGACGTGCTGCTCTCCTACGTGACGCGCCCGTTCACGCTCAGACCGGGCGAGCCGCTGCCGAACACGCACAGCGAGTTCCGCGAGTCGGCGGAGATGGCCGCGACGTTTTTGGAGCGCGGCTACAACGTTGACGTGATCAGCTTCCAGAACAACACCTTCGTGCCGAAGAAGCGCTACGACTTCTTCGTCGATTCGCGCCGCAACCTGCAACGGCTCGCGCCCGCGCTCGGCCCCGACTGCGTCAAGGTGATGCACGTCAACGCGGCGCACGTGCTCTTCCACGACGCGGCACAGCTCCGCCGCCTGCTCGCGCTGCAACAGCGGCGCGGCGTCACGCTGCGCTGGCGCAAGTTCGAAGTGCCCTACTGGGGCATCGAGCACGCCGACTTCGCCACAGTCCTCGGCAATCGCTTCACGATGAACACGTACCGATACGCCGACAAGCCGCTTTACCCCGTCCCGATTACCTCGCCCGTCCTCTACGACTGGCCCGAAGACAAGGATTTCGAGAGCGCGCGCCGCAGCTTCCTCTGGTTCGGCAGCGGCGGGCTCGTCCACAAGGGGCTCGACCTCGTGCTCGAAGCCTTCGCCGCGATGCCTGAGCTTCAACTGACCGTCTGCGGCCCCGTCAGCGAAGAAAAAGACTTTGAAGACGCCTACCGCCGCGAGCTTTACGAGACGCCGAACATACGCACGGTCGGCTGGGTGGACATCGCGGGCCGTGAGTTTGCGGAGATCGCGCGCGGCTGCGTCGGGCTCGTTTACCCGTCGTGCTCCGAGGGGCAGTGCGGCGGCGTCGCGACGTGCATGAACGCCGGGCTGATCCCCGTCGTCAGCTACGAGACGGGCTACGACCTGGCCGAAGACACGGGCGTGATTCTCAGAGACTGCTCTCTCGAAGAGATCAAGGACTCTGTGCGGCGCGTCGCCGGGCTGCCGGCGCGCACGCTCGAAGCGATGGCGCGGCGCGCGTGGGAGTACGGCCGCGCGAACCACACGGGCGAGAAGTTCGGCGAGGAGTACCGCAAGGCAATTGACCAGATCATAGAGGCGCGCGGA
>JBJMGS010000254.1:0-13080 GCA_045807785.1 Pyrinomonadaceae bacterium
CGGAAGTCGCCGCCGAACTTCATTGAGTGGTTACCGTGCAGCCACGTCATGTTGTCGATGACCTGGTAGTTGTTCTCGATGGTGAACTGGGGCGCGTTCGGATCGGGGCCGATGTTGGCGCCGAGTTCGTCAACCGTGACGTTCGGGAAGTCGCCGCCGAAGCCCGGCAGCGGGAACGCGATGTTCGGCACGGGCACCGGCGCGTTCGAGCGGCGGAACGCAAGACGCGTCTCGTTCGTGATGCTCGACGAGAAGGTGTGGATCATCGTGTAGGAGAACAGGTACTGCTTGGTCGGGAGCAGGATGTAGAACTGCGGTAGCGTCGCCGCCGTGTCAATCAGCCCTTCGGTGTTCTTGATGAAGCGCCAACGGTGCTGCGTCTTGCCCGACTGGGTGTAGTCTACGTTGAGCACGAAGTTCTTCCGCTCGAAGAAGTTGGGCGCGGGCAGGCTGATGCTGCCAGTCGGCACGTTCAGCCCATTGACAACGATGCAATGCTTGGGGTCAGCCGGGTTAGTCGGAACACAGGCGGCGTTACTGGCCGTGCTGGCAGCGGGTATGAACTGTTTGAGCAGATTCAGATTCGCTGTGCTGATGCCGGGGGTAGCAGTCAACTGGGCGTACCCGGCGGCGGTCGGCGCGTCGAACGACGTGCCGGCGGCGTCGCCGCGGCCGATGCGCTCGTAGGAGGTGAAGAAGAAGAGTTTGTCCTTGCCGCTATAGAAGGCGGGACCGCCCTCGCCAAAGTGCGGGATGATGAGGGGGCCACCGAGGTTGCCGCCCGTGCGGAAGTAGTCCGAGCGGGGCTGGCGCGTGATGCCCGCCGCTTCATTCACGTCGCTGGGGTCGCGCACGAAGGTGTTGCCCGGCTGCTTGTTGAGCGTGTCGATGGCGTTTAGCTTGCGGTTGCGCCCGAAAAAGTACGCCGAGCCGTGGTAGTCGTTCGTCCCCGACTTGGTGGCGACGATGAACTGCCCGCCCGTCGAGCGCGCGAACTCCGCCGAGTACTGGTTTTGCAAGAGCGTGAACTCGCCGACCGTCTCCGGCGAAATGTACACCTGCGGGCCGGTCACAGACTTGTCGTTGTTGTCGATGCCGTCCACGACGAAGTTGTTGTTGCGCGGGCGCTGGCCGCCGACCGAGCCGCCCGAGCCGACGCCGACGCCGCCCGCGCTCGACACGTTCGGCGCGATGAGCGCCAAGTTGTACACGCCGAGGCCGGTGCTCGTCTGCGCCAGCTCGACCACCTGCCGGGCGTCGAAACTCTTCGCCAAATTCTGCGTGGTCGTATCGACGAGTTCCGCGCCGCCCGCGGTGACTTCGACCGTCTCGCCGACGGCGCCGACCTGCAACTGCGCCGGCACGTCGGTCGTCTGGTTCAACTGGACGGTGACGTCGCTCAGGTTCAGGGTTTTGAAGTTCGCCGCTTCGATTGAAATCGTGTAGTCGCGGTCGGGGAGCAGGTTGTTGAACTGGTATTCGCCCTCCGCAGACGTCTGCGCGGTCTGTGAGCTGTTAGTCGATTTTTTCGTTAAGGTGACTTTCGCGTTCGGCACGGCGGCGCCGGCCGGGTCGGTGACGACGCCGCGCACGTTGCCGGTCGTGACCTGCGCATGTGCCGCCATCGCGCAGGCGATGACGACGAGAGCAGCGGTCAGGGCTCGCGCGAATTTCCGGAAATTAGACATGTAAGACCTCCAAGCCTGAGTTGAGTGATTGTGTGCTGCGAGGTGGGCTACCATTGCGGGCGTCTGAAACGGCAAATCTCGTACCCCTAGCGCGCCGCCGTCGGGCGGGCAGCGGGCGCGGCGCGGCTAAATGGCGTGAGGAGCGCACTTAAGCGGCTTCAGGGGCTTGTCCGGCGCGGGTGGTGGCAGGCTGAGATTTTCAGGTTTCTATACTAATTATTCAAAAGAATGAATAACTCGCCCGCGCCGTCAGCGTGAGGCTCAGTTGTCGATGAAGCCTTTGAGCCGCTTCGCCAAGTCGGCGTTGAGACCTTGCAGCACGCGGTACTGCTCCCGTGCGTCGTCCTTCTTGCCGGCGGCGACGTTCATCACGCCGAGGTTGAAGTAGGCTTCCGCCAGCTTCGGCTTCAACTCGACCGCCTTCTTGAAAGCCGCGATGGCGTCGTCCAGATGCTCCTGCGCGGCGGAGAGCCTGCCGAGACCGAGGTAGGCGCGCGCCTCCTTCGGGTTGAGCTTGAGCGCCTCGCGGTACGAACGCTCCGCGTCGGCGTAGCGCGGCGGCGTCGCGGCGAACGCCTCGTTCCCTGATTGCAGCGCCATCTCGACCTCTTTGCCGATGAGGGCGTTCTGTTGCTCCTTCTCTCGGTCGTAGGTGGTGGGGCGGGTGGGGTCGCGGTTGAGCGGATCGTCCTGGCGTTCGAGCCGCATGGGCGGACCTTGTGCGTAGAGCGTCGTTGCGCAGGCGGCGAAGGCGACGAGTAGCATGGGCGCCAGGACGATGACGCGTGACCGGAAGCTTGAGTTAGACATGCGGGCGACTCCTTAATCTAGCATCCCTGTGAAGTGAACCTGTCGCGCGGTGTGAGCGTCGGATCGGCCGCCGCGCCGGACGACTGCCGCGACTCGCTGGCGGGATGATGCTCCGGCGTGCGCGAAAGGTCAACGCCGGGGATTAAGCCGCCGCCGGGTCGCGCGACGTGCGCCGTCACGCGACCCAGCGGCGCGTTCAGCCGGCGCTCCTCTGCGCGCCCGCCTTCAGGTGTCGGTTCAGCCAGTCGAGGACGGTCGTGTACCAGAACTGCGAGTTCTGCGGCTTGAGTATCCAGTGACCTTCGTCGGGGAAGACGACGAGCTTCGACTCGACGCCGCGCTTCTGGAGCGCGGTGTAGAGCTGCAAGCCCTGATCGACGGGGACGCGGAAGTCGATCTCGCCCTGCGTGACGAGCGTCGGCGTGTCGAAGTTCTTGACGAACCTGTGCGGCGACCACTTCTCGTAAAGCTCCGGGTTGTCCCACGGCGTGCCTTTGAACTCCCACTCGGGGAACCACAACTCTTCGGTCACGCCGTACATGCTCGTCAGGTTGAAGACGCCCGCGTGCGAGACGAAGGTTTTGAAGTGAGCGCGACGGTCGTTGTTGTGACCCAGGAGCCAGTCGATCATGTAGCCGCCGTATGACGCCCCCGCCGCGCCGATGTTGTTCGCGTCCACGTTCTGCTTGGCGAGCACTTCGGCGACGCCGTTCATGATGTCGTCCACTACTCGGCCGCCCCAGTCGCCCGATATCTCGTTCGTGAACTGCTGCCCGTAGCCGGTCGAGCCGCGCGGGTTCGGCATAAACACCGCGTAGCCCTGCGCGACGTAAACCTGTGGGTTCCAACGGTAGCTCCACGCGTCGTTCCAGGCGCC
Organism: Pyrinomonadaceae bacterium; assembly: GCA_045807785.1. Lineage (GTDB taxonomy): Bacteria > Acidobacteriota > Blastocatellia > Pyrinomonadales > Pyrinomonadaceae > JAIVGV01. Next base: position 3,376 of record JBJMGS010000254.1, read on the forward strand.
CTGCGGCCCGCCGTGAATGAGGACGACGAGTGGCACCTTCACGCCCGTCGCCGAATAGTTCTGCGGCTTGAAGAACCAGCCCGACACGCGCGCGCCCGCGCCGCCCGTCCATGTCATCTCTTCGGCGGGCGCGAGGTAGAAGCTTGAGAGGAAGGCGTCGTTCTCTTTCGTCAGACGGGTCGCGGCGCCCGCGACGCTCGTCGGCGACGCGAGGCGCGCGACGTAAACGTCGGTCGGCATCGCCGCGGTCGAGCGCGAGAAGAGGAGCGTCTTGCCGTCCGCCGAGACGTGCAGATCGTCGTTGTCGCCTTCGACGAGTTTCGCGGCGCGACCGTCGGCCACCGAGGCGACGTAGATGGGCGCGCGCCCGCGCTCGCCCGAAGTGAAGTAGATGTACTTGCCGTCCGCCGAGAAGGTGAAGCTGTCAACGTAGTTGTCGAAGTTGGCGAGCAGCTCGCGCGAGCGCTGCGTCTGCCGGTCGTAGAGCATCAGGCGCCAGCGGTCGCTCTCGAACCCGGCGGTGGCCTGCGAGCGGTAGGCGATGTAGCGCCCGTCGGGCGAATACTGCGGCGACTGATCCGAGCCGAGGTTTGCGCCCGTGATGCGTCGCGCCTCGCCGCCCGCAGGCGTGACGACGAAGATGTCGTTGTTCGTCGAAGTCGCGCCGACCTTCTCCGTGTTGCGCGCGAAGGCGAACTCTCTCGAGTCGGGCGAGAAGGCGTAATCCGTGGGGCCGCCCAGAGAGAAAGGCGGCGCGTCGAAATCACCGGGCGTCATGTCGCGCGTGTCGCCACCCTGCATCGAGACGATGAAGACGTGCGTGCGCTTGCCGCCCTTCCAAGAAGTCCAGTGCCGGTAGAGCAGCCCGCCCTCGACAACGTGCGCCTTGACCTTGTTTGTCGCCATCTCTTCATCGCGCCGCTTGTTGCACGCGTCGTCGGCGCAGTCCGGGTACACGTCCGAGACGAAGGCGATCCAGCGACCGTCGGGCGAGACGATCTCGTCGCTGGCTCCCGTCGAGATGTTCGTGAGCTGCTTGTCCTGACCCGTCGCCACTTCGAGCGCGTGAATCTGATCGCCCATCACGTAGATGATCCACTTGCCGTCGGGCGCCCAGCGCGGTGTCGAGGCGGAGGCCGCGCCGCTCGTCAACTGCTTCGGCTCGCCGCCGTCAACCGAGACGAGGTAGAGCTGCGTGCGGCTGCGGTTCGCTTCCACATCGGGCACAGACACCTGGAAGGCGACCCAGCGACCGTCGGGCGAGAGCTGCGGGTCGCCGACGCGTCGGACTTTGAGCAGGTCGGAGATGGTCAGAGGCTGCCTGCCGCCCTGCGCCAGTGTCGTGACGGCGGCGCAGACGACGAGCGCGAAGGCGCAGAGAGAAGTGGTCAAACGTCTCATAAGGTTCTCCTCGACGGAAAGAGTCCGGGTTGTTTTGGGAGATGAACGTGCGGGGCGAATTTACCACAGAACGACCGGCACGGGGTACGCGCCCGGCATCAGCCCGAATTAGGTAGAACCGCCGCGCTGGTTTAATCGTTCATCTGGCTACGGAGGCCGGGGACGGCAAAAGTTCTCGCACGTTTAAGTTCGCGGTTAGCAGAGAGAGGTCGCGTTCATATGAAGCTCAAAATTTTCGTCGCAATACTCGCCGTCGTCGTCGCGTGGTTCGCGGGGCATCATTACTATCACGCCGGTCACGTCGCCGGCGTCGGCGGCGACGCGCAGACGGTCGCCGAGAAGATCGAGGCAGGGACGCAGGTCGTCAACGACTCCTACGCGCTCGACCCCGGCGCGCGCGTCGAGGTCTCCGGCATCAACGGCCCGGTTGACATCATGACGACGGACGGCAACACCGCCGAGATTCACATCGAGAACAGCGTGAGCGACGCGCGCGATCTCGAATACCACAGAATCAACGTCGAGCACGGCGCGGATCGCTTAATCGTGCGCGGCGAGAATCGAAACAGCGGCGGCTGGGGCTTCCTGCGCTGGCTGACGGGGCGCGGCGAGGGCGGCAAGAGCGCGCACCAGCGCGTCGTGCTGAAAGTGCCGCGCCGGGTGGACGTGGCGGCGCGCGGCATCAACGGCGAGGTGCGCATCGGCGAACTGGACGGCGCGGTGCGCGTCGCGGGCGTCAACGGCGAAGTGACGGTCGCGCGCGCCGTGGGCCATGCCGAGTTCGCCGGCGTCAACGGCGGTGTCACCTTCGCGATGGCGCGGGTCGAAGACGCGGGCGTGCGCGTCGCCGGCGTCAATGGCAACATCGAGATGCGGCTCGACGCGGACGTTAACGCCGACCTGAGCGTCGGCGGCTTGAACGGAAGTGTCAGCAACGATCTGAAAAACCTGACGGTCGAAGACGAGGGGCGTTCGAAGTTCGTCGGGCGCATCGGCGCGGGCGGCGCGCCCATCCGCATGAGCGGCATCAGCGGCAACATCCACCTCGCGGGTGCGTGAGGTTTCAAGCAGTCGAAGTTTGAAACACTGAAATTCCAGACGGAAGAGCCGAAGGTTGAAACGGGCAGGAGCCGACCCGAAAGCAACTTCCCCAACTCATCCCGCCGAAACAAATGGCTCGGAGAGCGACAAACTCTCCGAGCCATCTTCCTTTCCGCGCCGCCGGCTCCGACGAGAGCGGATAACTCAGCGCGTCTCGTCGTCAGCCTTCAGCCGCGGGAGCCAGCGCGGCACGGCTGCGCAATATCGTTCGTAAGTACCGTCGAACTTCCGACGCAGTGTCGGCTCTTCGTAGAGGAAGACGAAGAGGTTGAACCAGCCGAAGACGACGAGCGCGTACCAGAGCAGCGTGCGCGATCCGAAGAGCAGCGACTCGCCCAGGACGATCGACATTACGCCGACGTACATCGGGTTGCGCACGCGTCGGTAGAGCCCACACGCGACCAACTCCTTCGGCGGATCGATGGGTGCGGGCGTGCCACGTCCCGTCACCGCAAAATCCCACGCGCACCAACAATAGACGCTCACGCCGATCAGGATCAGGAGCAGCCCGGGATAAAGGAAGCCGCTGGGTTGCGTCGCGGGGTGTGAAGGCAGCAGCGCGTAGAGGAGGTACACCGTGATCATCGCGGGCATGACGACGGTGAAAATCAGCGTCTTGAGTAGAAGCATCGCGTCACCTCCATGTGCATCAAGCTCGCGAGGGACGACAGGGAATTTGATCGGGTGCGGCATCGCGGCGCGCGCACGGCGGCGAGGCAAGAGGAGGCTCGGCTAAGCCTCCTCTCCCCGCGCCGGCGTCAGAGCGGGCATCAACTCGCGTCGTCGTTCCGCTGCGGTTCTTGCTCGGTCAGCTTCTGCTGGCGCAGCGCCGCCGCGCCGAGTAAGCCCCCCATGCCCATCGACTCGACCGCCGAAGAGGGCACGAGCATCAGCGCGCCCTTCTCCTTCAAGCCCTCGTAGAGCATGTTCATCGCGCGCAGGTGCAGCGCCGTCGGGTTGCCCTCGTAGGAGCGCGCCGCCTTCTCGAACATGTGCGCGATCTCGACCTCCGCCTCTCCTAAGATGATGCGCGCCTGCTTCTCGCGCGATGCCTGCGCCTCGCGCGACATCGCGTCCTGCAAGGAGTCTGGGATGATCACGTCGCGCATCTCGACCGACTGCACGGTGACGCCCCAAGGGTTCGAGCGCTGATCGATCAACTGCTGCAACTCGCTCTCGATCCGCTCGCGACCGCGCAGGAGTTCCGACAGAGACGTGCGACCGATGATGTCTCTGAGCGCCGTCTGCGCCGCCCAGCTCACCGCCTGCGGGTAGTCCTGCACTTCGAGTGCCGCCCGCTCCGCGTCATAGACCATCCAGAAGAGCACGGCATCGACGTTGACGGGCACAGTGTCGGAGGTCAGCGTCTGCTCCGCCGCGAAGCTCGTCGTGATGATGCGCTGATCGACGTAGGTCGAGACCGTATCGACGAGCGGCACGATCCAGAAGAGGCCGGGGCCTTTCAGCCCGACGTACTTGCCCAGGCGCAGCACGACCGCCTTCTCCCACTGCTTCGCCACCTTCGGCGACTGCGCGAGAAAGACCCCGACGATGACGCCGACGATGACGCCCACGAGGTTGCCCGTCAGGATCGTCGCCGCGACGCCGAGCCCCGCCGGGACGACGAGCATCAGCGCCGACACCACGTTGGCGCGCGGCGCGTTCGCCGCCGTCAGGCTCTTCTTCGACTGAGCCAACTCGAATCCGGTAGCCATCTCTCTTCACACTCCTTCGTTGATGAGCCCTGCGAGGTGTTCCAACACCTCTTCGGGCGTAAAGCCGAGCGCGTGCGCGTCGGCGAGAAACCTTTGCGCCAGTGCCTGCATACGTTTTTCGCGCTCGCCGCCGGGCGGACGCCCGACCGCGCTCGCGCCCACGGGCGCGCCCTGCGTCCGCACGAACGTGCCCACCCCGCGCCGCGACTCGACGATGCCCTTGCGCTCCAACTCCGTATAGACCTTCGCCACCGTGTTCGCGTTGATGCGCAAGTCCACGGCGAGTTGCCGCACGGTGGGGAGCTGATCGCCCACCGAGAGTCGCCCCGTCGCGATGGCGAAACGGATGGCGCGCTCCAGTTGCGCGTAGAGCGGCGTCGGGTCGCGTGCGTCGATGTTGAACGACTGCGCCATGTTCACTATTGTACTACGACACTAGTACAAAGAAAGTTCTGGCGCGGCTGAAAATAATTTGGGTGCCGTTTTGGCGGGAATTCTGGCGAAAAGTCGGAAGCTGCCCGCGCCCTGAAATAACCTCGGCGGCGCGGTCAGTGGACGAGAGTGTATTTCCGTAAGTCCATCGGCTCGTCGGCGAGTTCGGGAAAGCGTGCGCGGGCGCGGCGGACGTGCTCGGTGTCGGCGTGTTTGGTGAGGGCGGCTTCGTTCTCCCACTCTTCGACGAAGGTGAACTCGGTCGGGTCTTCCTTGTTTTGGAGCAACAGGTATTGCAGGCAGCCCGGCTCGGCGCGCGTGGGCTCGACGAGAGCGTTGAGCACGCGCCGGGCCTCTTCGAGCATCGCGAGCCTGACTTTGATCCGGGCGATCACTCCCAAAGTGTCCTCTCGCATCAATCGCTCCTTCAGTTGATTGTCTGACAAAGAGACTTTGTCAGTCGGGCGGCAACTCTAGCGCCGCCCGGTCAAAGCGTCGCGCGCTTCGAGAACTGCGCGCAGCGCTTCGTCGGTCGTCGGCGCAAGTGCCGTGAGGTGTCCCATCTTGCGCCCCGCGCGCGCGTCGTCTTTGCCGTAGAGGTGCAGCTTGACGTTCGACGCGGCGAGCGCCGCGCGCCAGTCGGGCTCGCCCTCCTGCCAGAGATCGCCGAGCAGGTTCGCCATCGCGGCGGGGCGCACTTGTTCGGTCGAGCCGAGCGGCAGGCAGCACAGCGCGCGCACCTGCTGCTCGAACTGGCTCGTCGCGCAGGCGTCGATGGTGAAGTGGCCGGAGTTGTGCGGACGCGGCGCGAGTTCGTTGACGAAGAGGCGTTCGTCGGAAGTTAAGAACAGCTCGACGCAGAGGACGCCGACGTAGTCGAGTTGTTCGAGCAGCGCGCGCGCGATCTCTTCTGCCTCGCGCGCAACGCGCTCGGCGACGCGCGCGGGCGCGACCGTGTAGTCGAGGATGTGGCGCGCGTGCGTGTTCTCGACGATGCCGTAACTCGCGACCGCGCCATCACAGCCGCGCGCGGCGACGACCGACAGCTCGCGCTCGAACGAGACGAACGCTTCGAGAATGACTTCGCGCCCGGCGAGCGCCTCCGCCGCCGCGTCCGCATCTGCGAGAGATGAGATCGTGCGCTGCCCCTTGCCGTCGTAGCCGAAGTCGGCGGTCTTGAGGACAGCGGGCAAACCTACTTCGGCGAGCGCGGCGCACAAACCTTCACGCCCTTCATGCGGGGCGATGCGGCGAAACTGTGTGACGGGGAAGCCGTGTGTTGAGAGAAAAGTTTTCTCGCGGACGCGGTGCTGCGTGGTGTGGAGCGCGTCGCCGTTTGGTCTGACGGGCGCGATCTCCGCGACGGCGGCGACGGTCGCGGCGGGCACGTTCTCGAACTCGAACGTGACGGCGTCCACCGTGCGAGCGAACTCGCGCGCGGCGTCGAGGTCTTCGTAAGGGGCGGTGGTTTCGCGGTCGGCGACCTGTCCGGTCGGCGTGTCGGCATCGGGCGAGAGGGTGTGGACGCGGTAGCCCATCTGCCGCGCGGCGATGGCGAACATGCGCCCGAGCTGCCCGCTGCCGAGCACGCCGAGCGTCGCGCCGGGGAGGATAGGTAAGGATGAGGGATGAGGGATGAGGGATGAAGAAGACGCGGCGAGGCGGTGACGCGGTGACGCGGCGGAGAGATCAGTATTCATCGTGTCACGATCTTCATCCCTCATCCCTCATCCCTCTAATGTCGCTTCGCGGACTTGTCGTTCCTGTTCGCGGCGGAAGTCGCGCAGTCGTTCGCGCAAAGAGCCGTCCTCGTTGGCGAGGATGGCGACGGCGAGAAGCGCGGCGTTGGTCGCGCCCGCTTGACCGATGGCGAGCGTGCCGACGGGAATCCCGGCGGGCATCTGCACGATGGAGAGGAGCGAGTCCAGGCCTTTCAGCGCGCGGCTCTCGACGGGGACGCCGAGCACGGGCACGGTCGTCTGCGCGGCGATCATGCCGGGCAGGTGTGCCGCGCCGCCCGCGCCCGCGATGATCACTTTCAGACCGCGCGACTCGGCGGCAGAAGCGAACTCCGCCATCCACGCGGGAGTGCGGTGCGCCGAGACGACGCGGCACTCGTGCGCGACGTTGAACCGCGTGAGCACTTCGTCGGCGTGCCGCATCGTCTCCCAGTCGGACTTGCTGCCCATGACGACAGCGACCAGAAGTAAGGATGAAGGATGAGGGATGAAGGATGAAGCAGAACGATCCTTAGACCGTCCGAGTTTATTTTCATCGGGCTTCTTAGCGCGACTTCTCATCCCTCATCCCTCATCCCTCATCCTTTGCTATTTAAGGTAGCGCTCGCGCAGGATGCCAACGTGGTGCAGCTCGTGCCCGGCGATGATGTAGGCGAGCCCTCGCACGGAGACTTCGTTGTCGTTCGCCGTGCCGCGCCGCGCCCAAGCCTCCGCGTCGAACGAGCGGAGGAGCGCGACCGTGGCGGCGCGCACGCGCTCGAACTCTTCGGCGATACTTTGGAGCGTGCGCGCGTGGAAGTTCGCGGTGCGCACGTAGTCGTCCTGCTCGTAGCCGGGCAGCGGCGTCTCGTCGCCCCGCCCGAAGCGCAAAGCCCGATGCGAGAAGACGCGCTCGCCGTCGATGACGTGCCCGACCAACTCCTTAACGCTCCACTTGCCGGGCTCGTAGGAAGTGTCGGCGCGATCCTCAGGCACGGAGCGCAGCAGGGCGAGCGTTTCCGTGATCTGGCGTTCGAGCGTTTCGGTTATGTCGCCCGCGGGGACGAGCGAGACGTATGTTTCGTAGAAGGGCGCGTACTCGTCTGAGGCGGGACGCGCGGGGGCTGTGGCTGACATGGGCGGCGTTCTCCTTAGCAGAAAGTGGGAAGGAGCTAATAGCTGTTAGCGATTAGCTGTTAGCTGTTAGCCAGAGGAAGACGGCTTCCTGCTTTCACCGTTGGCTTCGATTCAAGTTTGCCAACAGCTAATCGCTCATCGCTCATCTGGTTTGGCTGACAGCTAACAGCTAACAGCTATTAGCTATCAGCTCCCCCCTGTCACTCGGTGTTGAGGTTGACTTCCCGTTTGATCTCGTCGCTTTCGGCGCTCTGCGCGCCGGGGACGAGCGGCGCGGTGATGTGACTGTCTTCCATCTTCTCGGTCGGTCCCAACTCGACGCGCGGGTGCTGCTCCGTGTTCGCGCCGATCTCCTGTTCGTCTCTGTTGTCGCTCATCTTTGTTTCCCCTTTTTTAATAGTCCGTGTGAAGTTATTCCCGTGCGTGCGAGTAGCCGGGCTGTCCGTCGAAGTTGCAGAGGTTCTCGGTCTTGATGAAGTCGAAGCCCGCGCCAGCCGCGCGCGTGAGCAGTTGTGCGATCTGCGCGTGCTTGACCGCGCCGCCCTCACCCGCGTCGGCGACGAAGCGGCAGCGCCAGTGGTCGGAGCAGAACGTCTCTGGGCTGCCGCCCGGATAGACCTTCACCCCGCGGTTGCTGATCGAGGAGAGCTTCAATCCTTCGCCGTTCAACTGCTCCATCGCCGCGCCGAGTTCGTCCGCGCCGCCCGCAGTCCAGTCGAGGTACACGTCAACGCCGACCGTCTCCTTCTTGGAGTTCTCGGCGGCTCGCACCGTGTGGCTCGCGGACGACGGCTCGTCTCCCGCGCCCGCCGCGTAAGAGACCGCCTTCAAGGTCTCCGGCTTCTGCCCCATGCGCGCGACGACCGCTTCGGCGAACTCGCGCGTGCCGACTTTCTGCTTGCTCACGCCCTCTTTGTAAATGTCGTAGGTGTGGACGCCGTCCTCCATCGTCTTGAGCCAGGCGTTGTGCGCGCGCTCCGCCACGTCCGTCTGTCCCAGATGGACGAGCATCATCACCGCGCCGAGGAAGAGACCCGAAGGGTTTGCCAGATTCTGCCCGGCACGGCGCGGGGCCGAGCCGTGGATTGCCTCGAACATCGCGATCGAGTCGCCGATGTTCGCCGAGCCGGCGAGACCGACCGAGCCGGCGATCTGCGCCGCCACGTCCGAGAGCACGTCACCGTAGAGGTTCGGCAGCACGACCACGTCGAAGGCTTCGGGCGTGTCGGCGAGTTTCGCCGCGCCGATGTCCACGATCCAGTGCTCGTTCTCGATGTCCGGGTACTCCGGCGCGATCTCTTCGAAGACTTTGTGGAAGAGACCGTCGGTGATCTTCATGATGTTGTCTTTCGTGAAGCAGGTCACCTTCTTGCGTTTGTTCTTGCGGGCGTACTCGAAGGCGTAGCGCACGATCTTCTCCGTGCCCGGTCGCGAGATCAGTTTCAGGCACTGCGTCACCTGTCCGGTCTGCCGGTACTCGATGCCGCCATACACGTCCTCCTCGTTCTCACGGACGATGACGACATCCATCACCGGGTGCTTCGTCTTGACGAACGGGTGGTAGGAGACGCACGGGCGGACGTTGGCATAGAGGCCGAAGGTCTTGCGCACGGTGACGTTCAGGCTCTTGTAGCCGCCGCCCTGCGGGGTCGTGATCGGCGCCTTCAGGAAAACTTTGGTGCGGCGCAGGGAGGCGAACGCGCTGGGATCGATTCCGGCGGGGTTCCCGGCGAGATAGACCTGCTCGCCGATGGCGATCTCCTCGATGTCGAGCCGCGCGCCCGCGCCCGCGAGAATGGCGAACGTGGCGTCCATGATTTCGGGTCCGATGCCGTCGCCGCGCGCGACGGTGATAGGGATGTTCTCAGCCATGAGAAGTTGAGCCTTTCGAGAACAATGAATTTTAAGAAGACTGCCGTAGGTCGCCTAGCTTACTACTTTTCGCCCGCCGCCCGAAAGTTGCGAGGCGTGCGCGCCCGCCGACTGCAACCACTCCCGTTTCGCCGCCGCGCGAAATCGGGTATGATGCCAGAGGTTTAGAAATCCCCCGTTGCCATAAATTAGTTCTCGCACATTCCTCCCGCCCGCGCGTCGCGTCGAGTTGAGGAAGGCGCGCCCCCGTTTGCCCCGCACGTGCTTTGGTGGCGGGCGGCTCTGAAGATCACATGAGCAGAGAGACGCTCTCGCCATTGCAACGCTCC
>JBJMGS010000255.1:0-3673 GCA_045807785.1 Pyrinomonadaceae bacterium
CCACTGCTTCTTGTGCTTCTCGTCGTAGCTGGGCGTGCGCGGCGGGATGCGCGCCATCAACTGCTGCTTCAGTACCTCGTACTCCGGCTGTCGCTCGCCCCCTTCCTTCATCTTTAACTTGTTGTACTTCGTCTTCTTCTCCTCCGTGACCAGATCGAGTGTCGTCGGGAGACCGAACAGCAGGCTTGTCAGAACTTGATCGGTGTAGCCGAACGTCACGTCTGGCGCGAGCGTGAGGACGACCGCCTTTCCCTCATCGTTCCTCGCGAACCGCACCACCTGCTTGGTTGACATCCCGCTGACGACCAGAGGCGAGTGCGTCGTGGCGATGAACTGGGCCCTCGGGAAGCTCCCCTTCAGGTGAGTGAAGAGCTTGCGCTGCCAGAGCGGATGCATGTGGGCATCTATCTCGTCCATCAGGATGAGTGCGTAGCGCGTCGTCGGGTCTTCATCCTGATCGAACACCTCGTAGAGTCGCTGCATCAGTATGCCGACCCAGCCGAGGAGCGAGAGTGTTCCTTGGCTGAGCGATTCGAGGCGAATCTCCGTGCCGTTGTCAGTCTCGATGAGAATCCTCTTTTCCTCGCCCCTCCCGCCAATCACGCCGACGTAGTTGAGTTTCATCCCCTCGGTCATCGAGCCGATGATGTCGAACACCTTCTGGATGAGGCCCTGATAGCGCCACTCCTTGCCCCCGCTTTTGACGTCCTCGTAGTCAAGGTTGATGATCCACTTCTTCAGTTTGTCGAGGCGCGGATCAACATCACCAGTGACCAGCGGCAGCAAGTCATCGACCACGGGCGCGGACTTGATCTTGAAGTCCGGGTCCGCACCCATCACAGGCGTCCAGCTCGTCGTGCGAAGGGGGGGGAAACCGATGGCGAGCCACCCCTCTGCCCCGAGCGGGAGGACTTCGTTGTCGCCGCCGGCGCCGACTATCACCACCTCGCCGCTCTGCTTGCGCTCGATATTGGTAACGTAGTTCGTCCCGCTGCCGGTCGTCAGGGTGATGCTGCCGCGCCGGGCGCCGACCTTGAGCAGACGCGAGGCGTAGGCTTGCGCCCGGCTGCCGCACAGGGCGAAGGCGATGGCCCTCAGGACCGTCGATTTGCCGACGCCGTTGTCGCCGAGGAAGATCTGCCACTTGCCCTCGGCTTCCATCTCCGGGCTCAAGTCGAACTTCAGCTCCAGCCGGTCGAAGGGCCCGATGTTCTCGAGCGTGACCTGTTCGAGTCCGGCCCTCTGCTGCTTGCCTTCAGACGTGGCGGGCGCTCTCTCGTTGACGGTCTTCGCGAGCTGCCGCAGGAAACGATCCAGTCCGGGGTAGCCCTCCTCCGGCGTGTAGGGCAGTACCTCGATCCCGTAACGTCTCTTCAAAAAAGAGGCTTTCGAGCGCCACCCGATCTCAGTCACTCCCACCAGCGCGTAGTGTCGGCGCGCGTTGTCCATCTGGAAGTTAATGCCCCTCAGGTAGGCCTCGATTCCTTCGAGGCTCGCCCCGACAAAGAGGATCGTGCGCGAGTAGAAGAGCGTCTGCATGAAGCGCGAGAAGAGCCCGTTGCTGGCAATCTCCTCCTCGTACTGCGCGGGCGCGACCATCACCGCCCCGCCTCCGTCGAGCTTGCCGTAGAGCTTGAGGATGAAGAAGTCGCGCCTCGTCAGCGCGGCGAGCAAAGGCTCCGTATCCTTTGGCGTGTAAACCTGCTCGTGCGAGGTCGCGTAGATGCCTTCCAGTATGTTGTCGAAGTTAGTCGTCAGGACGGCGGAGAACTTGATCCGCTTGAGGTGAGAGTGTAGCTGCGAGGGCGAGGTCTTCCTGAGGAAGACCTCCCGCAGGTAGTCGTATAAGCGCTCTTGGTCGGCTCGTGTTTTGATCCTGCCGACAATGTTGTCGGCGACCGGGTCAGCTTGCCCCCTCCGCAGGTCCGCGCGACAATCGTCGGCCTCGGACTCGTTGATAATGCCATGGATGAGCGCCCAGTCGATTAGGCCGAGGACGAACTCTTTCCACGTCGGCAGGCCCGATGCCGCGCTCAATCCCGCGCCCGCGTACAACACGCACTCGCCGGCCGCGCAGGCCGTGACCAGGGGCGGCGGCAGGTCTTCGGGCAGGCTTAGTTTCTCAGCCTGATCCGGGGATGCCGGCTCCGTCCCTAGCCAGACTTTCGCCGCGTTCAGTTTCGCCTGCCGGTAAAAGTAGAAGCTCAGGAACCCGCCAACTACCCCGAGGGCAATGCCAAAGAAGGTGAGCGTCCAGGCAACTGGAAACCCTAAAAAGGTGCGGTCGAGTGCTGTGTTCGCCTCCGCTACCGGCGTAGCCGCCGCCGACGGCGTAGGGTCTGGCTCGGACGTGAAAGATGAGTTCAGCGTGTGCACGTTGGAGCGGACTCCGCCCACTTCAACGATCAACTCATGTCTGTACAAATAGGGCAGGTTGGCCGGAACCTCGAACGAGAAGACCCTCGGCAGCATCCTGACGATCCGCTCGACGGGCCTGTCATCGATGGAAATCTTCACTCGGCCCCACTGCGCCGTCGGGATGTCTTCGCGCAACCTGAGATCGAAGTAGCGCTCATTAGGCTGTCGGGTTACCGATGCGACGGTCGCTTTGTACCCGTCGCTGGCAGACGGAATCACTCTGAAGTTCTCGATCATGTCCCCGCCATGACCTTGTTCCGTGAAGAAGACGATCAACGCGGGCCCGCCGCCTTGCCGCGCCCTTTGCATGTCGGGAACGACGGCGGCCACCCTCGGCTCGTCCGCCTTCGATCCTTCGAGCACTGTGAAGGTTGCTGGGTGGCCGCCGATCTCAAGCTTGCACCTCTTCAGGGCGTCGAGATCGTAGGCACTGAGCTTGAGCTGAATGACAGCCCCGCTCGGAACTTCTAAATTATCCACCTCCTTGATATAGGGGGCGTTCGTGGTGGGCGTCGACGCCGGGCGGCTCTGAGCCGCAGCGGGGCTCGCGAGAAGAACGAGGGCGCAACTGAGCAATAAGCTTTTCATGTCAGCTTCTTATGTAGTGGCATCACTTAAAAATGGAGGAGGCGCGTCTCCTGGAAAGGCCCGTCGAAAAAGATGGTGCCAGCGCGTGGAAGGGATAACACCATGCGGGCTATTTTTGCAACCCCGCCCCGCGTAGCATATCAAGCCTTTTCCGGCATAATTATACTTCTCGCAAGACAACCCTAATGTTGCTACAATCGCCTGTATCGCGCACTTGAAGCCGGCAGTTGCGGGCACGCCGGCAATCATAATTGGAAGGTGGAGGGTAATGTTCAAATTTGAAAATCTGGACGAGACCACGCGCGCGGCTATGCTAGAAGCAATTGACGAAGCCGAGCGCACGAATAATATCTACTACAGCACCCGCTTTAATGAAGCCGGCAACATGCAGTGGCTTCCCCTACTCAGACAGGCAGCGCGCGAGCATGATGAGCATTGGCTTGCCTACCAGTTAGAAGCCAACGGGTTGATGAAAGGATTTGAAGGGGCGCATAAGCCGACCGGCGGATATACGATCAAACATGTTCCGCACACGGCAGCAGAAACAATGGCTGAGGGACAATTCAATCGCTTCTATATCCTAGGACTTTGTAAGCGCGCGCGGGCGGAAGGTATCTCAGACCTCGTTGTTTATCGTGCCCAGGAAAGTGCCGACCCGAGACTGGAA
>JBJMGS010000256.1:0-8347 GCA_045807785.1 Pyrinomonadaceae bacterium
CAAGCACTACCGCGTCAACAAGGGCGACGTGGAGGTCGCGCTCGCCGCAGCGGAGATCCTGGTCGAAGACGAATACGAGACGGGCGCGCAGGAGCAGCTCTACATCGAGACGAACGGCGTCATCGCCGTCGCCAACGCGGAAGACGGCGTGACCGTCTGGGGCTCGATGCAGTGCCCCTACTACGTCCACAAGGCACTGCTTAAACTCTTCGACCTGCCGCAGGAAAAAATCCGCGTCATCCAGACCGAGACCGGCGGCGGCTTCGGCGGCAAGGAAGAGTACCCGTCGATGATCGCCGGGCACGCCGCGCTGCTCGCGTTGAAGTCCGGCAAGCCCGTTAAAATTATTTACGACCGCGCTGAGGACATGGCGGCGACCACCAAGCGCCACCCTTCGCTGACGCGCCACCGCACTGCCGTCACGCGCGACGGAAAACTTCTCGCGCAGGAGATCGACTTCGTCGTGGACGGCGGCGCCTACGCCACGCTCTCATCAGTCGTGCTCTCGCGCGGCACGATCCACGCGGCGGGTCCCTACTTCTGTCCGAACGTGCGCATCCGTTCGCGGGCGGTGGCGACGAACGCGCCGCCGCACGGGGCGTTTCGCGGCTTCGGCGCGCCGCAGTCGATCTTCGCGCTGGAGCGCCACATGGACGAAGTGGCGCGACGTCTGGGCTTGAGCGCCGAGGAGTTCCGGCGGCGCAACTTCGTGCGCGAGAATGAAACGACGGCGACGGGTCAGGTCATCCGCGAGCAGGTTGACATGGAGGGCTTGCTCGCGCGCGCCTTCGCGATGTCGGACTACGCGGCGAAGCAGGAGCGCTTCGCGCGCGCGAACGCTGGCGGAGCCAAAGTGAAACGCGGGATGGGCTTCGCCTCGTTCATGCACGGCGCGGGATTCACGGGATCGGGCGAGGTCGTGCTGCAATCCATCGTCGGCTGCGAGGCCGACGCAGAGGGACGCGTCCACGTCCTCGCCGCCTCGACCGAGATCGGGCAGGGCACGAACACGATCTTCGCGCAGATCGCGGCAGACGCGCTTTGCCTCGGCTACGACATGATCGAAGTCTCGCAGCCAGACACGCGCACGGTTCCCAACAGCGGGCCGACGGTCGCCTCGCGCACCTGCATGATCGTCGGCAAGCTGGTCGAATCCGCCGCGCTGGGGCTCAGGCAAACGCTGCAAGGCGCGGGGCTGCTCGCGGAAACTTACACGAGCGACGAATGGCGCGCGGCTTGTCGTGCTTACGTCGAGCGCCACGGCGCGCTCAAGAGTTTCAGCCAGTACAAGCCGCCGCCCGATGTCGTGTGGGACGAGGGGAAGTATCAGGGCGACGCTTACGGCGCATACGCGTGGGCAGTGTACGTGGCGGAGGTCTCGGTCGATCTCGTCACTTACGAGACGCGCGTCGAGGATTTCGTCGCGGTGCAGGAAGTGGGGCGCGTCATTCACCCGGTGCTCGCGGCGGGGCAGATCGAGGGCGGCGTGGCGCAGGCCATCGGCTACACGCTCTACGAAAAAGTCGCGTGGCGCGAGGGGCGCATGGCGAACTCGCAGATGACCAACTACATCATGCCCACGTCAGTTGATCTGCCCCCGATCCGCGTCCACTTCGAGGAGACGCCGTACCCGTTCGGCCCCGCCGTGGCGAAGGGCATCGGCGAGCTGCCGATGGACGGGGCCGCGCCTGCCATCCTGAACGCCATCGAGAACGCGACCGGCGCGTCGTTCACACACATCCCGCTCATGCCGGAAGATTTGATGACGAAGCTCGGAGACTTGGCGTGACTGAGACGGTCAGCAAAGTCAAGATCAGTTGCACGGTCAACGACGAACCGCGCTCGTTCGAGTCGTACCCGATGGCGCGTCTGCTGGACGTGCTGCGCGAGGAGTTGAAACTGACGGGCACGAAGGAGGGCTGCGGCGAGGGCGAGTGTGGCGCGTGCTCGGTGCTCCTTGACGGCGCGCTCGTCAACAGTTGCCTCGTGCCCGCCGCGCAGGTCGAAGGCTTGGAGATTAAAACCATCGAGGGCGTCGCCACGGGCGCGCAGCTCCACCGCGTGCAGGAGGCGTTTCTCGAAATGGGCGGCGCGCAGTGCGGCATCTGCACGCCGGGCATGATCCTCGCCGCCGTCAACCTGCTCGCGCACACGCCGCAGCCGACCGAAGCCGACATCCGCGAAGGTCTCGCGGGAAACTTATGCCGCTGCACCGGCTACATGAAAATCTTCGCCTCGGTCGTGCGCGCGTGTGAGGGCAAGCCATGAGCCAATCGGCCGCGATGCCGAATGTCGAGCACGATTCGAGGCGCGATCCTCGGAGACTCTATCTCGCGGCGTGGCTCGCCCTGTGGCTCGTGCTACTGGGACTCGTGCTGTATCCGGTCAGCACGGGCACGCTGCGTGCGCTTGAGCTTCTCTGCCTCTGTGGATTATGGGCAGGCGCGTTATTGCTTTTCTGGCGGCGGCGCGTCGTGCGTCTCGCGCTCGTCCTCGTGACCGCGTGCGTGCTCGTCTTCTTCACTTTGCCCGGCAGCGCGGGTGACGAAATTTTGCTGAGGCGGGCTTACGTCAGCTCGCTCTCCAAGTACGAAGGTGCAAGGTACGTCTGGGGCGGCGAAGGCAGACTCGGGATCGATTGTTCGGGGCTGGTGCGACGCGGTCTCGTTGACGCGGATTTCAGGCAGGGGCTTGTGACGATGAACCCGAGGCTGTTGCGAGAGTCTGCTTCGCTGTGGTGGCATGACGCCTCTGCCAAATCCCTGCTCGCGGGCTACAGCCACAGGACGGAAGAGATTCTTGCCGCACCCAGCATCAGCGAAATCGACCACGCCCGACTTCTCCCCGGCGATGTCGCCGTCACGGCGGACGGGCTGCACACGCTCGCCTACCTCGGCGACGAGACTTGGATCGAAGCCGATCCGAATCCGATGCGTGTCATCAAGGTGCGCGCCGACGCGCACAACTCGTGGCTCAAAGTGCCCGTGCGGATAATGCGCTGGCAGCAGTTCGAGACCGGAAGGCAGAACTAAGCTACCAATCGAGTGAGAGCATACGTCCCAGACTATGAACTGCGCGTGCCGCGCGACTTGAGTGACGCGCTCGACGTGTTGGCGCGAGAGCCCGGCGCGTGGCGTGCCTTCGCGGGCGGGACTGACCTGATGGTCTTGTTCGAGGCGGGCGTGCTCACGCACAAAAGATTCTTGAGCGTGCGGCATCTGGAAGAACTCAAGGGCGTCCGAGTGTCGGACGAGCACGTCACGCTCGGCGCGCTGACGACCTACACCGAGGTGCGCCGACACGAAACGCTGCGACGCGAGTTTCCCGCGCTCTGCGACGCGGCGCGCGAGACGGGCGGGTGGGCGATCCAGAATCGCGGGACGCTTGGTGGCAACATCGCCAACGCCTCGCCCGCGGCAGACTCGCCGCCCGCGCTCGTTATCTACGACGCCGAAGTAGAACTCGTCTCGTCGGCGGGCGCGCGCTGGGTTAGATACGACGAGTTTCACACCGGCTACAAGCAGACCGTCATGCGCGCCGACGAGTTGATCTCGCGCGTGCGCCTCGCGCGCGAGCCCGCGGGGCGCATCAGTTACTACCGCAAGGTTGGCACACGCCGGGCGCAGGCGATCTCGAAGGTCTGCTTCGCGGGCGCGGCGCGCGTCGGCGGAGGGCGCGTCGAGTGGGCACGCATCGCCTTGGGGAGCGTTGCGCCGACGGTCGTGCGCTGCCGTGTGACGGAGGCGCTGCTGCGCGGGCAGGTCGTTAACGAAGGCTTGATCAAGTCCGCGCGTGCATCGCTCGCCTCAGAGATCGCGCCGATTGACGACATCCGCTCGACGAAAGAATATCGCGTGCGCGTCGCGGCGAATTTGCTCGAAGATTTTTTGACGAGCATCAAGTCGTGAATAACAACTCCGTTTGATGGATCAGCCCGATCTTATCGTCCGCGCTCGTCGCGTCGTCCTGCCCGCAGAGACGCGCGCCGCGTCAGTTCACGTGCGCGACGGTCGCATCGTCGCGGTGCGTGAGTTCGAAGACGTGCCGCGCGGCTGCGAGTTGTTTCAAGCGAGCGACGACGCGGTGCTGATGCCGGGGCTCGTGGACACGCACGTTCATGTCAACGAACCGGGGCGAACTGAGTGGGAGGGGTTCGCGACGGCGACGCGCGCCGCCTGTGCGGGCGGCACGACGACGATTGTCGAGATGCCGCTCAACAGCATCCCCGCGACGACGACGCTCGACGGTTTGCAGACAAAACTCGCGGCGGCGCGGGGCCGGTGCGCGGTGGACGTCGCGTTCTGGGGCGGCGTCGTGCCGGGCAACGTTGCCGAGCTGGCGCCGCTGCGCGCGGCGGGTGTCGTCGGCTTCAAATGCTTCCTCGTCGATTCGGGCGTGGCGGAGTTTCCGCACGTCACCGAGGCGGACTTGCGCGAGGCGATGCCGGAACTCGCGCGACTCGACGCCGTGCTCATCGTCCACGCCGAACTGCCGCAGCCGATTGATGCCGCGAGCGCGCACGCGAGCAAAGCCGAGAGCGATCCGCGCCGCTACGCGACCTTCCTCGCAACGCGCCCGCGCGCGGCGGAGGATGCGGCGGTCGCGCAGATGATTCGTCTGAGCCGCGAGACGGGCGCACGCGTCCACATCGTCCACCACTCGTCGGCTGACGCGCTGCCGCTCTTGCGCGAGGCGCGCCGCGCAGGCGTCTCAATCACCGCCGAGACGTGCCCGCACTACCTCGCGTTCACGGCGGAAGATATTCCCGACGGCGCGACGGAGTTTAAGTGCTGCCCGCCGATCCGCGAGCGCGAGAACTGTGAGAGACTGTGGGCGGCGCTCGCGGAAGGTGTGATCGAGTTGATCGTCTCGGATCACTCGCCGTGCCCGCCGGAGATGAAGCGGCGCGAGACGGGCGACTTTCTAGAAGCATGGGGCGGCATCTCTTCTCTGCAACTGCGCCTGCCCGTCGTCTGGACAGAGGCGCGGCGGCGCGGGCACACAATCGAACAGGTCTGCGAGTGGTTGTCGGCTGCGCCCGCGCGACTCGCCGGGTTAGACGAGCGCAAGGGCGCGATCCGCGAAGGCGCGGACGCGGACTTCGTCGTGTGGCGGCCGGACGAGATTTTCCGCGTCGAGCCTGCGCGGCTCGAACACCGTCACAAGCTGACGCCCTACGCGGGGCGCGAACTGTCGGGCACAGTCGAAGCGACGTTTTTGCGCGGCGAGAAAATCTACGAGCGCGGCGCGTTCACAGGCGAGCCGCGTGGGGAATTTTTGCTGCGAGGGAGAGCAGGCGCTTGACGGATTTTACCGAACTCATCGATCTGGCGTCGGAGCGTCTGGGCGCCGCCGTCCTGTACGCGAACGACGACTTCTTCGCGCCGAAGGAGAATTTGTTGAAGGCGTCCGCGCCCGTCTTCCTCGAAGGCGAGTACACGGATCGCGGCAAGTGGATGGACGGCTGGGAGTCGCGCCGCCGCCGCACGCCCGGCTTCGACTGGTGCGTCATCCGCCTCGGACTCGCGGGGCGCGTGCGCGGCATCGTTGTTGATACCGCGTACTTTCGCGGCAACTATCCCGCACAGTGTTCGCTCGAAGCCTGCGCCGTCGAAGGTCAGCCGGGCGTCGAAGAGTTGATCGATGAAGGACGCGCGTGGACGGAGCTTTTACCAGTCTCGCCGCTCGCGGGCGACTCGCAGAATTCTTTCGCGGTCGAGAGCGAAGCGCGCGCGACGCACCTGCGTTTCAAAATCTACCCGGACGGCGGCGTGGCGCGGCTGCGCGTGTACGGCGAAGTCTGGCCGGACTGGGCGCGGCTCGTGCGGCGCGGCGGCGAGATCGATTTGACGGCGGTCGAGCACGGCGGACTCGTCGTTGCGTGCAGCGACATGTTCTTCGGTCACCGGCACAACCTGATCATGCCCGGTCGCGCCGTGAACATGAGCGATGGCTGGGAGACGAAGCGGCGGCGCGGCGCGGGGCACGACTGGGCGGTCGTCAAGCTCGGCGCGCGGGCGCGCGCGATCCGGCGTGTCGAAGTGGACACGACGCACTTCAAAGGCAACTACCCGGACACCTGCTCGCTGGAAGCGTGCGACCTCGCGGGCGGGGGCGCGACGAACGCGGACTGGTCTGCGCCCACGTGGCGCGAAGTCTTGCCGCGCACGAAACTTCAGGCGCACACGCGCCACCACTTCGAGGACGAGATCGCCGGCGCTGGCGCGGCCACGCACCTGCGCTTCAACATCTACCCCGACGGCGGCGTGAGCCGTCTGCGCGTGTACTGCGAGATGGACGCGGAGCAGGGTTAATTTGGAACATGGCATCGAACGGCTGAACTCTCTGACGCACGACGAGGCGGAGGCAGAGTTGTTGAAGTGCTGCGGCGCGACGGCGTGGGCGTGCCGCATGTCGGCGCAAAGACCCTTCGCCGACGCGAATGAGATGATGCGCGCGGCGGAAGAGGCCTGGGGCCGGCTGGAAGACGAGGACTGGCTCGAAGCGTTCAGCCGCCACCCGAAGCTCGGCGAGCGCCAGAGCACGACCGAGCAGACGCGGCAGGAACAGTCTTGGTCGGAGCGCGAGCAGTCGGGGATGAGCGCGGCGGACGCGGCGGCGCGCGCGGAGTTGGCGGAGCTGAACCGCGAGTACGAAAGTAAGTTCGGCTACATCTTCATCATCTGCGCGACCGATAGGAGCCCTGCGGAGATACTCGCGGCGCTGAAGTCGCGACTGGCGAACGACGCAGGAACGGAATTGAAAGTTGCCGCCGAAGAACAGCGGCGCATCACGCAACTGAGATTGGAGAAACTACTCGAATCATGAGCAAGATCACCACTCACGTGCTCGACACCTCGAGCGGCAGGCCGGCGGCGGGCATCACCGTCACGCTGGAACGCGAGTTCGGCGACGGCTGGCAGGCGGCAGGCGAGGGTAGAACCGACGCCGACGGGCGGCTCGCGGATTTGATGGGCGCCGACGAAGAGTTGAGCGTCGGGGCGTACCGCCTGACCTTCGACGCGGGCTCTTACTTCGCGGCGCACAGCACGGAGACGTTCTATCCGCAGGTCGTCGTCGTCTTCCGCGCGCGCGGCGAAGAGCACTACCACGTGCCGCTGCTCTTGAGTCCGTTCGGCTACTCAACTTATCGCGGGAGCTAAACAGAGTGAAACTCAATCCCTTCCTGAGCGAGTGGCTCAACCTCCTTCTGCGTTGGTTCCACGTCTTCGCAGGGATACTCTGGATCGGCACAACCTACTACTTCACCTGGCTCGACGCGCGGCTCACCGAAGCCGAAAGCGATGCGCGCGAAGGTGGCGAGACGGCGCAGGTCTGGATGGTGCACAGCGGCGGCTTCTACGTCGTCGAGAAGCGCAAATTGCCGGGGACGCAGCCGCTCCACTGGTTCCGTTGGGAGGCGGCGCTGACGTGGCTGAGCGGCTTCCTGCTGCTCGTCCTCGTCTATTACCTCGGCGGCGCGTTGACCGACCCGGACGTGACGAGCGCGCGCATGGGCGTCGCTATCTCGGTCGCGGCGCTCGTCGTGGCGTGGGTCGTGTACGACTTGCTGGCGCACACGCCGCTCGGCAAAAACGATCTCGTCTTCGCCGTCGTCGCTTACGCGCTCGTCGTCGTCTCGGCGTTCCTGCTCTCGCAGAAGTTGAGCGGGCGCGCGACGTACATTCAGGTGGGCGCGATGTTCGGGACGATCATGGCGGCGAACGTGTGGATGAGAATTTTGCCGGCGCAGCGGCGGATGATCGCGGCGACGAAGCGGGGCGAGAAATTCGACGAGAGACTGGGCGTGAGAGCGAAGCAGCGTTCGAAGCACAACACGTTCATGGTCGTGCCGCTCGTCTTCACGATGATCAGCAACCACTTCCCGTCGGCGACCTACGGCAGGAGCGACAACTGGCTCATCCTCTCGCTGCTCATCCTCGTCGGCTGGATCGCGGCGAAGTTTCTCAGGCGGGCTTGAACTTGGCGGGTCTCAGTGCAGGTGGCTACCTCCAGCGGGAGAGAACACTGCGACAAGAGCCTAACAATCTTTTGTGATTGCTGTGGCAGGTACAGAGCCTCATGGAAACAAAAGACATTGAGTTGATCGAGATGGAAATAAGAGCGTTAGAGCGTAGATGGGATGAGGCTCACCTGCATCCCGAAACGGGTGCTCTTTACCATCTGATGGGAGACGATTTCGTCACTGTGTCGCCGCCGCTCAATATCTATTCAAAAGTAGAGCTGATGGAAATCAATAGAACATCAAATGCTGACGTTAGCCTTGAACATTACCGCAGCGATATCGACCGAATTACGGTATATGAGGATGTGGCGATAGTAATTG
>JBJMGS010000257.1:0-12197 GCA_045807785.1 Pyrinomonadaceae bacterium
CTTGTACTCGTCGAGCGAGCGGATCGGGACTTTGACGGTGCGCTTGCCGTCGGACAGGATGATCGCCTCGTTCGAGACGATCGAGCCGAGGTTCTTGCGGATCGCGTCGCGCACGCGCTCCCGGTGCCGCTCCTGATCGATGATGCCCTTGCGCTGCAGAGACCAGTCGTTGCGCTGTACAGACATCTGAATACCTCAAGCGGGGGTCGGGGGTTGGGGGCCGGGGGCCGGGAGAAATATTTCTTCCCTGACACCTGACCCCCGACCCCCGACCCCCGCTTTGCAAAAGTTTGCGACGAGGCTGACGAACTCGCGCGGGTACTCTTCCTGCGGCAGGTGCGCGCAATCTGGGAAGACGACGAGGCGCGAGCCGGGCATGAGCGCGTGCAGGCGTCGCCCGTGGCGCAGCGGCACGTCCCGGTCGTCGGCGCCCCAGACGAGCAGCGCGGGCTGCCGGATGTGGCCCGCCTCGCGCTCGACGCGGGCGGCGTCCCAACTGCGGAGCGAGCGCAGGATGGCGCGGTGCGTGTCCGCTGCTTTGAGCGGTCGCAGGTGTGCGCGCGTGCGCGCCTCGTCGTAGTCGCGCCCGTCGCGCGCCGTCTGCTCACGCAGCCTGCGCCGCTTGCGCCGGTGGCGCGCGTCCATCACGAGCGGCGCGAACAGCTCGCCCAAGCCCCGCGCCCTACCGGCGCGTGCCAGCACGCTCCGCTTCTTCTCGTCGTTCGAGACCGCGCCGACGAGCACGAGCCGCTCGACGCGCTCCGCGTGGTCGAGCGCGCACAGGGCGGCGACCGCGCCGCCGTAGGAGCTGCCGACGAGCGTCGCGCGCGAGATGCCGAGCGCGTCCATCAAACCGACGACGGTGCGCGCCTGCGCCTCGAACGTGTAATCGCCGTCGCGCGGCTTGGCGGAGAAACCGAAGCCGACGAGATCGGGCGCGACGACGCGGAAGCCCGCGGAGGCGAGCGGCACGAGCACGTCGTGCCACACGAAGTTCGACGACGCGAAGCCGTGGATGAGCACGACCGCCGGGTCTTGCGCCGCGCCCGCCTCCTGATAATGCACGCGCACGCCGCCGACCTCGACGAAGCGTGATCTTTCGGCGTGCCCCAGCCTCCCGCTCTCGTCCTCCCACGCCACGTCGCGCGGTCGCGCGATCAGCCGCGCGGCGAGCGCCCCGCCGACGAGCCCCATCGTTCCAGCGATCCAGTAACGTTTCTTCACGCCACGTGCGCCGGGCTTATTGAGCCGGCAGCCTCCACTCCGCGATAAGTTTTATATCGACCTTCTCTTTTTCCCACTCGATCTGATCGACCAGTTGAACCATCTCCACGCCCTCTTCCTCTAGGACGTGCCCGCGGCTGTCGTAGAGACGGACAAAGCCGGCGGCGTCTCCCGCCCCGCCCACTGACGAAATCAGCATCGGGTAGCTGTAAACCACGACCTTAAACTTACCGTCCGGGCTCTGGAAAGTCTTGTACTCGGAGGCGAGCGCGTGCCGAGCCGAGTACAGCGAGATCGCGGCGACAACCAAGGCACAGACAAGCGCGGCAAGCAGTCGTGCGGCCGTCCTCTTCGTAATCTTCGACATACCCGCCCCGTTTAATGACCCGTCAACGCAATTGCCCGCGCCTTCCACGGATGAAAGACGCGGGCATTTTCATCCTCCCACTTCTTGCCCCGATCAGCGCGAGAGCAGCGTGCCGACGTAGGTCAGCAGTTCGTTGGCGCAGACGGGGCAGTAGCCGTGGTCGCGGACGAGGCGGTCGATCACGTCGTTGATGCGGCGCGTCTGGTCTGGGTCGGGCGTCTTCGAGGAGGTCGTGATCTTCACCACGTCTTTCAGGTCGGCGAAAATCTTCTTCTCAATCGCCTCCTTCAGACGCTCGTGCGAGTTGTACTCGAACTGCCGGCCCTTGCGCGCGTAGGAAGAGATGCGGATCAGTATCTCCTGCCGGAAAGTGTTCTTCGCGTTCTCCGAAATCCCGATCTGCTCCTCGATGGAGCGCATCAACTGCTCGTCGGGCTCCATCTCCTCTTCGGTGATCGGGTCTTTCATGCGCTCCTTGTTGCAGTAAGCCTCGACGTTGTCCAGGTAGTTGTTACAGATCGTGCGCGCCATCTCTTCGAACGAATAGACGAAGGCGCGCTGCACCTCGATCTTCGCCAGCTCGTCATACTCCTTACGCGCCGACGAGATGAGGTTCAGATAACGCTCGCGCTGCTCGGCGTTGATGCCGGTGTGCTGCTCGAAGCCGCTCTTGATCGTGCGCAGCGCGTCGATCGGGTTAATGCAGGTCACGCCGTCGCGCACGAGCGCGGAAGACAGACGGTTGATGACGTAGCGCGGCGAAATGCCGTCCATCCCCTCGCGCACGGTCTCTTCTTTCAGCTCGCGCACGTCCTTCGACTTGTAGCCTTCGACGTCCTCGCCGTCGTAGAGCTTCATCTTCTTGACGAGATCGACGTTGGCGCGCTTCGGGTCTTCGAGCCGGGTGAGGACGGCGAACATCGCCGCGACGCGCAGAGTGTTCGGAGCGATGTGGACGTTGCGCAATGCCTCCGACTGCTTCAACAGCTTGTCGTAAATTCTCTCTTCCTGGGAGACGCGCAGGTTGTAGGGGACGCGCACGAGGATGATGCGATCCTGCAAGGCTTCCGACTTGCGGTTGCCCGCGAACGAGACGTACTCGTTCTCGTTCGTGTGCGAGAGGATCACCTCGTCGGCGTAAATCATGGCGAAGCGCCCGGTCTTGATGTTCTGCTCCTGCGAGAGCGTGAGGAGCGAGTAGAGGAACTTCTCGTCCACCTTCAGCATCTCGACGAACTCCATTACGCCGCGGTTGGCGATGTTCAGCTCGCCGTCGAAACGGTACGCGCGCGGGTCTGACTCGACCCCGACCTCGCCGATGGTCGAGAGATCAATCGAGCCGGTCAGCTCGGTAATGTCTTGTGATTTTGGATCGCTCGGTGAAAAGGTGCCGATGCCGACGCGATCTTTTTCGGAGAAGAACATGCGCTGGACGCGGACGTCTTCGTGGCGACCGTGGTAGGTGTGTTCGAGCGCGTAGCGGCACTGTGGGCAGAGGTCGCCCTCGATGTAGATGCCGTAATGTTTGTCGATCTCGGCGCGCAGCTCCTGCGGGATGAGGTGCAAAGGCTCCTCGTGCATCGGGCAGTCCTTGATGGCGTATACGGCGCCCACGTCATTGCGCGTGTACTCTTCCAGACCCCGCTTGAGCATCGTCACGATGGTGGACTTGCCGCCGCCGACAGGCCCCATCAGGAGCAGGATGCGCTTGCGCACTTCCAGCCGCTGCGCCGCCGATTTGAAATACTCGACGATGCGCGCCAGCGACTCCTCGATGCCGAACAGTTCGGACGCGAAGAAGTTGTAGCGACTGATTTCGTCGCGCGTGCCCTCGTTGAGTTTCTCCACGCCGGCGGCGTGGACCATGTCGTTGACGCGCGCGTGGGAGAGTTGTGCGAGTCTGGGGTTCTGCGTGACTAGCTCGAAGTAGTCGCGGAAAGAGCCTTCCCAGCGCATCGCCTCGCGCTCGTGGCGCAGGTGCTCCAGCCGCTCGCTGATGTTGAAACTTTTTCTGCCATCCTGCTCTTCGTGCATCGCTCTTGTACCTCTCGAGAGAGCCTTGCGCGCTTGTGGACGGCGTGGGGGAAGTTCACGCCCTACCTGGTTGTGTGCGGGCGGCGATACGGATCGGTGCTGGTCAGCTTCCAGCGGCTGGCGTGACCGGGTTGCCGCTTCTCTCGTCCGTGGGTTGAGTCTCGATGGCGTCGGTCGGGGCGCGGTGCGCGCTCCTTAACTGTCAGCCTCCGACTGGGACGCGCGAGTCTGTCTGTCAAACTCACCGGACGGGACTCCTAACTTTCAAACCGCGAAAGCGACGGCTAGCGGTGGGACTTTGCGGAAAGCCTCTTGCCGCTCCCCTGCTTTGAGACAGATTATAACACACGAACCGGAGGCGAAAATCAACGCTTATTTTTACGCCGCCTCCTCAGTCCGCCAGCATCACGCGCGGCTGCACCATCCCGCGCCCCGCGTCATAGACGCCGACCGCCAAGAGTTGTTCCCCCGCGTCGCACAGTCTGACGGGCGCGCCGTCGAGCCAGCGCGCAGGCGCATCGCGCGGGGCGACGACCGCCGAGCCGTGGCGCACGCGCCGCGCCTCGTCAAACGTTAGATGCGTGGAAGGCAGCCCCGCGAGCGCCGCATTCATTCCCGTCAGAGCTTCGCCCGCCGAGTCGCTTTCCGCCAGCTCGCTGAGCCTTTCGAGACCGACCGCCTGCCCGACGCGAAACGCGCCCGCGCGCGTGCGTCGAAGCGCGGAGAGGTGCGCGCCGACGCCTAAGTTCTCGCCGATGCTTTCCGCCAGCACGCGCACGTAAGTCCCCGCCGAGCAGACGACACGCACGCGCAGCGCGCACGTCCCGTCTTCGTTTCGACTGAGGAGCGCGCCCACCGTCTCGACCGCCTCGATCTCTCGCACCTTCACGCGCACGGCCTTGCGCTCGACCTCAACGCCCTGCCGCGCCAGCTCGTAAAGCTTCTGCCCCTGAATTTTCTTCGCCGAGTACATCGGCGGCACCTGCTCGATCTCGCCGCGCAAGGGTTGCAACGCCGCCCCGATCTCCGACGCGCCCCACGCGCCGCACGCGCGCGCTTCGCCCCGCGCCGCGCCCGTCAGATCGCCTGTCTCGGTCGCAAAGCCGAGACGCACCACGGCCTCGTACTCCTTCTCCGCGCCCGCTAAGAACTGCGCGAGCCGCGTCGCGCGTCCCACGAGCACGACGAGCACGCCGGTCGCGAACGGATCGAGCGTACCCGTGTGACCTACCCTCTTCTCGCGCAAGATGCGCCGCACGCGCGCCACCACGTCGTGCGAAGTCCAGCCCGCGGGCTTGTCGATGATGATGACGCCGTCCATCTCTCTGGTTCCTACTTTTGATCTATGCCTGCCGCGCGCTACTCTTAGACTCGGAAAGCGGGAATCTGAAACTCGATGTTCGGCAAACGGAAACAGCGCCCGAAGTACAAGCCCCGCGTGAGCCCCAACGACCGGCAACTGCGCGAGCCAGACGAGTCGAAGCCGCGCCGCGCCCTCGACCCGGAGAAGGCCCGCACGCGGACGCTGCAACGCGCCGTCAAGCTGCTCGCCGCCAAGCCGCGCTCGGTCGCGGAGCTGCGCGAACGCCTGTTGGAGAAACAGTGGGCTGACGAGGAAGCCGCAGACTACGCGATCAAGAAGCTCTCGGAGTACGGCTACCTCAACGACGAGCAGTTCGCGCTCTCGTTCGCGCAGGCGCGCGTTAGGCAGAAGCCCGTCGGGCGGCAACGCCTCGCGCGCGATCTCCAGACGAAGAAGATCGACAAAGACCTCGCCGCCGAGACGCTCGAAAAAGTCTTCGACGAGATGCCCGAAGACAAACTGATCGACGAAGCCATCGAGAAGCGCGTGCGTCTGCGCGGCCGCCCGACAACTCGGCAACAGACCAAGAGCCTTTTCGATCATCTCCTGCGCCGCGGCTTCTCCTACGATCTCATCATCAACAAAGTCCGCGCCCTCTCCGACGCGCCGTTCGACGAAGACGCAGCGGACGCGCCCGCGCCGGACTGATCTCGTCGCCATCCCGGAGCGCGGCAACGCTGCATATCGCGTCTGACGCGCTGCAAACGCACACTTTCAGGCTGCAAATCGAATCTTTCGCGGTGCAAATGTGGTCGCGCACGCTGCAAATCGAGACTTTCACCGTGTAAATGAGGCGTGGCGCATCGGAAATTTGGGTATTTTGGCGGGAAATGTTCAGGAGTTTTGCCACAGAGGACACAGAGAACTCAGAGGTCTGAGCAGCAATGCACCCGATCCTCTGTGGTCTCTGTGTCCTCTGTGGCTACTTTTGAAATGACCATCGATGAGGCGGGGGCGCTCAAGTTCCCACGTTTCGCCGCGCCTCGTCGTGCGTGTTAGACTTATGGTTTCCTGTTTGAAGTCGAATCGAAGCTCTGTCTTCAGGTGTTGAATTATGACGATGACCGGCAACGAAGTCCGCGAAACCTTCCTCCGCTATTTCGAGCAGCATGGGCACACGCGCGTGCGTTCGAGCCCGCTCCTTCCCGCCAATGATCCGACGCTCCTATTCACGAACGCGGGCATGAATCAGTTCAAAGATGTCTTCCTCGGATTGGAGAAGCGCGACTACGTCCGCGCCTGCTCGTCGCAGAAGTGCATCCGCGCCGGGGGCAAGCACAACGACCTCGACGAAGTCGGCAAGACCGCGCGCCACCAGACCTTCTTCGAGATGCTCGGCAACTTCTCGTTCGGCGACTACTTCAAGCGCGAGGCGATCCAGTACGCGTGGGATTTTCTCGTCAACGTCTTGAAGCTCGACACAGAGCGTCTGTGGTTCCCCGTCTTCGGCGGCGACGACGAAGTGCCCGCCGACGAAGAGGCTGAGAAGCTGTGGGTCGAAGTCGGCGCGAAGCCTGAGCGCGTCCTGCGCTTCGGTCGCAAGGACAACTTCTGGCAGATGGCCGAGACAGGCCCCTGCGGCCCCAACTCCGAGATCAACTACTACCTCGGCGAGCACCCGGAAGACCCCGAGTTCAACCGCGCCGATCTCGTCAACGGCCCCGGCGACACGACGATGGAGATTTGGAACCTCGTCTTCATGCAGTACAACCGCGTCGAAGCGGAGAAGAAGGGCACATACAAACTCGAACCGCTGCCCGCGCCTTCGGTCGATACCGGCGCGGGGCTCGAACGCCTCACCGTCGTCCTGCAAGGCGTGAAGACGAATTACGAAACCGATCTCCTCAAAGACATCGTCCTCTTCACCGCGCGACTTGCCGGGCGCGACTACGACGCCGACACGCAAGAAGGCTTCGCCATGCGCGTCATCGCCGACCACGCGCGCGCCACCGCCTTCTCCATCGCCGACGGAATACTGCCCGGCAACGAAGGACGCAACTACGTCCTTAGAAAGATCATGCGCCGCGCCATCTATCAAGGTCGGCACACACTCGGCTTCAACGACTTGTTCTTCAACGAAGTGACGAACTTCGTCTGCGACCAGATGGGCGAGGCTTACCCTGAACTCGAAACGCAACGCGGCTTCATCGAGAAGATGGTGCGCTTCGAGGAAGAACGCTTCGGCGCAACGTTGACGGTTGGATTGAAGAAACTTGACGAGCTTATTGCTTCTAGCCGCGATGAGTCGGGCAAAGTGATCATCCCATATATAGAACTCGCCAAGCTATACGACACTTTTGGGACTCCGATTGATTTGATGTATGTGACTGTATCTCAAATCAACTTTCAACTTGTTGACCGCCACCCAGTCGACAAGATTCGCTCTTTGGAATTCACAGACAACATTGAAGAGGTATCCGAAGGGATTTTTCGAAAAAGAATCGACCGCCTATTAAAAGAACTTCAGCAAAACCAATCTGAAGCGCACGTTGCGGAGCGTAAGAAATCAAAACCCGTTTACGCTGCTATCTTGCAGCGGACAGATACGCGCTCAGAGTTCAAGGGCTACGAGACAACGACAGTTGAGAACTCGCAGATCGTCTCTTTGATCAAAGGTGACGTTGAAGTTAAATCTTTGAACGAAGGCGATGAGGGCGAAGTCGTCTTGAATCACACGCCGTTCTACGCCGAGAGCGGCGGGCAGGTCGGAGACGTGGGCGTCTTCATCGGCGAGGGCGCATACGCCGTCGTCGAAGACACTTACTCGCCCGCACAGGGGTTGATCGTTCATAAGGTCAGGATCGAAAAAGGAAGTCTGAAAGTCGGCGACACCGTCTCGGCGCGCGTCGATGTCGAGAAGCGCGACGCGACCAGACGTAATCACACGGCGACGCACTTGATGCACGCGGCTCTGCGCGAGGTCTTGGGCACGCACGTCAAGCAGGCGGGCTCGGTCGTCGCGCCGAACTTTTTGCGTTTCGACTTCACGCACTTCCAGCCGCTCTCGCGCGAGGAGATCGCCGAGGTCGAGCGTCTCGTCAACTATCACATCCTGCGCAACGAGAAAGTCCAGACGGACGAACTCGCGTTGGAAGAGGCGATGCAGTCGGGCGCGATGGCGCTCTTCGGCGAGAAGTACGCGGAGAAGGTGCGCGTCCTGACCGTGCCCGGCGCGGAAGGCGTCTTCTCGAAGGAGTTGTGCGGCGGCACGCACGTGCGCTCGACGGGCGACATCGGCCTGTTCAAGATCGTGAGCGACGAGTCAATCGCCTCGGGCACGCGCCGCATCCGCGCCGTCACGGGTTGGGACGCGTTGACGCGCTTCCGCGAGACCGAGGCGGTCGTTGATCAACTGGCAGGGAGTTTGCGCGCGACGCGCGGCGATCTGCCCGCGACGGTCGAGCGCCTGCAAGACGAACTCAAGCGCGCGCGGCGCGAGGCCGAGCAGTTGAAGCAGAAACTCGCGAGCGGCGCGGGCGGCTCGTCAGGTGGAAATGGGAACGAAGCGCGCGAGGTGGCGGGCGTCCAAGTGCTCGCTCGCGAGGCGAGCGAGTTGGACGCGGCGGGCTTGCGGCAGTTGTCGGACACTTTGCTCGCGCGCGTCAAATCCGGCGTCGTCGTCCTTGGCCGACGCGACGAGGGCAAGGTCTCGATCATCGTCCGCACGTCGAAAGACTTGCAGGGGCGCGTGCCCGCCGGTCAGGTCATCCGCGAGCTTGCGCCCTTAGTCGGTGGGCGCGGCGGCGGCAAGCCCGACATGGCCGAGGGCGGCGGCTCGCAGCCAGACAAACTCGCCGACGCGCTCGCCGCCAGCTACGGCGTCGTCGAGAAGATGCTGGCGCAGGGCGCGAGTTAATCGCTCAGGGTAAGTCGGCGGAAGCGTTTCGCCGACGCGGAAAATGAGAGCGCGGCGGTGCGGGATAACTTCCGAACCGCCGCGCTCTCGTCTGTTGACCGCCTACTTCGTGTTGGCGTTCGCCATCGCCTGAATCTTCTTCCAGGTCTCCTTCTGCTTGTCCGTCATCGCGATGTTCATCTTTTCAACAGTCGCGGCGTTGAGCGTGCCCGTCACCTTGAGTCCCTCGGCTTGCTGATACTTCTTCAAGCCCTCGCGCGTGGCGTCGTCGAGCGTGCTGTTGATCTCGCCCGCGTAGAAGTTGCGCCCCTTGAGAATGGTCTGCGCCTGCTTGATCTGCTCTTTGCTGGCACGCCAGATCGGCGGTCGCGCGGCGTGCGTGTTCGCGGCCTTGGCGGTGGTCGAAGTGTTGGTGTTCTGCGCGAGCGCGGACGTTCCCGTGACGAGCGCGAGCGCGATGACAGAGACGATGAGGTTTCTCATGTGACTGACTCCTTAATTTTTTTGCGCGTGAGGCGCGGGGTCGGTGACTCCTGAGGCGAGCCACCAGAGGTTAGAACGCGAAGATGATACACCCTCAGTCAAGAGTCTTCGCGGGCGGCAACCGGCGTGCGCGGTTTCCCTCGTTTTCCGGCTAGTTTTCGTAGTTTTCGCCCCGGCGGATAAAGGTATTGCCGCCGTTTTGCGCCGTGTGTTACTCTGATTTTGCGCTTCCTTTCTTGCGAGGCGCGCCCCAAACGGAGACGTTCTATCAGACGTTTCCGCTCAAACTCTCACCTTCGACAACTTGAAGACGAACATCTCTGATGCGCCGCCTGCCTTCGCGCTCGCGCGTCCTTCGTCTTCGCAAAAACCCTCGGACACCCAAGCCGCATGAAAAAGTTAGTTCCCTCCTTCGCCGCCGTGCTCTTCACCCTCTGCTGCGCCGCCTCCGCCGCGCAGGCGCAGACGGGTGCGCGCCAGACCTTCGACAACTTCGACTTCGAGAACGGCTTCCGCGTTGAGCCGCCCGCGTCCATGCCGCCCGTGCGCAAAAGCCGGCACGCGACGAACGTCCGGCTCACCGCCTACACGGGCTCCGCGAGTCTGCCGATGATCGTCGCCGACTCGCTCGACGGTTTCACCACGGGCGACCCGAAAGTAGATTCCTACATCGCCGGCTCCGGCAAGCGTCATGGCGTCGATCCCGTGCTGCTCTACGCGATCATGCACCGCGAGTCGTCGTTCAAAAAGTTCGCCGTCTCGAACAAGGGCGCGCGTGGCTTGATGCAGTTGATGCCGGGCACGGCGGCGCGCTTCGGCGTGCAGAACATCTTCGACCCGGCGCAGAACATCGAGGCCGGCGCGCGCTACGTCAGATTTTTGCTCGACCGCTTTGGCGGCGATGTGCGCCTCGCGCTTGCCGGCTACAACGCGGGCGAGGGCGCGGTTGATAAATACAGGGGTGTGCCGCCCTACAGCGAGACGCAGGAGTATGTGCGCCGCATCGGCGAGCGTTACCAACTGATGCGCAACCCCGAAACGGCGCGCCTCGCGCCCGCCGAGACCTTCGCGCACGCTCAGGCTGTCAACAACGCCGCGCCGGTCGAGCCGCTCTACGAGCGCAGCGCCCACGCCGTGAAGTTGCCCGACGGCAAATTGATGCTCGTCAGCCAGTGAGATTCGCACGGCGCGCGCGATGAATTTCGCGACGGGCGGTGGGGCGTGCAAACGCCCCACCGCCCTTTATCATTTTCGGCTCGGCGAGACTTTAGGTATCATTCTCCCGGCAGGCGGCGCGGCGGCGCGTGTGGCGCACGCCCCGGCTGCCACGTCCGCGTCTCTCGCCGCGAGACTCTCGGGCGAACAGCAATGCCGAACGTCAAAAGTCAAAGCCGTGCCTCATCCCGTGACGGCAGAAACCCAGAGCGCCGCGTACTCGTCTGCGTGGCGACGGGGCGGGGCGCTTCGTTCGCGTTGCGGCTCGCGGGCACGGGCTACGAAGTCCAGCGTGCGACCGCCGCCGAAGTCGCGCGCGCCCTCGGCAATTTCTCTCCGCAGATCGTCATCGTCGAGTTGCCCGAAGGCGCGCGCGCCGTCGAACAGTTAAGTCTCGCCCGCGGCTTGCGCGAAGGCGTGAAGACCGCGCCGCTCCCGCTCGTTTTTGTCTGCGGCGCTCACGATGAAATGAACGCGATGCCGCGCGCGACTACTGCGCCCGACGCCGTGGGCGCAGCCGTGCCGCGCGCGGCACTCGACGCGGCGCGCGAGTTGGGCGCGGACGACTGTTTCGCGCTCGCGACGCCGACGCCCGAAGCCATCGCGCGGCTTGACTCGCTCTTCTGGCGCGTCGAGGCGGCGCGCGATCTCGCCTCGCTCGACACGGTGCGGGGCCGCCGCCGACTCCGCACCGAGATCGACGGCTTCATCCAACTGCTGGACGCGGCACGCGCCAGTTTCGACGTGGGCACGGCAGGCGCGTTAGCACTCGTCACGGCGGTCGCGCGCCAGTCGGCGGGCAGCGACGGTGCGGCCTCCGGTGCGAACGTTCTGCGCGAGGCGCATGACTTCTTCAGGGACAACCTGCGCCGCACCGACGCCGTCGCCTTCTACGGCCCAGACCTGCTGCTCGCGCACCTGCCGCGCTTGGACGCGAACGCCGCGGGCGAAGACCTCGCGCGCCTGAGCGCAGAGTTCGCCGCTTCGCACGAGTCGCGCCGCGTCGTCTTCGGCTGCGCGCACTTCCCCGCGGACGGCGCCAATGTCGAGACTCTGATCGAGCGCGCGGAAGCCGCCCTCGCTTCGGCTCGCTCGCGTGAGAAGGCGGCGCGCGCCGCGCCCGGCGAGATGCGAGCGCCGACAAACGTGCGCGTCGGAGGAGACGACCGCGCGCCATCTCTTGGAAGCGAGGAGAGAAGCGGGGAGAGCGGCAAGAAAGATGTCGCCGCGGCTCAGGATGGAGAGCACAGCGCGGTCGGGCGTCAGGCAGTGGAGGCGGCGGACGGAGCGGAGGGAGTCGGCGACGACGCGCAGGACAGCGGCGGAACGCAGCACCCGCTACCTTCGTTAACAGTAGAGGATTTGAACGCGAGCGGCGCGACCGCGACCGCGTACGCTGAGACGACGCACGACGTGTCGCCGCCCCCGACCGACTCGACATGGCCGGCGCACGAGCCGCCGCCCGCGCGCCGGCTTGAGCCTACGCCGGGCACTTGGCGCGCGCTGCGCGAGTCGCGTCGGGGCGAGGCACTGGAGACTTCGGTGCTGCCCGCGCCGGGCGCGCCCGGAGCAGGGGGCGGGGGCGTGCTGGCGCGCGCGGCGGCGGAGGCGGCGGCGCGTGAGCGCGACCTGCGCGCGCGCGGCGTGTCGATGCC
>JBJMGS010000258.1:0-15875 GCA_045807785.1 Pyrinomonadaceae bacterium
GACGAGATGAAGCTTTTGCTCGCCCACAACCCGCTGGCGCTGCGCCGCGCGGCGCGCGCCGGGGTCGATCTCATGCTGAGCGGTCACACGCACGGCGGGCAGGTCACCTGGCGCTCGGAAGCGTCGCCGTCTGGCCGACCGCGCCGCCGGCTCCTGCGGGGCTTGGGTCGGCAGGGCGCGACCCAAATCTACGTCTCGCGCGGCTTGGGTACGGTCGTGCTCCCCGTCCGCTACGGCTGCCTGCCGGAAATCTCCCTGCTCGAATTGAAAAGTGCTGAGTACTGAGTGAAAAACTTTAGCCTTTAACTCAGCACTCAGTACTCGTCGAATGTCTTCCCGCATCTTTACACTGCCGAACTTTTTGACCGTGATCCGCATGGTGCTGATCCCGGTCTTCGTGATTTTCCTCTACTACCAGCGCTTCTACCTGGCGCTCGGCGTCTTCATCACCGCAGGGGTAACGGACGGGCTCGACGGGATGCTCGCCCGCCGCTTCAACCAGAAGTCGCAGTTGGGGACGATCCTCGACCCCATCGCCGACAAACTCCTGCTCGTCACCTCTTTCGTCACGCTCTCGATGCCCTCGATCATCAGCAAGACGGCGCTGCCGCCGCCCTATCAGAGCCTCCACCTGCCCGTGCCCTTTTGGGTGACGACCGCCGTCATCAGCCGCGACGTCTTCATCATCGTCGGGGCGGCGGCGATCAACATCGTGACGGGTTTTCGGCACTTCCGCCCGTCCTGGCTGGGGAAGGCAAACACGGTCGTGCAGATCGCGGCCATCGTCATCATCCTGCTCGCCACACACGTCCCGCTCATCCGCGGCTACCTGCTCCCGACCGTCTATATCACCGTCTTCGCCTTCGCGCTCCTCTCCGGCGTCCACTACATTTTCCACGTCTCGCGCCTGCTCGGCGAAGACCGCCAAGACCGCAACTGAGCCAGCGTCTTCTCCCTTAACTGCTGAAATAATAAGGCTTGCCCTGCAAGTTTGAGGCATGAAAATCTCGCAAAATGAAGTTGACAATAACTCACTCAGATATTATATTAGCCGTGGCTTCAACTTGAGGATTCAATTCGGAGCACTCTACGGGCGCGCGCTGCGGGCGGGCGGCTGGTGAAAATTTGGAGAGCGAAAAATGAGCAAGATAATCGGTATCGACCTGGGCACGACCAACTCTGTGGTCGCCGTCATGGAAGGCGGCGAGCCGCACGTCATCACGAACTCTGAGGGCGGGCGCACGACGCCTTCCGTCGTCGGCTTCGCCAAGGACGGCAACCGCCTCGTCGGGCAGGTGGCGAAGCGTCAGGCAGTGACGAACCCTGAGAACACGGTCTATTCGATCAAGCGTTTCATGGGTCGCCGCTTCGACGAGGTAACGGAGGAGAAGAAGCAGGTTCCCTACAAGGTACAGGCGGCGGGCGGCGACGTGCGCGTCTCGGCGGGCGGCAAGGACTACAGCCCGCCCGAAATCTCCGCCATGATCCTGCAGAAGATGAAACAGTCGGCGGAGGACTACCTCGGACAGAAGGTGGACAAGGCGGTCATCACCGTCCCAGCCTACTTCAACGACGCGCAGCGGCAGGCGACGAAAGACGCCGGCAAGATCGCCGGGCTCGAAGTGATGCGCATCGTCAACGAGCCGACCGCCGCCGCGCTCGCCTACGGTTTAGATAAGAAGAAGGACGAGACCATCGCCGTCTTCGACTTCGGCGGCGGCACCTTCGACATCTCCGTGCTCGAAGTCGGCGAGGGCGTCGTCGAGGTGAAGTCCACGAACGGCGACACGCACCTCGGCGGCGACGACATCGACGAGGCGCTGATCAAGTGGATCATCGAGGAGTTCAAAAAGGATCAGGGCATCGATCTCTCGCAGGACAAGATGGCTCTGCAGCGCCTGAAGGAGGCGGCGGAGAAGGCGAAGATTGAGCTGTCTTCGACGATGGAGACCGAGATCAACCTGCCGTTCATCACGGCGGATGCGTCGGGTCCCAAACACCTCGTCATGAAGATGACGCGGGCGAAGTTCGAGCAGTTGATTGATCCGATCCTGAAGCGGCTGATGCCGCCCGTCGAGCAGGCGATCAAGGACGCCGGGATCGACGCGAAGAAGATCGACGAGGTCGTCTTAGTCGGCGGCTCGACGCGCATCCCGAAGGTGCAGGAGATTGTCAAGGGCTTCTTCGGCAAGGAGCCGAACAAGTCGGTCAACCCGGACGAGGTCGTCGC
Organism: Pyrinomonadaceae bacterium; assembly: GCA_045807785.1. Lineage (GTDB taxonomy): Bacteria > Acidobacteriota > Blastocatellia > Pyrinomonadales > Pyrinomonadaceae > JAIVGV01. Next base: position 2,231 of record JBJMGS010000258.1, read on the forward strand.
CGTCGGTGCGGCTGTGCAAGCGGGCGTCCTCTCCGGCGAGAAGACGGACATCCTGCTGCTCGACGTGACGCCTTTGAGCCTCGGCATCGAAACGCTCGGCGGCGTCTTCACGAAACTGATCGAGCGCAACACGACGATCCCAACGCGCAAGTCGGAGGTCTTCTCGACGGCTTCGGACAACCAGACTTCGGTCGAGGTTCATGTGCTGCAAGGCGAGCGACCGATGGCGGGCGACAATAAGACGCTGGGCAAGTTCCACCTCGTCGGAATTCCGCCCGCGCCGCGCGGGATGCCGCAGGTCGAAGTGACGTTTGACATAGACGCCAACGGCATCGTCAACGTCTCGGCGAAGGACACGGGCACGGGTCGCGAGCAGAAGATCACGATCACGGCTTCCTCGGGTCTCTCAAAGGACGAGATCGACCGCATGATGCGCGAGGCGGAGTCGCACTCGTCCGAGGACGCCAAGAAGCGCGAGGAGATCGAGGCGCGCAACCGTCTCGACAGTCTCGTCTATCAGGTCGAAAAGACCTTCACGGACAACAAGGAGAAGCTCGACGCGACCGCGAGCGGCGAACTCGAAGCGGCGATTGCGGACGCGAAGAAGGCGCTCGAAGAGGGCGGGGCGGAACGCCTGAACAACGCCTTCAACGCGCTCCAGACCGCCTCGCACAAACTCGCCGAGGCGCTCTACCAGCAGCAGGGCGCGTCGGGCGGCGGCGAAGCGGGCGGCGAGCAGGCGAACGCGGCAGGCGCATCGTCTTCCGGCTCGACCGGCGGCGCGTCAGGTGGCGGCGACGACAACGTCATCGACGCCGAGTACGTGGACGTTGACGAGAACAAGTAAGCTGTCAGCTATTAGCTGTTAGCTTTTAGCAGGCAGGCGCATTTCCGCACGTGAGTGGTGATGCGCCTGCCTGCTTCAACGGCATGGCTAACAGCTAACAGCTAACAGCTAATAGCTAAGAATGGCTAAAGAAGACTTCTACAAAGTGCTGGGGGTCGAGCGCAAGGCGAAGCCGGACGAGATCAAGAAGGCTTACCGGCGGCTCGCGCGCAAGTACCACCCGGACGTGAACCCCGGCGACAAGTCTGCCGAGGAGCGCTTCAAAAAGATCACGGAGGCGCACGACGTGCTCTCCGATCCGAAGAAGCGCTCGGTGTACGACCGCTTCGGTCAGTACTCCGACAACCTCGCGGACGCGGCGGCGAAGGGCGGCTCGGGCTTCGGCGGCTTCTCGCCCGGCGCGGGCGCTGCGGGCGGCGCGCGCACGGCGCCCCCGTTCGACTTCGAGGGCTTCGACTGGGGCAACGCACAGACTGCGGGCGGTGGCGGTGGCTCGTCTTTCCGCGACATCTTCTCAGACCTCTTCGGCGGCGGCGGCAGTAAGCAGGAGAAGGAGCCGCCGCGGGCGGCGCCGCAGCGCGGGGCGGACATCGAGATGCCGCTCGCGCTCTCGTTCGAGGAAGCCGTCACCGGCATGACGACCAACATTACGGTCAACCGCTCTGAGCAGTGCTCGCGCTGCAACGGCGCGGGCGACACGGGCGGCGCGCCCATCCAGTGCCCGACCTGCAAAGGCGTGGGCCAGGTGCAGCGCACGAACGGTCGGATGCGTTTCGCGCAGGAGTGTCCCGACTGCGGCGGCACCGGGCGGCGTCGCCCGCCGTGCCCGGTCTGTCATGGCAAAGGCACGGTGCCGAAGACCGAGAGCGTGAAGGTGCGGATTCCGGCGGGCGTGGACACGGGTTCGCGGGTGAGGATTCCCGGCAAGGGCGAGGGCGGCAGGCTCGGCGCGCCGCCGGGCGATCTCTTCATCATTACGAACGTCGGTCGCCACGAGCACTTCACGCGCAAGGGTGACAACATCTACGTGACGATCCCCGTGACCGTGCCCGAAGCCGCGCTCGGCGCGAAAATTGAAGTCCCCACCGTCGAGGGCAAGGCGCAACTGAAGATTCCGCCCGGCACGCAGTCCGGTCAAAAATTCCGTCTGCGCGAGCGCGGCGTGCCTTCCTTGAGAAACCCGCAGGCGCGCGGCGACCAGTTCGTCGAAGTGCAGGTCACTCTGCCGAAGGTCATCTCGGAAGAGACGAAAGAACTCTTAAAGCGCTACGCGCAGCTCAACGAAGAGAACCCGCGCGTGGCGATGGGGCTGGAATGAGATGAGCTGTTAGCGATTAGCCCTTAGCTTTTGGCCGAACCATCAAGGCGCAGGCTTCTTGCTAACAGCTAACAGCTAACAGCTAACAGCTAATCATGAAGCGCAAACAACGCACCTACACGATCAGCGCGGTGGCGACGCAGTACGACATCCACCCGCAGACGCTCAGGCTCTACGAGCGCGAAGGTCTGTTGAAGCCCTCGCGCTCGGAGGGGAACACGCGCCTCTACACCGACGCCGACATCGAGCGGCTCGAAATCATCCTCAGCTTGACGCGCGACCTCGGCGTGAACCTCGCGGGTGTCGAGATCATCCTCAACATGCGCGAGAAGATGGACGCCATGCAGCGCGAGTTCGAGCGCTTCTTCTCTTATTTGCAGGCGCACGCCGAAGAGTTCTCACACTTCACCGAAGTACCCAAGCCCGAAGCGGGCGCGCTCGTCCCCATCTCGCGCGTCACGACGGTCGTCCGCCGCCGCACGACGACCACGCGCGGCTGAGAATCTCGCTGTCCGACGACGCGCGTTTGTGACCACGCGCACCCGCAGCTATTAACCGAACGGCGACAGAGAGAGCCGCCGATCAACTCGAAAGTTGATCGGCGGCTCTCTGCGTCGTAGCCCTCGCGGACGTTCCGCCCCGAACGTGAACGTCAGTCGAGCGGCTCGATGAGGACGAAGAAGCGGAACGAGCCGCCCTGCTGCACGCCGAGGAGGAACTGCACGTCCACGGACGCGCCGGGCGCGAGCGGCGCACGCAGGTCTATGCTGCCGACCCTCACGGTGGAGTTGAGCCCGCCGCCCACGTCCTGATTGGGCGGCTCTTCGAGCTTCAGCCCGCCGACGGTGGCAACCACCGCACTCGTGCTGTCCGTCACGACGCCGGTCGAAGTCAACAGGCGCAGGTCAGCCGTGCCCGCGGGCGCAGGGCCGGAGGTGGTGTCTATGACGCGGAAGCGCAGGCGCTTGACCGGCGCGCCGGTCAGGTTCGTAAAGCGGCGCTGGATCGAGAGCGTGCCGAGCGGGAACAAGATCGTGCCGCCGGTTGTGGAGGTGCGCGTGTAGGTGAAGGCGCGCGTGTCGCGGACGCGGTTGGGCGAAGAGGTTGACGGCTGCGACGAGTTGATCAGGGAACTTCCCATCGTTCCTAGGTGCACCACATTGGTAGAGAAGTTCTGCGGACCGGGGCTGCCGAGCACGGACTGCGCCGCGCCGACGGCGGCGGCGGTCGTCGAGATGAAGACGAAGTCGGCGGCGTTGTTGCCGGTGTTTTTGGGCGGGCCGGCGTCTAGCCGGCGCATGAAGACGTGTTGCAGGTTTGTCGTTACGCCGCCAGACGGTTGGAGCGGCGTGCCGTTGAAGAAGAGGATGTTCGTCTCGCTCGCGAAGCCGACGGCGTCGAGCCGATTGGCGAGGTTGAAGAGTGTGCTGTTCGCGGTGCGGAACAGCGCGATGCCGCGCCCGTCGGTGAAGTCGCTCCCGTGTCCCGTGTCAGCCCCGGCATAAGGGGTGAGGTTATAGCCGGTGGTGATGTCGTTCGTATTTGCGACGAGGTAGTGGCCGCGCGCCGGGATGAAGGCGCCGCTGGGGATGATCACTCGCGCGACAGTCGGGCTATCGCCGCCGACGAGCGCCCAGCCGGTCGCGCCGCTCGCGGGCGGCGTCGGGTCGCTGACGACGATGTCGGTGTCGGTGTTGTTGTAGAGCTCGATAAACTCGTCGTTCGCGCCCAGCGCGCCGCGCGTGCGGAAGCGGCTGATGAGCACCTGCCCGGCGGTCGGCGCCAACGAGCCCCCGGTTGCAGTGAAGTCGGCCGTCTGGCTGGCGGTCAGGTTCGTGTAGGCCTGGCTCGGCGGCACAAAGGCATAACCGCTCTTCGAAGGCGTGACGGTGTAGTTGCCGCCACTCAGCACGTTGTCGAAGGTGTAGCGTCCGACGGGGTCGGTGATGGCCGTGGCTGACTGCGAGCCCGAGAGCGTGACTATGGCGTTCGGGATGGCGCGCCCCGCGGCGTTCGCCACGCGCCCCGTGATGACGAGGTTGCTCGTGATGCGCACGTCGTCCACGCCCGGGTAGAAGTAGTAGCAGCAGACGCCGGCGGCGAAGCGCAGGCGCACGGTCTGGCCGGCGAAGGCGCTGATGTCGTAGGTGATGAGGGTCGGCCGCATCGACTCCGGGTCGCCCGACCGCGTGCGGAAGACGTTGGCGAGGATGTCGGAGCTGACGTTGGTGTCAGGCGCGGCCGTGGTCTTGATGAGATCGACGCGGTAGGTCTGCGAGCCGGCGAGGGTCGTGCCGGACGGCTCGGTGAAGCCGTTGTTGTTACCGCTCACAGGCTGGCGGTTGCTGTAGTAGAGGATGAAGGAGAGCGTGTGAGTCTGCCCGGTGGGCAGCGTGATGTCCTGGTAGAGGACGTAATTGCCCGCTTGGGTCATGTCGGCCATCGCGCCGAACGACCCCTGCGGCGGCGCGTAGATGGTCGAACCGCTCATCGGGGTCGTCGTGCCGCTGTGGGTGCGCCACGAGCCGTTGCTGGTGGAAGGGGTGAAGCTCGTCCAGCCCGAAAGGGTGCCGGTCTCGAAGTCGCCGTTGACGACCGTGGCGGAGGCGGGCGCGTCGGCGAGTTGTTCGTCGTCCCCTGACGGGGCGACGGAAATGCCCTCTTCAGGCGGAGTTGACCAAGGTCTATCCGTCTGCGCGAGGGCGCACGGTGGCAAGGCGCAGGCGAAGACGAGGGCGATGGCGGCGGCGCAAAGAGAGTTGGCAGGGCGGCGCATGTGAAATCCTCCGATGTAGTGAAAGCTAGTCATTCCCATAGACAGAACGCCCGCACCCGAAGAAGCGGACGCGGTTGTCTCCGTCATGCTGATTGCCGGGCAGGTGTAAGAGCGACTCAAGAGCCCGGCGGGGCGAAGGGGCCGACTTTACGCGGGCAGCCTGTCCGCCTGTGAAACGCTCGTCACGATCCCAGACCAAAGCATGGAGCGTTCTCGAAGTGTCAATTCACTTGGATATGACTGCCAGAGGGAAAAACATTTCGCGGGGGAGTTGAGCTGCCCCGCGGCGGGGGATCGCGGTAGATTTCTCTTGTCAGCCTAGCCGATAGAATGATAGATTGCGCCCGCCTTTAAGCGACTTCGGGCGTCCCGCCCGCCTCACAAACCTTTCGCAGTAACGGTTATTCGTCGGCGCGGGGCGACAACTCTTCCAACACCATGCCTGCCGTGACGGCAGCCGCTTGATCCGCGCCGGTCGCCGTGCGCGTCACGCGAAGGAGCACACCTCATGAGTTTCCTCACCACTCAGCAGGGCGCGCGCCCTGTTCGATCCCATGTCAGAGTCTTCGCCGCCTGCCGCCTCGCCACGGCGCTCTTTCTCCACGCGATCTTATGCCTCAACCTCGCCGTTGACGGCGCGCGCGCGCAAGACCTCGACGAGATCACTGTCAGCGGGCGCGTCGCCGACCAGAACGGCGCCGTGCTGGTCGGCGCGAAAGTCTCCGCCACGCTCGTCGCGACGGGCGCGCGACGCGAGGCGACGACCGACGTCGAAGGTCGCTACCGCTTCGTCGAACTCGCGCCGGGCGCCTACACCGTGCGCGCGTCGTCCGAAGGCTTCGCCGCAGATGAACGGACAAATGTGACGGCCCTCGCGGGGCAGAACGTGCGGCTCGACTTCACGCTCAGACCGGCGGGCGTCGCCGCCGAGTTGACGGTCACGGCTGAGACGAGCACTCCCGCCGTGGACACGGCGCGCACGGTGACGGGCGGCACCATCGCGCGCAGAGAGATTGAAGCCTTGCCGGTCGTCACGCGCTCGCCGCTCGATCTCGTCTTCACGCTCCCCGGCGTCACGGAAGAGCCGCTCGCGGTGCGCGACGCCGCCGAAGACCGGGACGCGAACGCCAGAGCCGTCGCGCGTCAGGCGCAGACGCCCGAAGAGGCGGGCACGTTCTCACTCGCGGGCGGCGCGGCCTACTCCAACAACATCACCATCGACGGGCTCGACAACAACGACGACCGCGACGCACGCGAGCGCTTCCAGCCCTCCGTCGAAGCCGTCGAAGAGGTGCAGGTCATCACCAACCAGTTCAGCGCCGAGTACGGTCGCGCTTCCGGCGGGCGCGTCAACATCCGCACGCGCGCGGGCACGAACCAGTTCCACGGTCGGGCGTTCTACTTCTTCCGCGACGAGGGCTTGAACGCCAACACTTTCTTCAACAACCTGCGCGGCCTGAAACGACTCCCGCTGCAAGAGCACGACCCCGGCTTCACCTTCGGCGGGCCGGTCATCCCGAAGCGTACGTTCTTCTTCGCGGCTTACGAATACGACACGCTGCTCGACTCGACCGTCATCGACACGCTCGTGCCCGTCCAGACGAACCCGCGCTTCGCGCTCCCGTCACCCACGACTCTCACGGGTCGTCGCACCGAGCGCGGCGCGACCGCGCCCGCCGTGCCCGCCGAACTCGCGCCGTTCGTCGCGCCCGTCAACACGCCGCAACGCAGTCACACCCTCAGCGCGCGCCTCGATCACAACTTCACCGAGGCGCACAACGGCGCGCTGCTCTTCCAACTCGGACGCCTGAAAAATTTGCGCCAGTTCGGCGGCGGCTCGCGCCTCTCCGACGCCCTGCAAGGCCGCACGCGCGACTCCGACGCCGTCGCCTACACCGACAACTTCGTCTTCAACGCGCGCGCCGTCAACCAGCTCCGCGCGCAGGTCTCGCGCCTGTCGCCGTCGCTCGCCGCAAGCGTCAGTCTGTCGCGACCCGTGGTGCTCATCACGATCAACGACCCGCTCTCGGCGGACGATCCGGCGGATCGTTCGGGCACGCTCGTCGCCGGATCGTCGAGCGCGGGCGCGAGCGACCGCCGCGAGTCGCGCCTTCAGGTGCAGGACTCGCTCACGCTCCTTCTGCGCGGCGCGCACACGTTGAAGTTCGGCGGCGACTTCCAGCACATCCGCTCCGTCTTCGTCGATCTCACCGACGCCTCCGGCACGTACAGCTTCACGAGCGCGGGAGATTTTCTCGCCAACGCGCCGAGCCGCTTCCGCCAGCGCTTTCAAACCGAGTCGCGCCAGCGCAACACCTACACCGGCTTCTTCGCGCAGGACGAGTGGCGCGTGCGCCCCAACCTCGTCGTCACCTTCGGCCTGCGCCACGACAACGAGACGATCATCCGCGACCGAAACAACTTCGCCCCGCGACTCGCCGCCGCTTACGATCCTTTGGGCACGGGCAAGACCGTCATCCGGCTCGGCGCAGGCGTCTTCTACAACCGGGCGCTCTTGCGCACGGTCGACGATTTCACGCTCGGTCAAAACCTGCTCGTTCTTGACACGAACGATCTGCGCGACCCTGTGACCACGCGCGCGCTGACCGACGCCGAGCGCCGCGCCTTCATCGCCGCGAACCTGCGCTTCCCCGAAACGCTGACCGCCGACTCCGCACTCGTCAGACGATTCGCCGCGCTCCAGACGGACTTCACGCGCCGGCTCGATCCCAACCTACGCATCCCTGAAAGCTACCAACTGAACGTCGGCTTCGAGCGAGAACTGTCGCGCGGTTTCGCCGTCGAAGCGAACTACACTTTCAACCGGGGGCTGCACCTCTGGCGCGAGTTCAACGCGAACGCCCCGCGTCTGCCGCGCGGCTACAAAGATTTCACAGACTACCTGCTCTCGCGCGACTTCCCGAACCTGCGCGACGCCGCGGGCACGCGCCCTCTCTACGACGCGCAGACGGCGGGCGACCTCGTGCGCTTCACCGCCGCGCCCGCGTCGGCAAACCCGGACGCCATCAACCGCCTCGTCGAGTTCGGCGTTCCCGTCACGCTATTCAATCTCGGCAGCTATAACTCCACGACGACGCTCGCCGCCGCGCTCGCCGCGCTCGCGCCGCTCCGCCCTGATCCCTCGCGCACGCAGGTCGAGCAACTCGTCTCCGCCGGGGACAGCATCTACCACGGCCTGACGGTCGAAGCGCGCACGCGCCTCGCGTCTAAAGTCAGAGGCTTCGGGCTCTCGCTGCGCGCCGCCTACACGCTCTCGCGCCTCGTCGACGATGGCGTCGTCAACACTTCGAGCGCGCTCGTCGTCGGCGACTTCCGCGGCGAGCGCGCGCGGAGTCTGCTCGACCGGCGACACCGCTTTGTCCTCTCAGGCGCGTTCGACGCCCCGCGACGTCTCGGCGGTCTCCGACTCGCCACCATCTTGCGCGTCGCGTCGGGCGCGCCCTTCAACGTCTCCCTCGGCGGCGACGACCGCAACCTCGACGACGTGGGGAACGACCGACCGATTTATAGCGGCGATCTCAAGCTCATCCGCTGGCGCGCGCCGGGCACGTTAATCGACCCTTACGTCCTCGCTAACTTCTCACTCCCGACCATCGGGCGCACCGGGAATCTCCCGCGCAACGCCGGCACAGGCCCCGGCCTCTTCACCCTCGACCTCAATCTCACGCGCGAGTTTCGCCTCTCGGAGCGCGCCCGCCTGCGTCCCGTCGTCGAGCTCGACAATGTGCTCAACAAGACGGTCTTTACTTACGGAGCCGAGTTCATCAACTTCAACGGGCTGCGCCCTGACGCCACGCCCGCGCAGCGACAAGCCCTGCTCGATTCCTTCCTCGTCCCGACTAGAACGCTGCGCCCGCGAAGCGTGCGCGTCGGCGTGCGGTTTGATTTTTAAGTGTGTGAATGAGAGGCAGGAGGTAAGCCACAGAGAGCACAGAGGAGAAGGAAGGATGAACGATGAACGCGGAACGATGAAGTAAGACAGGACTGCTTCACTTCATCGTTCCACGTTCATCGTTTGACCTCTGTGCTCTCTGTGCCCTCTGTGGCTATTTAAACTCTTAGACAGTCAGCAACGATTCAACTCCGCCCGACGGGTACGAGTCGAGGAATGCCTCGACCACGCGCGGGTCGAACTGCTTGCCCGTCTCGGCGCGCAGTTCCGCGATGGCGTCGCGGTGCGTGCGCGGGCGGTTGTAGGGGCGCTGCGTGATCATGGCGTCGTAGGTATCTGTGACCTGGATGATGCGCGCCATGAGCGGGATGTCCGTGCTGCCGAGGCCGTGCGGGTAGCCGCGCCCGTCCCAGCGCTCGTGGTGGTGCTCGGTGCGGATGCGCAGCTCCGCGGGCAAGTTGAAGTAGGAGGCGAGGAGCGCGCCGAAGGTCGGGTGTAGGTGGAGCAGGAACTGCTCGAAGCGCGTCGGGCGGCGCGGTCGGCTTAAGATCGATTCGGGGACGAGGATTTTCCCGATGTCGTGCAGCATCGCCGTGGCGGAGAGCTGTTGCAGGCGCGGCGCGTCAAAGCCGAAGGCGCGACCCGTCAGGCGCGAGACGCGCGCCACTCTCAGGCAGTGCTCGTAGGTCGAGGGGCGCGTGCGGCGTAGTCGGCGCACGAGCGCCTGCACACCGTCAGTCTTGTGCTCCCGCCCCGCCGCCTTGAGTCGCGCGCAGGTGCGTTGCAGGCCGTCCGCCCAGTTGCCGTTCAAGAGGCGCACGGTCGCCGCGCCGTTCAAACCCAGTGACAATTCATCGTTCATGAAACGTCTCCTCCAAGTCGGGTGATACGGCAACCTTCTGGACGTAACTCACGCGCCGCATCCCACTTCCGCGCTGCAGGTGAGTCCGAACTTATCCGAGCTGTGCTGGGGGGTAAGACTGACGACAAACTTTATTGCACCCTGCGTGCCGCGTTTCCCGCGTGCAACGCTGAGCGCAGTCGCTCGCTACCACGCGACCGCCGACGCCACAAAGGCGCGCGACCTAAAGTTAATCGGCAAAAAAATTGGAGAGAGAAAGCTCAGACCGAAGCTGAGGCGTGCATGATACAACGTCTGCAAAATTCGTCTGTACGCCGTAGTACCACGCCTTGAAAAGGCCATACGATATCGTGTCGGCGTCTGCCCGAAAACTGTCGCGTGCGTGAGCCGCGGGCGCGTGTGATAAACTTTCACGCGTGGAGAAACGTGCGGGATGAGCGACAGGGCGGCGGACAAAGTTCACGGCGAGGAGATCGAGACGGCGCTGCTCGACGCGGAGCTGTTCCTCAAATACAGGTCGCCGCAGCGCGCCGTCGAGCGACTGGCGGAAGCCGTCAAGAGGCAGCCGCGCTCCGTCAAGCTGCGCGAGACATTGCGCGGCATCGCGTCGGCGAACGGCCAGCCCGCGGAAGCCGCGCGCCAGTGTCTCGCGCTGACGAGCCTCTACCTAGAGCGCGAGGACTTCGACACGGCGCAGGATCGCCTGCTCGAAGCGCGCACGCTCGACCCGCGCATCTCGATCACGAAGGGGCTCGAAGCCATCCGCCGCGCGCGCCGTCCAGACCTGCCGCCGCCCGCACCCGTCGCCGCCAACGCCCCGCGCCGCGTGACCTTCGCCGGAGACCTCTCCGTCGTCAGCATCTTCGACGCCGTGCAGGTCATTGAGAATGCGCGGCTGACGGGCGCACTCAATATCGAGGGCGGCGGCGGCGACGCCTGCCAGGTCTTCTTCAACGACGGGCGCATCGTCGGCGCGGAGTCGGGCGCGCAAGTCTCGACAAACGGGCTGCGCCGGGTGCTGGAGAAGACCGACGGCTCGTTCGAGTTCGCGCGCTCCGCCGCAGAGTTCCCCGTCACCATCCAGGCGCACAGCAACACGAACCTGCTCTTAGACACGTTGCGCGAATTGGATGAAGAGAAGGCGTGAAGGCATAGGCCGACTACGTCAACTTGCCTGTCTGATCTCTTAGTCGAGCAACAGCCGCGCCTGCAAAGCTTCGACGCGGTCGAGGGCGGCGAGGAGGCGGAGGAACTGCCGGTAGTTGCGGCTGCGCGACTCGATGCGCGCGCGCTCCGAGGTCGAGAGATCGTTAAGCAGGACGAAGTCGAGGAAGTCGTAGTAGTCCGCCGCCGCTTGGTGCGGGAACTCGCGGGCGTAGGTGGTGCGCTGGTTGTCGGTCGAGGTGAAGCCGGCGAGCGCGTCGAAGAGGTTGTCGGTCGTCAGGTGCGAGGCTTCGCGCGCGAGGCTAATCGGCAGGCGCAGCTCGAAGAAGCGCAAGCCTTCCGGCGTCGTCACCGTGCGCAGGGTCTTTGCGCCCTCGCCGTCGAAGGGCGAGTCTTTATCGACGAGCAGGCGCAAGAGCCGCGGCTGATCCTCTTCGCCCACGGTGTCTAAGGCGAGCTGCACGCGGTCGGCGAGGAACTTCTCGAACTGCGCCTCGATGGGGTACGAGATGCGGCCCTGACAGCCGACCGACTCGCCCTCGCCCGCCGTCTCGACGGGGAGGTGCGCGGGACAAGCGTCGCAAATGCGCGTCTCGTCGCGCATCCGCTCGACCTCCTCGCCCGAACGCTCGATGAAGCGCAGCTTCTCGGCGCTCGGCGCGCTGGTCTCGCCCGTCGTCAGCTTCGTGTGCAGTGAACTCAGCCGCCCCCACGCACGCAAATGCTCCTCGCTGTAACGCGCACGCAAGGGGCAGGGGTACTCGACGGTAAACTCTAAAGACACTGGAAAAACTCTCGCTCGACTTTCAGATTCGCGCGCGCGCGTGTCCCTCAAGGAAGGACAAGGAAAGGCGGCACGCGGAGCATATAATAACAGGGTTCGCCCGCCCGCGTCAGTCGCGCGCCTGACCTCTGGCGGGCGTCCCTGGCGCGGCGATTTGATCGGGCGCTTTTATGTGATCCGGAGCCTGAAGCGTCATTAAATGGCTGCCGCAATTTATCCCCCCGGCCCCAGCCGCACGACATCCTTCGCGCGGCTGCGCGGCTACGTCGCCTTCCGCCGTGATCCCCTCAACTTCCTGACGCGCCTCGCGCGCGAGCATGGCGACCTCGTGCACTTCCACGTCGGCGGCCAGCACGCTTACCTCGTCAACCACCCCGATCTGATCCGTGAAGTGCTCGTCAACAAACAAGACTACTTCCACAAGGGGCGCGCGCTGCAACGCTCGAAGCGCCTGCTCGGCGAAGGACTTTTGACGAGCGAGAGCGAGTACCACCGCCGCCAGCGCCGACTCGTGCAGCCCGCGTTCCACAAGAAGCGGATCGAATCTTACGGCGACGTGATGACGGCCTACGCGGCGCGGCAGAGCGCGCGCTGGCAGGACGGCGCGCAGGTGGACATCGCGCGCGAGATGATGCACCTCACGCTCTCAATCGTCGGCAAGACGCTCTTCGACGCCGACGTGGAATCGGACGCCGATGACATCGGCTCGGCGCTCACGGAGATCATGGGGCTCTTCAACCTGCTCCTGCTGCCCTACTCCGAGTACATCGAGAAGTTGCCGCTTCCGCACGTGCGCCGCTTCGAGCGCGCGCGCGCGAAGCTCGACCGGATCATCTACCGCATCGTCGAAGAGCGCCGGCGCGCGCCGCGCGACGCGGGCGACCTGCTCTCGATGCTGCTTGGCGCGCGCGACGAGGAGACGGACGGGGCGGGGATGACCGACCGGCAAATCCGCGACGAGGTGATGACGCTCATCCTCGCCGGCCACGAGACGACCGCCAACGCGCTCTCCTGGACGTGGTACTTGCTCGCCCAAAACCCTGAAGTCGAAGCGCGCCTGCACGCCGAACTTGACGAGGTGCTGGATCGCGGGCAGCGTCTCCCCGCGGTCACAGACCTCGCGCGGCTGCGCTACACCGAGCAGGTCTTCGCCGAGTCGATGCGGCTCTACCCGCCTGCGTGGGTCGTGGGCCGTCTCGCGATCAAGGATTGCGAGATCGGCGGCTACGTCATCCCCATGGGCGCGCTCGTCCTCGTCAGCCAGTACGTCACGCACCGCGACGCGCGCTTCTTCCCACATCCCGACAGCTTCGAGCCCGCGCGCTGGACTGTGGAGACGAAAGAGTCGCGACCCGCCTACAGCTACTTCCCTTTCGGCGGCGGCGCGCGCCGCTGCGCCGGCGAGGGCTTCGCCTGGATGGAGGGCGTGCTGCTCGTCGCGACCATCGCCTCGCGCTGGCGGATGCGACTCAATCCCGCCCGCCGCGTCGAGACCTACCCGCGCATCACGCTCCGACCTAAAAACGGCATCCACGTCACGCTCGAACGACGCGACGGCTAACTCTCCACGCGCCGGTTCGTGGCGCGCGTGTCTGGCGTCGCGTTTGCTTTGAGTAAGGTGGGGCAGCCGTGAACTGTCTCGATTACAGCCAGCGAGAGGTGTGTGCAAAATGAACGAGCGAGAGGGCGTCACGCCACTAAACTTTCCCCCGCCGGAGGGATCGGGCGGCGCGGAAAGGACTCTCTCGCCGCCGAACTTCGACGAAAACTCGATACACCGCGCGCGCCCGGCTGTACCGTTAACGCACCCCGCGGCGCGGACGAGAGAAGGGCGCGCACGCTCCCTCACGCTCGTCGCGCTCGCCGTCGCCGCCGGGATGATCGGCGGCCTCGTCGGCATCTTCGCGATCAACGCCTACCAGAAGCGCGCCGCGCAGCAGCCGCCCGCGCCGGTTTCAGCCGCGCCGCAGACGAACAATCA